>REDJ01000182.1 GCA_007693555.1 Bacteroidota bacterium
TAACACCGTGTTCGCCAATGCGGCGGCAATATTCGGCATCCGAATCGGCAATTTCCCGGGCAGTTTGAAGTGCAATGGAGGTTTTCTCTTCCGCAGATTTTACGGAGCTTATGGCTTCCATTTGTTTATCCACTGCCCAGAAAAGGTTCATTGCCGTGGGGCGGGCTGATTTGAGTTTTTCGGCTGCTTCGGCCAGTAATCCATCAAACGAATCGCTTCGCGAAGCTTCCAGTGCAGCCAGGTACATACCATAACCAGCCGTAGCACCTATCAGTCCTGCTCCCCGCACATGCATATCCCTGATGGCAGTAAAAACATCCTGCACCGATGTCAGGTCCTCCACCACAAACCGGTGGGGCAGGTGGCGCTGATCGATGATCTGGATCACCTGATAGTCAGTTTGTTTTACCCAGATGGTGCGGTAGTGTATTCCGTTTATATTCATGATAAAAGTTTTATAAAAACAGAAAAGATCAAAAACCAACAAATTTATTGTACTACTTCTAAAATGGAATTGCCGGTTTGTAAATGCTTTCTAAGCCTTTCTGATTTCGACGCAAGTTAATGACAATTTCTCAATTTTATTATATTTGCTCCGATAGGAAAAAAATATGCAATATGGGGCTCAATAATCACAAATATCTTTTTACCGGTCTGCTGGTTTTGTTTATTACTTTAAATTCTTTTGAGTCCTTTTCTCAGTTTGAAAGATTAGAGCAAGTATCATCATTTTACAGTCGTATCGATAATCCTGTAACTATTGATGTTACTTCTCATCAGGAAAGGATCAGATTTACTGCTGTAAACAAGTCTCCCTTCCCATATGAAATCGAAATTGAATTCAGCACGCTCCAGAATCTTCTTCCACGAATTACCAGCAAGAAGTTTATTGTTGATCAGGGCAGAACGCAGTTATTTGAGTTAACAAGACAATATTCCCATCTTGGTATTGATTTCAGATACCACCTGAGAACCCAAATCGGAAATCCCGGACTTGCACCTGATACAATTTTTCCATATTTGATTCCTCTTGTACCTGACAGGGAGATAAGTTTTATTGGTGTAGAGAATTGGGATACCGTTAATATAGTCAGGAATGCCTTTTCTGTTGAACCCGGAGAACCCGTTTTGAATATGAGGAAAGGAAAGGTTACGGCTATTCACAGCGCTAAAGCTCCGGGAACCTTTTTTTACCAGGAAAAGGTATCTCATTTATCAATCGTTGAAGTTTTGCACAGAGATGGCACAATTGCAATATATGATGGAATTGACCCGGCATTTTTGTTAGTAAAGACCGGAGAAATCGTTTATCCCGGCCAACAACTGGGATTGGCAGATGAAGGAAGTATGATTACAGTTCGTTTATATCATCTTGCGGAAGGGGGTATTCTCAGATATCTTGATATGAATTTTGCCATAAATGAGAAAGAAGCAGTATTGTTTAATGATTTGATTGATAAAAAAATAAACCACCCTGCTACTGTTATCGAACGGGAAATGAACCGCAGAGAAAGAAGATTATTCAGAAGCGGAAGTTTGTATTAGGAATTAAAATCCCATTAACAATTATCTGTTAAATTCCCATTTTACTTCTCTTCAATTTTTCCGGACTTACCGGATATTCATTTCTCTCAAAATTATCGTAATTTTGCAACTTATTTGGTTTGGAAACCACCTTTTAATTTATTTATTATTTGTTAATCCCAAAACCATTTACCTATGTGTGGGATAGTATGTGTATTTGATGTAAAACGACCTGGCGAGGTATTGCGCAGACAGGTACTGGAGATGTCGAAAAAAGTTCGTCATCGCGGTCCTGACTGGAGCGGTCTGTTCACCTGCGAAAATGCTTTGCTGGCGCATGAACGCCTTTCTATTGTTGACCCGGCCTCCGGAGGACAACCTCTGTTGAGCAAAGATAAAAACCTGGTTCTTTCCGTTAATGGTGAAATTTATAATCATCTTGATATCAGAAAGCGTATCGGTGATTCCTACGAATTCCTTACCGGTTCTGATTGTGAAGTAATTCTGGCCTTGTATGCAGAGCAGGGGCCTTCGTTTCTGGATGAGCTGAACGGTATTTTTGGTTTCTGCATTTATGACCGGAAAAACAATTCCTACATGGTTGCCCGCGACCATATCGGCATTATTCCGCTTTATATGGGATGGGATCAATACGGTCAGTTTTATGTAAGTTCAGAATTGAAAGCTCTGGAGGGCTATTGCACCAAAATACAGGAATTTCCTCCCGGCCATTATCTTACCAGTAATGACAGCGAACCTCAGCGCTGGTATAAGCGCGACTGGATGGAGTATGACAATGTGAAAGATAACCCAACAGATATTGCGCAATTAAGAAAAGCACTTGAAGATGCCGTTCACCGGCAACTGATGTCAGACGTTCCCTATGGAGTGCTTTTGTCAGGGGGTCTTGATTCTTCCATCATTTCTGCCATTGCCAAAAAATATGCAGCACGCCGCATAGAAACCCAGGACACCCAGGATGCATGGTGGCCGCAACTGCATTCTTTTGTAATAGGTCTGGAAGGTTCTCCTGACCTCGCTGCAGCGCGAAAGGTGGCAGAACATATCGGCTCGGTTCATCACGAAGTAAAATATACCATTCAGGAAGGCCTTGATGCCATCCGCGATGTGATTTATCACCTGGAAACCTACGATGTTACCACAGTAAGGGCATCCACTCCCATGTACCTGATGGCCCGCGTGATAAAATCCATGGGAATAAAAATGGTTCTTACCGGAGAGGGAGCGGATGAAATTTTCGGAGGGTACCTTTATTTTCATAAAGCCCCCGATGCACAGGCTCTGCACGAAGAAACCCTGAGAAAAGTAAGCAAACTGCACCTGTACGATTGCCTGCGGGCCAACAAATCTCTTGCCGCATGGGGAGTAGAAGGCAGGGTTCCTTTTCTGGATAAGGAATTCATTGATGTTGCCATGCGCATAAACCCCGCCGATAAGCTTTCCAAAGACGGACGTATGGAAAAATGGGTAGTAAGGAAAGCTTTTGAAGACTATTTACCCGCAGATGTAGCATGGAGACAAAAGGAACAGTTCTCTGATGGAGTGGGCTATAGTTGGATTGATACTTTGAAACAGCTTTCCAACGAAAAAGTAACCGATGAGCAGATGCATAATGCCGGCTTCCGTTTTCCTGTCAATACTCCCATGTCAAAGGAAGAGTACATGTACCGCGAAATATTCACTGAGCATTTTCCGTCGCAGGAAGCGGCCGCTTGTGTTCCCTCAGTGCCATCCATTGCCTGCAGCACATCAGAAGCCCTTGCATGGGATGAAAAATTCCGTGGCAATGCCGATCCATCAGGCAGGGCAGTATCAGATGTGCATGACAGCAAAAAGGCAAATGTTGCCTGAAAGTTTGTGAGAACTTAGTTTTACATCAGGATTTTTTTCCTCGTCTGATTATTACATAAAGCCCCGGGACAAGCACCAGCGTAAGGAAAGTACCCAAAGTTAGTCCTCCGATTACGGTTAGTGCCAATGGTTGCATAAGTTCGGAGCCTTCGCCCAGCCCCAGTGCAAGGGGGAGCATCCCGAAAATGGTGGTGAGGGTGGTCATGAGCACCGGACGCAAACGAACGGCACCTGCTTCGGCAATGGCTTCAATGGCATCCATCTCTTTTTGCTGGCGATACTGATCGGCAAACTCCACCAGCAGAATAGCATTGTTCACCACAATTCCCACCAGGAAAATAAATCCCAGTAAAACCGGGGCGCTAAGTGCTGTGCCGGTGAGCCATAAAATGAGCACTGCCCCTATAATGGAAAAGGGCAGCGATGCAATGATGACCAGCGGGCTGGTTAAGCGTTCGTACTGAATGGCCATGACAAGAAAAACAAATACCACGGCAAGAATAATTGCCAGCCGCAGGGCGCGATTCGATTCGGTGATCTGTTCAGCAGCACCTCCGTAAATCAGACTGTATCCTTCGGGAAGGTCAAAATCCTGCAGGGCATCCTGTACCCGCTGGTTTACCTGACCCACTGTGGCTTCTTCCAGGTTTACAGTTGCGTTAACCCTTACAATCCGGATCTGGTTGAGCCGCTCAATGTGTGCCGGACCCAGGATGGATTCAAAACTGGCAATGGCGCCCAGGTTGGTTTGCTGTCCTGCCACATTGAAGAGTGGTATATTGGCCATTTCTCGCACTGTGCCTGTAACTGAACGGGGCAATCTTACCCTGATGTTATATTCGAATCCACCGGTAACAAACCGGGTGGGCACCATCCCATCCACCGAAGTGCGGATCACATTGCCGGCTTCTGCCACTGAAATCCCACGGTCAGCGGCTCTTTCATCATCCAGACGGATAATCACCTGGGGGATGTATTCATCGCGCCCGATCTGGGCACTTCCGATTCCTTCAATACCGCGTATTTCCTGTAAAATTCGCCGGGCGGTTTCTTCCAGAACGTCCAGCTCTTCACCGGTTATTCCTACCGAAATATCATCATCCACCATACTGGTGCGCAGACCTTCAATACGCGGTCCGCGGATGCGTTCCTGTACAAAGGGTAATCCCGGTTCTTTTACTTTAGCCGAAAATTCCGACACCCAGCGTTCAGCAGAGTAACCGCGCCGTTTGCTGAGTTCAGTCAGCTGAACCACCATATCTATCATACCCCCGCGGATGGAAAGCTGTCCGCCACGAAAATAACCGCCAGCGGTAAGATAAACGGTTTCCACATGGGGCATTTCAGCAATCATTTCTTCCAGTATTTCTGCTACTTCGTGGGTGGGTTCCGGGGCGGTACCCAGGGGCAACACAAAGCGCATGGTGATACGTCCGTCATCCACGGATGGAAGAAACTCACTTCCCATATCTCTCATGAGGAAAATACTGCCTGCGAGCAATGCCAGTGAAATACCAATTAGTATGTATCGCCTGCGTATCACTTTCTCAATCTGCCTGCGGTACCAGTTTCTCAGATTCTCAATACCCCTGCTGAATCCACGGAAGATGAAAGTATTTTCTATTTTGCTTTTACCCTTGTATGCGCCCAGCAATGCTGCTAATGAGGGCACCAGTGTAAGTGCCAGCATCAGGGAAGCCAGGATGGAGAAAGAGATAGTAAGAATAAGTTCGCGGAAGATCAGGGCGGCCAGCCCACTCAGCAGCAAAAACGGAACCACTGCCGCCAGGTTGGTCATGGTGCCGGCAATAATAGCACTTCTTACTTCTGCTGCGCCTTCATGGGCCGCTTCTTTGGGGTCTTTGTCCTGCTTCTGCTGGTAGCGGTAAATGTTTTCGAGCATGACAAGTCCGTTATCGAGCAAAAGCCCGATTCCCAGTGCCAGTCCGCCGAGGCTGAGCACGTTCAGACTGAGTCCGCTCACGTTCATCAGCAGGAAAGTTGCAATAATGGCAATGGGCAGCGTGATACCGATGATGAGGGATCGGCGCAGACTTCCCAAAAACAGAAGTATAACAAGCATGGAAAGCAGTCCGCCGGCAATGGCTGCAGAACCTACAGAACGGATAGATGCAATTATGAAAAAGGATTCGTTACGGATGGTTTCAAATTCAATATCGTCGCTGATAAAGCCCGATTGCTGAAGCGAGTTAAGCGTACGCTCCAGCCCGCGGATCACTTCCACCGTATTGGCATCGGGTTGTTTCATCACGCTCAGCTGCACTGCTTCATTTCCATTATGCCTGGCAAAGAGCCTTTGCTCGCGGTGGCTGTCGGTTACTTTTGCAACATCCGACAAACGAATGTATTTATTGGAATTGGGAATGTTGATAATGGTGTTGGCTACCTGCCGTGCATCCCTGTAGCGGTTTTCGGTGCGGGCCAGTACATCATATTCTGCTGAGGTGATATTGCCAGATGCAATATCCACATTTCGCCCGGCAAGGGCATCGGAGATGTGGGTGAGACTTAGTCCGTAGGAGCGCATGCGTTCGGGGTCAACCTCCACATCAATTTCCCGTTCTTTACCACCTGCTACCTCAATGGTTCCGGTACCGGGTAC
This sequence comes from Bacteroidota bacterium, assembly GCA_007693555.1. Taxonomy (GTDB): domain Bacteria; phylum Bacteroidota; class Bacteroidia; order Bacteroidales; family UBA7960; genus SKVR01. The sequence goes on from REDJ01000182.1 coordinate 6,020, forward strand.
TGTCAATAGCTGTGGTAACAGGCGCTGCTGCACCCAGTCGCGCAGCTCAATGGGCGACCGTACCGGACTGCTGAAGGCCATTTCAAAGATGGGAGTTTGCGAAGGGTCCATTTTCATCAGGCGGGGCGGATCGATGCCCTGAGGCAGTTCAGCACGGGCTCTTTCCAGCTGGCGGGCGGCATCCTGCAGGGCAATATCAATGTCGGTTCCCACTTCAAAAAACATTTCAATGTATGTACGGCCTTCAGATGCGCGTCCGTGCAGTTCGGCCAGGTTTTCGGTGGCCGAAAGGTTTTTTTCAAGCACACGGGTTAGCTGTTCTTCAATAACTTCGGGGGTGACTCCCGGATAATTTACCACTACCCGAATATGGGGGTAGGCCACCTCGGGCAGAAGGCTCAGGGGCAATCGTCCCGAAAACAAAATACCAATAATGATCAGCGCGGTAGCCAGCGACATGGTGCCGATGGGATGGTCAACCGCCCAGGATGATATACCGGAAAATTTCTTTTGCATCTGGTGAAAATTTCTTTTTAATCTAATCTGAAACTTTAAAATTACAAGGGATGACATCCCTTATTTAGTCAATTACCTTGTTAATTTTAGCAATCAAAAGTCTTTTTAATTGAATGTTGAACAGGTTCAGGGATGCCATCCCTTCCGGAATTGGTGAAAATTTCTTTTTAATCTAATCTGAAACTTTAAAATTACAAGGGATGACATCCCTTATTTAGTCAATTACCTTGTTAATTTTAGCAATCAAAAGTCTTTTTAATTGAATGTTGAACAGGTTCAGGGATGCCATCCCTTCCGGAATTGGTGAAAATTTCTTTTTAATCTAATCTGAAACTTTAAAATTACAAGGGATGACATCCCTTATTTAGTCAATTACCTTGTTAATTTTAGCAATCAAAAGTCTTTTTAATTGAATGTTGAGTAAAATCAGGGATGTCATCCCTCCGAAAATTTCTCCATTCTCCGTTTTCCGTTTTCCGTTTTCTCTCCGTTTTCCGGTTACTCCTCCCTAAACCCAAACCTCCTGAAGGTACCCGTAACCCGCACGGGTCTTTCTTCATTAAGATTGGCAATATTTCCCGCGGCTACTTCCAACCCTTCTTCAAGTCCTGAAACAATCTCAACCCAACCATCACGTTCTGCTCCGGTTGTTACTTCCCGTCTGCTGATTCGTTCCTTATCATCTGAAAGTACAAAAACCAAATTTTTCCCATCCTTTTCAACGATGGCTTCTTTGGGAACGGAAATCACATCGCGCCTTTCCTCCACAATAAAGCGCGACCTGGCGAGGTAGCCGGGCTTAACCGGCTGATCGATACTTGTCTGATCGATTTCCACCTCCACTGTAAAAAGCCTTGTAATACCGTCGGCCGAAGGGAATATACGCCGGATCTTTCCGGGGTAAGGTTCATCGCCAAACACATCAAAGTATAATTCCAGTTCCTGGCCTTTTTTCAGGCTGGCCACATCCAGTTCTGAAAGTGCAGGACGCACCACCAGCAGATTGTGGTCTTCTATTGTAAATAGCCGGTCATTAACATTTGCTGTGGTGCCTGGTTCAACGAGTTTGGCCGCCACCACGGCATCAATGGGCGCAGTTATTTCTCCCAGATCCACTTCCACCTTCCACAGTTCCACCTCTGCCTGCGCCCGCTCAAGGGCTACGGTGGCATTTTCAAACTCAACCGGAGTGATGACCTCCTGTTCAAAGAGATTCTTCTGCCTGTCGAAGTGCAACTGAGCCTCTTTGAGCGTGGCCTGTGCATTGCGCAGTTGTGCCTGCTGCCGGCGGGTATCCAGCCGGGCCAGGATCTGCCCCCTTCGCACCCGGTCGCCCTCTTCAAAATTTACAGCCATTACCTGACCTGATATGCGGGCAGTAATATATACCCTCTGGTAAGCCACTACCGGAGCCGAAATGGTTCTCACATCAGACAGGTCTCTTTTCTGTGCAGTGGAGGTTAGGATGGACTGGGGT
>REDJ01000187.1 GCA_007693555.1 Bacteroidota bacterium
AATTTACCGGGGCACAACATGAAGTCAGGCTCCTTACACTGAATCCCGGCCATTTTCATGCTGCCCTTGTTCAAAAAGAAATGTACAACCAGGTTCATCCCCGGGTGCATATCTATGCGCCGGAAGGCCCTGATCTGGAAATGCATCTTCAGCGGATTGAGCGCTTTAACAAACGGGATGAGAATCCCACCTCATGGGAAAGTATAATCTATACCGGTGAAGATTACCTGCAAAGAATGCTGCAGAAAGAAAAGGGAAATGTGGTAGTAATTGCCGGTAACAACCGGAAAAAAACACATTATATTATGGAGTCGGTAAAAGCAGGATTGAATGTGCTTTCCGACAAGCCCATGGCCATAAACGGAGAAAGTTTTTTGCTTCTGCAGAAGGCATTTCAGGAGGCCGAAAATAATAATGTTTTGCTTTATGATATCATGACCGAACGTTATGAAATAACAAGCAGGTTACAGCGAAAAATTTCCCAAATGCCTCAGATTTTTGGCACCCTTGAACCGGGCACCCCCGATGATCCAGCAGTGGTAAAGGAAAGTGTACATCACTTTTTTAAATATGTTGCCGGAGCTATTCTGCAACGTCCACCCTGGTATTTTGATGTGGAACAGCAGGGAGAAGGTATTGTGGATGTTACCACACACCTGGTTGACCTGGTGCAGTGGACATGTTTCCCCGATCGCATTATTGATTACAAGAACGATATTCAAATGCTTGATGCTACACGCCGGGCCACTTCTGTTACCAAACAACAATTTATGGATGTTACAGGTCTGAATCATATTCCTGATTACCTTATACATACCCTGGATGGTGAAGTGTTGAATATTTATGCCAATGGCGAAATGCTATATACCATTAATGGTGTTCATACCAGGGTATCGGTTACCTGGTACTACGTTGCACCTGAAGGTGGAGGTGATACACACTTTTCTCTTATGCGGGGATCTAAAACGCACTTGATTGTAAGGCAAGGTGAGGAGCAAGGTTTTCTGCCCGTTTTATTTCTCATTCCCGCACCAGGTGTCTCCAGGCAGCAATGGGAAATGGATGTAAAAGAAGGCTTTGAAGAGATTAGCCGGGAGCTTCCGGGTATAAAGCTGGTAAATGAAGCTGATGGCTTCAAGGTGGAAGTACCTAATGAATACCGTATTGGACATGAGGCACACTTTGCCAAAGTAACTGAAAAATATCTTCAATTCCTGGTTGATGGGAAATTACCCGATTGGGAAGTACCCAATATGCTGGCCAAATATTATACAACAACCCGGGCTTATGAAATTGCAAAAGCCAAAGAAAACAACCAGTGAAGGTACATTATGAAGGTTTTCCATCATACATGTTTTGCAATGGGTACACGTTTCAACCTGGTAATACCCAATATGGAAAAGGAACGTGGCGAGGATTTAGCTAATAAGGCAACCCGGATTCTCAATGAGCAGGAGGCGATTATGAGCAGTTATCGCGAGGATTCAGAGGTTTTTAAAATTAACCGTTATGCCCGTCAGCAAAAAGTAAAACTTTCCGGCGAACTGTTTGAAATTCTTAAAACCTGCGACCAGTATTACAAAAAAACCCGTGGAGCATTCGACCCTGCCTTACTTGGTGTAACATCCATTATTAAAAGTACGTCAAACAGCCAACAATCACATACTGATTTACAGTCCATTGCATCGGGATGGAAACATGTTCTTTTGGATACAAATTCAGCGACTATAAAATTCACCGGGGGGAAAACAGGATTGGATCTTGGAGGGTTTGGCAAGGGATGGGCTATGGAAAAAATTATTACTTATCTCATGGCTGAAGATATAGAATCTGCTTTTATCAGTTTTGGAGAGAGCACGGTTTCAGTAATTGGAGAACATCCGCTGGGCGGACCCTGGCAAACTACAGTTCCTGACATCCATAATTATAATTCACCACTTGATCTGGATTTGGTAAATGAGTCCTTTTCCATATCAGGTCTTAAGATAAAAACAGGCGAAAATGAAAATAGAAAATCTCCGCATATATTTAATTCAGGTGAGGTTAGCATTGTCAAAGAGGATATCAGAATATTGGTGAAATCGAAATCAGCACTTGAAGCCGAAGTATTATCAACAGCCCTTTTGGCAGGTAATTTTGAGAAAAAAAATCAAATTTTAAATACCTTTGATGAAATAAGTGTATTTGAATGCGGCCTAAAGGGATGGCATAAAAAGTAAAAATATCATTGTATCATTATGTTAGAGCAAAACAGAAGAGCTTTCCTGAGAAACAGCCTGCTTGCAGGAACTGCAGTATTAACCCCCTTTTCTCTTATGAAATTGCTGGCCGGTGAGAAGGGAAAAATAATATCACCCAATGACAAAATTCATGTGGGTATAATCGGCACGGGAAGCCGGGGGCATCATCTTGCTTATCTTATTAAAGAATATGGTCATGAGATTGGTATGGAAGTGACGGCACTTTGCGATGTATACCAACCTCACCTTGATCATACGCATGCAATGATTCCTGAGGCAAAGACCTATAAGGACCATAGGAAAATGCTTGAAGATGCCCGCGAACTTGATGGTGTTATTATCTGCACTCCCTTGTTTGTGCATGCAGAACCCACCATAGATGCGCTGGAAACGGGCCTGCATGTATTATGCGAGAAAGCTATGGAAAGAACACTTGAAGCCACTTATGCCATGGCTGAAGCCCATTACCGCACAGGAAAAGCATTGCATATCGGACATCAACGACTTTTCGATCCCAAATTTCTCAGGGGTATGAACAAAGTTTATGAGGGCGATCTGGGAAAAGTTACACAGATACGTGCTTTCTGGCACCGCAACAACGACTGGCGGCGCCCCGTCCCTGAAGACCAGCCTGAACTGGAGAGATTTATCAACTGGCGTTTATATCGCGATTATTCATGCGGATTACTAACAGAACTGGCATCACACCATATTCAGGTTGCCAACTGGGTAAAAAAAGATATCCCCGTTGATGTGAGGGGAACAGGCAGTATAAGCTTCTGGAAAGACGGAAGAGAAGTGGAAGATAACGTAGCATTGATATTTACCTATAAGGATGGCACCCAATTCATTTACGATTCTATGATTCAAAATCGCAGGCATGGACTTGAGGTACAGGTGCTGGGGCATAAGGGAACGCTGGAACTGGAAACAAACAATTTCTTCCTTGAAGACCCACCACCCCAAAAACCCGCAGGAATCATTCAGCTTTTACATGACCTTGAGGAGAATGTGCTGGGGAAAGTACCCATTGGCAGCTCATCATGGGATCCTGAAGTAGCAATGACATACAAAGGTGAGCCTATTGTTCCCGAAAACCTTACAGATGGTACGTGGGAACAATTTACCGGTTTTGCCAAAGCCATAAGGGAAGATAAACCTATACCCGGCCTTTTTGAGGAAGGTTATTACGGCTCAATCTGGACATTGCTGGGTCAGCAGGCTATTGATAGCGGCAAGGTAATTCAAATACCTAAAAAATATAATATTTCAAAGTTTCTGATGTAAGCTCCTTTATGGGTAAGCAGTTGTATCTGATAAACTGAAAAAACTCCTCTTTATTGATAAAAAACCGAATTGAAAAATGAGAGATTTAATTATACCCGGAAATCGTATAAAAACCGAACTGAAGTTTTTGCTTTACTGCTATATTGCAGCCAATATTGCCAATATTTACGCCATAATCAGATACAATACCGAATGGATAGAGTTAATTACCTGGCAAAGGTTTGTGATTTTTATTGCATTTATATTTTACGCAATTACTATAGTTTTAAGAATACTGATTTGGAGCATAAAAAAACTGACAGGTGCATCAGGGAAGGCACAACCAGGTAATTGATTAGAAAAATATAACTGAAGTCTTTAATAAATCTCAGTTTACATATCAAAGTATTTCGTTATCTACTTCCTCAGCTTCCAATATAAAAGTTCTGCCCGGTGGCCGGAAAACCGGTTCCACTTTCAGGTTGACTCCGTCAGCTGAAAGTGTCAATTTCCAGAAATGATCAGCAGCAAAGGCTTCCTCTAGCCACCAGTGATCTTTTGCATTTTTTGTGTCTCTTATGGGAGCACCCCAGCCTCCGTCTCCTATATATACTATCCCATTCTCATCATCTCTTTGATTATCCCTGATGGGAACAGTTCTTTTATAGGCATGATCATGAGCTTCAATAACCAGGTTAATATTATATTTTTCAAAAAGGGGAACCCAGTATTTGCGTATTTTTTTGGGTATTTCATCATTAAGTCCCCTGACACTGGGCCAGGCAGCAACATGGTACTGGACAATTTTCCATCTTTTATCCTGGTATTTTTCCAGGATGGTTTCCAGCCAGTCTGTCTGCTCCACAACATCCATGGTATGGTCCGAATCAAGTGTAATTACCAGAAGATCCGACCCAAGTTCCAAAGCATAGTGATTACGTGGTTCAGGCGTAATGAAACGGTTATAAAAATATGGGGCGTTTTCTCTTGTTTGCCGATAATAGCCAATAACTTCATGATTACCTATTGCAGGCACTATGGGTATTCTTCTGCCATCTTGTGTAATAAGCTGCTCGTGCCAATCATCAAACCACTCATCCCAATCTTTTTCATTAACTGCAGAATTAACAAAGTCTCCGGCAAAAATGACAAAATCAGGAAATTGTTCTGCTGCAAGTGCATTGATTTCCCGTCTTACATCCCTGCGACTGCGTGAATCTCCCCCTGCCAGAAAGACCAGATCTCTTTTACCACTTTGGGAAGGAAGCGTTCTGAAATGAAATTCTTCAGGTGAAATGGGGTGATCGATTATTACATAGTATTCCCGGTCAGGTTTCAAACCTGTAAGTTCAACATAATGTATCCAGGCTTTTGTTTCGTCAAAAGTAAAAGATTCAGCCTTTACAGAAGTCCAGCTTCTACGCCTGGCATCGGGACTGTATGCATAGCGAAGTGAATGATTCTCCATCAGTTCATCAGTCCTCCAGGTAATGGTCATGGTTTGGGTGGGATCCTGTTGCCATGTAAGTATTACCTGCCGTGGTGGGTCTAATGCAATTGCCTCACTTTTTTGGAGATCATTCCCGGATTCCTGGCAACTCAGGAATACAAAAATACCGCACAAAGTGTAAATTGTTCGCAAAATCATAGCTTTTAACTTTAGGAGTTTGCCTTCATAAAGTTAAAAAAACATCAATCACAATTACCACACTCCCGAATTTTTTGTTTGCACTTTAGTTTCTATGCGATACAGGTTCATGGTTTTCTTTTTTAAAAAACAGAATAAAAGCCATGAGCACCATCACCGACATTATTGCAGTTACACCCCAGATATTTTCCCAGTTGTATTCCATGCCTGTGGCGGTTTCAGTTGAAAAAACGCGAATAATCCAACCACAGATAAAATTTCCAATAAGCAATCCCACGGCGAAAGTGATAAAAAACATCAGTCCCTGAGCTTGAGATTTGAGTGAGTCAGGGGCTTTTCTGTCGGCAAGGATTTGCCCTCCCACATGATAATAGCCAAAAATGATACCGTGTACTCCGGCACCTACCAATACAAAGCCCAGTGCAGCAGTATCTCCGGCCAGATACAATGCAACATATCGTATTACCAGTGCTGCAAGGCCTACAATCATAGCATTACGCAACCCAAAGCGTTTAATAAAAAATGGTACCGACAAGAGAATAAATATTTCCAGTATCTGCCCCGTGCTCATGGTTATAGTAATAAAACGATATCCCCTGTCGGCAAGGTACTCTGAAAAATAAGACCAGTACATGGTAAAGGGAATCATAGAAAATATGAATATGGCAATAAAAATGGCAAAATTCCGGTCGCGAAGCATGGTAATACTACGGAATCCCATGATATCAACGAGGGATGTTTTCTCTCCTTTGCCCTTTGGAGGTGTATCGGGAAGGGTAAGATTTACAATGGATGCCAGCAAACTCAGTGCAGCGCCATAATAAAAAGGCAGATGGGTTCCGTCAAAGGCCTTACCCAGCCAGCCGGAGTTAATTGCACTGAAAACACCTGCGAAGATCCAGCCAATGGTACCAAAAACCCGTATTTTGGCAAAATTATCAGATGATACATGATGCATGGAAATGGAGCTGGTGAGGGCCCAGGTAGGCATATAGAAAAGCATGGCCACAAGCAAAAAAACAAACAACATGATGGGATTTGTCGTTGTAGCAGCCAGCAAGAGCATTACAGCCATCATAAAATTGGAAAAAGCAAGCACATACTGCCCCCGGAAATACCTGTCGGCCAGCATCCCTACCATGGGCGAAACTACCGATCCGAAAGCCATGGAACTCAGGATCAAAGCAGTGAGATTTCTCGATAACCCCATATTGGCCAGGTAGGCTGCAAGAGGTATCCACCATACTGCAAAGATCATGTACTGAAAAAACATCATGATACTCAAGCGGGGATAAAGCATCTTCAAGGTTTTGTTTTCCATAATCAATGGGTTTTCTGCCTGATACAGTCAGTTGTTTTACATATTATGCCTATTGATGTAAATATAAGGAATTTATGATTTGGTGGTTTGCTTTCCCATAAAAATTATTATCCATCGAATGAAATGATACATTAATTTTATAGCGTCAAATGCTATTATTCCCTAAAAAACGTAATAATCATGAAAACCACAAAAGCCAGTATTGAAGCCTTTTTGTCGCAAGATACCATAGCCATGGCCGGCTATTCGCATAATCCCAAAAAATTTGGTCATGAAGTTTACAAAACACTAAGAGAAAAATCCATTAAAGTACTGCCCGTAAATCCAAAGGGTGGAGTTACCGAATCAGGTGATATTGTTTATGAGTCGCTGGAATCTTTGCCCGTTGATGTAAAAACCCTGCTGGTAATTACTCCGAAGGAGCAAACCGAGGCCCTGGTTGAAAAAGCACATGAGCTGGGATTCACACACCTTTGGGTACAACAAATGTCGGGTACACCAAAAACAGAAGAATTGCTTGAAAAGTTTCCCCATGCTGTAAGCAAAGAATGTATACTGAAATTTACCAATCCAACCGGAGTACATAAATTCCATTGGTGGCTTTCCAAAACTTTTGGGTTTTTGCCGAAGTAGAAAAAACATACTTCTCACTGATTGTTTGTTTGCAAATCAACATTCTTCTCAAAAGTAAATGTTTTGGATAAACACATGCTTTTTTATGTTTTAATGTGAAAATATGTTGAACAATCATATAGATATTTAGCTGTATTTGTATGAAGCATAACCAGAAGTGGCTATATGAGAAGAATGATGTATCGGAGTATGTTTGTTGTCCTGTCAACAAACAAACAGAAGAGTTTGGATTTTTTAATTATATCAAAGTTGCCAAGCCTTGCAAATCAAGCATTAAGATTTGCCGGGTTTTTTTATGGAGAGGCAGAAAAGCAAGATCTCAACCAATTAAAACTTATCAAACTGTGGAATCCTAACCCTGTCAGAGTAAGTCTAGCTTAAAAGTTTATAGCACCAGCAAAACATTGCAATCCGCAAAACTTAAAAGTCTTTATGTTGTTCAAAACTATTACCTTTACAATAGGTAGATAAAAAATGAAGAATTATCAAAAGATTTACTTCTTAATATGGACAGGAATTTTGCTCACTGCTCTTGTTGGCTGCACTTCAGGCCCTGAGCCTGCAACCCAGGATATTTTCTCTGTTTCTGCCACTAATGAGCCCCCCATAGTGATAAAGGCCGGCGAGCCGGTCATTCATTACCTAAGCGACAACCCACCCCCCGAAATTATTGATTTAACAACAAAGCCAGAACCCCTTAAAAATCCAGCCGACTTTTATATTACCATGCAAAACTTCAATACCGAACATGGTCTGGCTATGAGCAGTATTATTTATGGGTTTAAAGACAAAGCCGGAAATCTCTGGTTTGGCACATCCGGCAATGGGGTAAGCAAATACG
>REDJ01000074.1 GCA_007693555.1 Bacteroidota bacterium
ATCCCTATTTTGGCGACATGATGCTGCGCTGCGGCGAAGTACGTGAAACCCTGCGTGAGGGCGTTACTGCAGGTCAAAGAGAAGAACCCAGAGAAATGGAAGGGCATGTGCATTGAAAATAAATTATTTCTGCCTGTAAGCCAGGGAGTTGATCCTGTCTCCGATTTTCGGACTCAGCACTATGCGTGGGATTTCACCTGATGACAAGAAAATGTCAGCATGTTGAATATGAAAACCTTCGAGATATTGTTGCCTGAAAAAGTCATGGGAAAACTTCAATATCCAGCCTTTGGGCTGCAAACATTCAAATCGCAGATTTACTTCCTTGCCGGGATGAAGAAATATGATGGAGTAAGGATAGGATTCAAGATTTTCAAAGTCAATATCAATTTTTTTTATTCCACTTTCCAGCCATAATATCTGATAATTTTCCGGATCCGTAATTATGCTAGCCCTCCGGTCAAGTTTTTGCACACAGATGAATCCGGCAGGATCGGGATGCATGACAGTTTCAGGAGTTTTTTTTCTAATGCAAGGGTACTCATAATGTAAATTTTTACCCGAGTTTACCCGTCGGGCCAGCAAAAAATTCGACAAAAAACACAAACACTTGTTTAAATTTACATTTTTTATAACTGAAAACCAAACACTTTAAAAGAAAAAATTCCGGTGGATTGAATCAAGCAGATCAACCCACCGGATTAAAAAGTATATAATATGATTTTTTTACACCTGCCCAGATTGGTTCTTCAGACAGGTTTTTTTTGAAATATCAATGCATATCTCAATGGTCAACGTTTTCACAACTGACATTGGGGTTATAGGGGAAGTACATTCCCAACGGGTTGTGCTTCCAAACCCATACATGGAGGCTGTAATGATCAACCGGAACCGGTGTTCCGCCAACATCAAAGGGATGATTGCCGAAATGCGGATGCGGTTGTCCCACATCTATGACGATATATTCAACACCGACGAGATTAAATTTACCATTTTCGTCTTTTTAATAGAGCAGCGCTTCAGGCTTTAACGGATCGAAAAAGGGATGGGGAGAGTTAAGGTTAAGGTTGAGATTGAGAATTAGAATAGAATTCTTAACCACAGAACCGCGAAGATAGCAGAGAAACTAATACCTCTGCGCAACTCAGCGCTCTCCGTGTCTCAGCGGTTATCTAAACCTACCTCGACCTTCTGAACTGCTGCACATAAGCCCTTCTCAAAAATCTGAGCGAGCGGTCTCTATGGGTATATTCTCTTACTTTCTGACGGGGTTTCCAGTTGGGATTTTCGGCTGCATCCTCACGGGCAAGTGCACGTCCGGTAGCTTTCTGAGCATTTCGCATCTGACGTGGAGCAATACCCAGTGACTGCAGGTGATACACAAGTTGAAGGGCAGTTTGTGCTTCGCCCATGTGGGCGAACATATTTGCAACATGCATAATAAATGCCGGTTGAAAAGACTTACTGTAAATATCAAGCCCAATGTGTTCAAGCCTGAATTTATCTACACCATGATGTTCAAAATACCTGCCTGCCTCATTGTAGCTGTTAACAGCCTGGTTGAATTGCCCTGCTCTGATACGTTCCTTAACTCCAAGCAGTTGCTGCTGGTAATTTATGGCAGGCAACACTTCTATCCTTCGCCGTTCCATAGTCTGTAAATCCAGCACACAATCATTGTTTTCCCTGCTGAGCCTGTCGATTTCTTCAAATTGCTCATTGGCTTGCAAAAACCTTCCATCCAGTATATATTGATCAGCCCGACGCATATGGCCATTCATCTCCATCTGTACATTGGCACAGTGCCTGTCCTGCAATTGAGTTTGGTATTCTTCCATGAGAGATACGATCTCATCGTCAGCAACAAAATCATAGGTTCTGATATCATCATTGATTGTTTGCATTATCGACCGGGCCTGCAGTAGTTCATTTCGTTGTAAAGCTCCGCTTAACCTGTCGAGCTCTGCCATCAGCAAGGGGCGTTTTGACTGTCTGATTAGACCGCGCAGCTGGTTATCGTGGGATACCGAAAACTCCTGTTCAATGGCAAGTGCATTTTCAAAAGCATCCAGCGCCATACGATAGCTCTGGCGTTGCAGGTGCGAGCGGCCATCCTGAATGAATTGCCGGTATTGCCTCTCTTTGATATCAAGCAGCAATGCCTGTGCATCGCCTGAAGATGAAATATACCGGTTATGGGTTCGCTGGTAGTTTATAGCCTGCCGGATATGTCTTTCAGCCTGGCTCAGTTCACCCCGGGCAAGCATATAAGCAGCTTGTTCATACATATTACGGTACATTCCACTGTGACCCCTGCTTATGCCCTCTTCTGCATGGTTGCCACAATTGAGAACAGGCACCGAGTTACAAAAATCACGCAGTTGCGTCCAGGTATCAATAACCTTTTGATAAGAATCTTCCTGCTCATATCCATGAGCAATTTCATGCAGATCATTTGCCAGTTGTACCGAAAACTCCTGCAGGATTTGGCGGGTATGAGGGTCAATATAATGCAGTCTCCATGCACGGGTTACCAATTGCACGGCATTTGAAAAATCATCTTCTGTATGGTAAAGCAATTTTGCCAGCTCTACTATAGCAGGAGCAAACTCCGGCACAACCCGCAGCGATTCGTGAAAACTATTTTTGGCTGCCCGGGTATTGTAAGACATCTGCTCTACTCCTCTTTCGTAAAAAAGCACATGCAGGTTTTCAATAACCCATCCCATTTCCAGCGAAACCTCGTGGTGATATGCAATGATATCGTTCATTTTCCGACCAAGGGCAATGGGATCATAATTCCAAAGTTCAAGGAGGTTATAAAAATCGCGCGAGTTGATCTGTGCAATTGCCTGTTGAACTTCCATCAATCGCTGCTGATTTAAAGCCAGATAATCCAGTTCATAAACATCTATACTTTGAAGCTGAAGAAACAAATCATGCAACATTACTTCGGTGGCAAAGTAATCCCTGATGAGTGCAGTTCTGGCATCAAAGCCCCTGCGGTTGATATGGGTAATATTTAAATTCATTTCACTGAAAGCCATAGTAAGGCGGTTATCATTAGGAAGAGAATCTACATACTCAAAGCTGAATCGGTTGCCTGCTTTTTCCAGCGCTTTTGCCCTTTGTTCAAAAGTAGTTATATGCGTTCTTCCCTGACGGAGTTCCAGTTTGAAATCCACAAAAGGCAGCAGTACGTCTGCCATGTCAAAGCCTATATACCGGTAATCTCCCCTGAAGCGAAAATTATCCATATCCACACGGGTAACCAGTCGGTTCCCGCGGCGGGTGAGTTGCACCTCCACGTCGAAAGTAAAGGAATACTCGGTGCGGTCAGCACGTTTATTGTTGATCCTTGCCAGTTCGCGTATAATGTAATTGGATGCATGGTGGGCAGGATCATTGCCAGGTTGCAAATGTACTACAAAGCTTTTCTGCTCACTTAGCCTGAAGAGCACAGGGGTTTGCGCATCTGCCTCTGGCAGCAAGCGGCAAAGAATAAATATCAGCGAAAGGTAAAATTTTGGTTTCATGACTTACTTTATTGGTGTATTTTCATCACCGGCAAAAATAAAACCAAAAGTGTATATTTAGAGGATTAATTGAGTTTTTACAGTTCAACTTCAATTTTCATCTGGTCTTCATCCCGGGTCACCGTTACTTTAATTTTCTGGTTGGCCTGAAAAGAACCCATTACTCTCATATACTCTTCAATATCAGGGATAGGATTTTCGTCTATTTTGATAATAACATCCCCTTCTTTTAATCCTGCTCTCTGCGCAGGGCGGTTTTCCACAATTCCCAGAACTTTTACACCTTCACCCTGGAATGCATGATCTGGCATCAAACCCAGAGTTGGTCCTGCACCTCGTCTTTGGGGCTGCCCACGGCGTGTAACAGGGGTTGAAGAAAACTCAAGTTTACCTTGCGAATCCAGATCAGCGATCATATCGAACGAAAAACGCAGAATTTCAGACATTCCCTCGTAGTTTATTTTATCAGGAGTATCGGTAGGCCGATGATAGTCATCATGAATACCGGTAAAAAAGAACATTACAGGAATATCTTTCAGATAGAAGCTTGTATGATCGGACCCTCCTATACCCGATGGACTTTTACGGATGCTTAATTCCTGCCGGTCATTGGCATCAATGGTTGATTCCCACAATGCAGAAGTGCCGGTTCCATAAAGAGTAATGTTTCCATTTTCCATACGTCCTATCATGTCGTAATTGAACATGTAATTTACCCTCCCCATATCATAGGCATCACTATTGGTGAAATGCCTGCTCCCAATTAATCCTTTTTCCTCGGCACCAAAAGCAATAAACAGATAATTATTTGAAGTATGATGAGATTGCGTGAGATACCTGGCGGCTTCCAGAACACCTGCCACACCTGAAGCATTGTCATCTGCGCCATAATGGATCTCCCGCGATCCGGGACTGCGCGAACCCCTTCCACCAAACCCCAGATGGTCAAAATGACCTCCGATAACAACAGTATAATCGGCATTGTTATCCCAGTAACCTGCAACATTCATCGAAGTGTAGGTTTGGCTGTATAATTCTGCAGACAGAAATATATATTCTCCCTGGGCCTGCTGTTGCCAGAATTCAAACACCTCATCGCGGGCAAACAATACGGGGATTCCTGCTGTATCACGCGCACGTCCCAATCTCAATGGCGGATCATTGCGCCAGCTTTGTGTATTCACAAATACAATTGCTGAAGCTCCTTTCTTTTCTGCTGTTTCTATTTTTTCTGCAAGAAGATTCAAGGGCATGGGAGTACCCCTTTCGTCCATTTCTTCCGGAAGGAAGATTTCCATGAAAAATATTTTATCCTCAAGGTTTGATAAGCCGGCATAATCGTCATAGTCATCCTGAATTAGTCCAAACCCAACATAAACACCTTCTGCATAAACCCTTCCGTTACCTGAATTGGGTAACACAAAAAAATCTTCCTCCAGAATAAAATCCTCACCGTGGATCACCATGAAGTTTTCCTCACCCAGCTCAAGCATTCCCGGAAACTCAAAGGTTTGCAAAAAAGAACCATCAAACAAAGGTGTAAGCCCCACCTCCTTCATTCGTGATTTGATAAAATGGGCTGCACGCACTTCACCGGGAGTACCCGATTCCCGACCCTCCATTTCGTCAGATGCAAGCGTGTAAACATCCTCCTGTAAACGATTCAGAATTTCATCAGAAGAAAATCCGAAACTACTCTGGGAAATAACTTGTTGCAAGGGCAACAATACTAAAAGAATCAGTAGAAGCTTTTTATAGAACATAGTGGTATTTTTAATGAATAATCTTTTATTCTTATCAAATAACAGGCCGGAAAAAACTGAGTTCAGGCATGTTTTAATGTCCGGATTAAGAAAACAGCAATAAAAGTAAAGGGAATTTTTGAATTTGCAAGAGAAAAGCTTTTACGTTAGTTAATTGATGCTCTTAATATTAGATCTTCCATTAAAAAGTATTGTATTTTTGCACAAATTGCGGCTATGGATTTTTTTGCACATGGTACGGAAAGATTACTACCCAACCTTTTGGATCTGGTAATCATGGGTGTTTATCTTATCCTGATTTTTTTAGCTTCGCATCTTATACAGAAAAGATATATAGAGATAAATCCGGTCTACCGTTTTTATAAATGGGGTTTATTTGCTAAAATATTTGCAGCCGTAGTATTTTGCATTATTTACACTCTCTATTATACCGAGGGAGGTGATGCTACAATGTACTTCCGTAATTCACAAAGCCTTGTAAAACTTTTATTCAATGACCCCGGCCAGTATCTGTATATTTTATTCGGTGGGAGAAGCCCGGAAGTTTATTACTGGTTTGACAGCGATACCGGCTGGCCCTGGATGTATCGAGATCCGGAATCTTTCGTTGTTGTGCGATTAACTTCAATTTTCACATTACTGGGCGCAGGTAGTTTTTTTACTACAACTATCCTGGTTGCCTGGGTATCTTACATCGGCATATGGCGCCTTTATCTTTTGTTCACGAAACAATATCCCGGATTGGAAACCCAATTTGCAATCGGGATATTGTTTTTTCCCTCGCTCGTTTTCTGGGGATCGGGCATACTGAAAGATACCTATTCCATACTGGCTATCGGACTTTTCACCTATAGTTTTTACAAGGCACTGATTTTAAAACAAAAAGTCGTTCTCAATTTGATTATGGTTCTTTTCAGTTCTTTCCTGATTTTTATCATCAAACCCTACATTATAATAGCACTCTTGCCCGGAAGTTTTTTATGGCTGGCATTTTACAGGTTAAAAAAGATCAAAAACACCGCTACCCGATGGACCGTGGCACCCGTGCTCACCCTTGCGTTTTTGCTGGCAGCTTTGGGCGTTGTTACTGCCTTTAGCGCTGAACTTGGAGATTACGGAAGTATTGAAAGTATCATCCGTAAGGCGCAAATTACACAGGATGACCTGAAACGAGCTGAAGCCTACAGTGAAAACTTTTTCGATATTGGTGACCTCGACGGTACTTTGTCAGGTTTTGTAAAACTGGCACCCGCCGCTGTTGTGGCAGGTATTTTCCGACCTTTCCTGTGGGAAGCAGGGAACCCCCTCATTATGCTTTCAGCCATTGAAAACACAATGCTTGTCATAATTACCCTGATCATTCTTATACGTACCGGCCCAATCAGGGTAGTTAAAATTACAGCCAATGAACCTCTGGTAATTTTTTCGCTTCTTTTTGCATTAATTTTTGCCTTCTCCGTGGGATTAACCACGGCAAACTTTGGAGCGCTGGTGAGATTGAGGATACCGCTATTGCCTTTTTTTGCCGGATCACTGATTATTATGCATCATCTTTCACTTTTATGGAAAAGAGAGAAAGAAATACAGGAGTTATAATTCTGCTATTGATTTATACAATTCAGCGTAAACCTTCCGGGCAATTTGAAAATCACGGGTTTGTTCAGCAATCTTCCTGATCCGGCTTCTCAAACCTTCTGCTCTTAGCAGTTCTTCAATTTTTATAACAGCAGATTTGTATTCATCTTCATTAAGAGCATTGAGCACATATCCTGCATCAAAAGATTCTACCTGGAGTGAGTCATCCGAGATATCTTTTGTTATTACTACCGGCAATCCCATGGTAAAATACTCACCGGTTTTAATGGGACTTCCATATCTCTTGGAAGGCACCGGAACAAAGGGAGTTATGGCAAAATCTGCAAGGCCCATATATGTTGGAACCTCATCATGGGGTAAAAAGGTTTTTACAACTACATTTTCAGGCAGTTTGCTTTGCTGACAGTAATTTCTGATCTCATTGTCAGAATGAGAAGTAAGTAACAAAACCCTGAACTTATCGCCCCAGTAATAATGAGCTGTTTTGAAAAAATCAAAGGTTTCCTTTTCAAGATAACTTCCCCCGAATTTACCTGCATAAACACATACAATTTTATCTTTCAAACTCATATTTTCCAGCAATACCTCATTTTTAACATTACTTAAATCGAATCTGTTAAGGTCTACACAAGCTGGTTTATGAAAGAAAAGAGACGGTACATATCCGTATTTTTTTTTGCAGTAATCTTTCATTTTCGAAACACAGGCAATTACTGCTGTTGCTTTTTGAGCCTGTTTCTTTTCTAGCCGGAACAGAAGCCTGAATGCCAGACTTTTTTCTTTCCATGTGCCACTTTCCAGCATGGGTTCGGCGTGGGGTTCAAAGCTATCAACTATCAAAGGCCGTCCGGTTAATTTTGATAAAATATAACCCGCTGCACCGGCCGGTGTGCACCATGCATGGATATACCGGATTTTCTTAACCTTGATTAATCTGATGAGACGAATAAACATAATAATCCACTGAAACAACATTCTAAATCCAAAAGGAAAATATCTGAACGGAAGCACATGAACATTTTTCTCTTTCAGCTTTCT
>REDJ01000190.1 GCA_007693555.1 Bacteroidota bacterium
ATTAAAATTGAATTAGTTGAAAGATACATTGATATAATTAATTTAAAGTAATGGAGATATTAATTAATGGTTAATAATATAATTGTTATCCTTTAATTAGTTTGTCGCTTTAAGTTTTATTCTTACCGGAAGGTTGCCTTATAAAAACAACCTGCCGGTAAGAAAACTGAGTTTTAAGGAACCTGAGTACCAATACCACTGTTGGGATTCAGTATATTAAACAGGTCCTGTAGTAATACCGAGCCATCCATATCAAAGTCGCCTGCCCAGTATCCTGCTTGCCCCGATAGCGGATTAAATACATTGAACTGATCCTGTAGTACTACCTGTCCGTCACCATCGCCATCACCTCCGAACATTCCGAAGAATCCTCCGGGGAGCGGTTTGTGGCCATTAAGGTAAGCAGCTCTTTCCTCTTTCACATAAGCTTTACCAAGCTCCTGTGTGAAGTCCCAGGTATAAACGCCGCCTACTTCCGGAAGGGCCTGAGATGACATTACTCCCAGGTGGTTGCGGTGGTAAACCACCACATACAATCCCTGTTCAATTTCCACATCAAACACAAGGGGTTGTCCATCAGTGCCTACAATATGGCCGGTATTAAGCAGCAAGGCAGCTTGTTTTGCCAGTGCTACGGTAGCCTGGTTTGCAGCAGCAGCATCACGCAGTTCTACCAGTACCCAATCCACAACATTGGTTGGCATTACATCCACTGATTCATCACCGGTGTAATACCATTTGGGATTGTTATTGCCAAAGTAGGGTAATTCGGGTCCGTAGGGCTGACTGAGTGGAACATCCGGATTCAGAGTGGTGCGCATCAAAGTTCCCTCATCGGGCAGGAATGCACCTTCGAGGATTACTTTAACGTCAACAGTGATTCCTTCTACAGTAGGTAAGCCTACATAGAAATTATCAAATGCAAGCCAGTAGTCTCCTGAGAACCAGTTGGCATCTATTTTTAATTTTACATATTCACCAACAAAGGCACTCAGATCAATCTGATATCCCTGCCAACCTTCTACACCATCATTAACAATGGTTTCCTGTTCAAGATAGGTTAAACCGAAATCCGTAGAAATGGATACCACAAAATCACCTGATCCAGGAGCCGGTGGATCATTTGGGGCATCCCAGTCAGCCAAAGCATAATCAAATGATAATACCATATTTTCTTCAACCGGTCCAACGTTAATAGTTGCGATAGTTCCCGTAACAGCACTTGACCAGAGGTTACGACGAATATAGTTGCCATCGATAGGTGGTATGGCAGGAGTTGTGCCGATAGACCAGAATGGGATGGCGGTCCAGCCTTGTGGAAGTGTTGTAGTCGCAAAACCTTCAAACCATGGCACCGGAGTAATAAGCTGAGTTGTAAATGTTACAGGTCCGACCCACTCGCTGGTTTCTTCTCCACATATGGATTGCACATAAAATGCATATGCTGTTCCGGTTTCAAGTCCTGTAAGCAGGAAAGGATTATCAACTCCTTCTTCAAGATTACCTGTACCCAGTTCAAATCCGGCAAGATCCCATTCAACATTCCATGAAGTGGCATCACCAATCTCTGTCCAGCCAAGTTCGGCAGTAGTTGCAGTGACATTGGTTGCAGCCAGATTTGAAGGCTCCGGACACTCTGGAAGAGGCTCGAACGAAAGGTTTAAAGTAAAGTCTGTAAAGACAGGAGTTGGCCATGTGGATACTATTGCAAAATAAGTGCCGGCCTCCAGGAAAACACCAGTAAAGGAACCACCGGCAGAACCAGAGCCAATAGCTAATCTTGCTGCAGGATTATCGGGATCGGGGCAATCCTGAACAATAGTAACCCCTGTCCAGCTACCCGAAACACTACCACTCAAAAATCCGGGCTCATCCAATGTAAATTGTGCAACAAAATCATTACCGTTAAGATAGTTTGTTGAAGGATCAACCCAGGTACCCAGGTAATCATTACCATAAGCTTCAGTATTATCCTCGTAATCCTCTACCGGAAGAGTAACAACAAGCGGATTGTCGCAGGTTGATCCGGCAGGTCTTACAAAACCATTACCTGATAATGTTACAAGTGCCTCTCCGTTTCTGCCGCCATCTGAATAGTCAATACTCACCTGTCCTGTAACGGGACCTTCCTCCGTCGGAGCGAAAATCACATTGAAAGTAACAGTTTCATTAGCTTCCAGACTGGCAGGATAATCCTCTGCATTGAAATCAAGAATGAAGTCATCCTGATTATCAAGAACAGGTGCCTGAACAATCAATTCTCCTACACCATCATTGCTGATTATGAAAACCTTGGGTAGCGATTGTTCATTTATTCCCACATCACCAAAATCCCATGCTTCATCACTGATGGCAAATTCGGGGATTTCGGGTTTTACCCTGACCCTGACATTTGCAACATGTAAATCAATATCCGGAGTTGTTCCACTGGGTCTTTCTGCATAGAAAGCAAGTTTAACGGTTCCGGTAATGTCATTAAGATTAAGCAGTATGGTTTCACCACCGGCTGCAACTTCGTCTCCCTCTGCTCCCGATAATTCGAAAATAACGTTATCAGAAGACCAGGTTTCCCCTCCATCAAGGGATACTATAACAGCAAAATAGTCATCCGGACCTAATTGGTTAGGTACCTGACTAAAAAAGTTGGTCACAGCCACATCGAATAAAAGTTCGTATTCAATAGATCCGTCACCCATATTGATGGGAGGACTCATAAACCAGCGGTAAGTCGGGCTTGCTCCGGCCGATACCCAAAGATTGATTCTCATACCCAGGGGATTTTCCGCATTATTGGCAAAGTTTCCTTGAAACCAATTAGCCCCGGCAGGAGTTATAAACTCGGTATCTTCAGTGAGCTGACCATAGGGCCTTGTCCAGAAATCGGGTGGGAAAGGATCAAAATTAACTTCAAAGGGTGGTATAAGTGTAGCATCAAAACCGGTTCCCTGCAGTGTTAGGTTATATGCCTCATCCCTGCTTTTTGCTCCAGATTCATATTGGATGAAAAGATTGGCCTCTTTAAGACCATCTGAAACAGGTGCGAATGTGGCAGTAAACTGATGACTTTCTCCTGCACCGAGTAATATATCGTCATCTACAGGAACATTTTCAAGTATGAATGAACCGATATCACCCTCTGTAAGCATGATTCTGCTGATTACCAAAGTGCCTGCGCCAGCATTTTGAATGGTAAAGGTCTGGGGTGCAGATTGTTCGCTAATTACTATCGTGCCAAAATCAAACACTCCGTCCTCCGGATCAGGATTGATGGAGAAAATGGGTTCGGTTGGTACTTCCTCTACCACAATATCATCTATAAACCAGCCATCAGTATTGAAAGAATTGCCATCATAAACCCATGCGATAAAGAATGCATTATTTACTTCACCAAGATTTATGATTACTGATTCGGGTCCAACATTTGCATCTGGATCAACCACGGACCATATATCATCCCAGTTTTCTCCATCAGCAGAAGTCTGGACTTTGTATGTTGCCGGAACTTCATAAACATTTATAAAATGTTTAAAAACAAGTCTGTACTCAGTTTTCTCAACAGCTTCCAGCGGGGGAGAGATCAATTTGAAAACACTTGTTGCAGATGGAGTCCAGTTAAATCTCATTTCCGGAGCTGTACCGCCTGCATTGGTTGTGGTGACAGCACCCCAATTGGTATGAGTTCTTGTCCAGCCCACCGGAATTTGTCCCAACTCAAGACCTGTGAAGTTTTCTGCCCAGGGCAGGGTTTGTGTCGGGTCATCAAGAGTTGTAAATGACCATACTTCGCAGTCTTCAGCAGATCCGAAAGCATTATAAGGTACCACCTTCCACTGGTAGGTTGTACTGTACTCCAGATTTGTCTGGAAGGAGGTAACATTACCCACGTCAATACCCGTTGCCGGCAGGGTTTCGCCAATAAACAACTCATAACCGTCGGCATTGGGGCTGGCTTGCCAGCTTAATTGAACGTTAAGAGGAACATTTACAGCTTCATCTGCAGGTGCAAGGTATGCCACACATTCCGGAGCAATATCCAAACCTGTTCCCCATACCTCAAGCATAAAATCATAAGCAAGATTTTCATTAGGGTCTCCAGCCGGATTAAAAATCCGCTGCCATGCGTTTCCATCACCTGTACCCTGATCGGCCCGCAACCAGAAGAAAGAACCTGCTGTACTTTGAACTGAAACCCATCCTTGCTGAAGATTGACAGCTTCAGGCAGATCAAGTTCAAATTTGAATACACTGAAACCGGGGTTCCATGACAATATTTCAACAAAATAGGCATTTGCGTCAACAGTTTGTACTGAAACCGGGTTTTCCCAATCGGGTTCTCCGGTTGTATGCTCATAAAACCTTACAATAAAAGGATGAGTACTTCCCGGTACATAACCTGAAGGCAGACCCTGAACCACAATTTTGGTGATTTCATCAATTGCCGTGTTAGAAAAATTATCGGCTACCTCAAACTCAAGAGTTTCATCTATAACGGCACTGTTATTGGCATTACCACCATAGCTGAATTGATGCCAGAGCAAATCCAGATCAATTTCTGCAAAAGTTGCCTGTACGGTTTTATCACTATCCATTGTAATGGTTGTACGACCAAAGGCAGGGTCTGCAACATCACCCAGGTTCCATACATCAAATGTGTAGCCAAATGCCGGGTTGGCATTCAGGTTAATAGTTGCATCGATTGTAAAGTCATGAATACCAGGTGCAGGTATAACTTCACCCATACCAATGGGATCAAGCATAGTTAAGCTAAAAGTAGATGCTTCAAAAATGGTTACATCATCAACCAGCCACCAGTAGTCGTATTCACCAATCCAGTTGAACTTGATTTTTACATTACTTTGTCCCTGAGCAATGGATGTAATATCAAATAAAGAAAATACAGGATTAGGACCGTTGGCTGAATTAATAGCTCCACCTGACCAGTTGTAAAGTAAAGTTTCAGTAGCAAAGTCATCAGTACTTATATATATACTGATATCTGCAGCTCCAAAAGTTCTTGCCCAGTGTTCAACACTGAAAAAAATACTTTCCGTTGCATCGCTGCAGTCAATTGGAGGGCTGATAAGATTAGCTTCTTCCGGAACGCCAAAGACTCCATAAGCATCCGAATCAAGGATCATGTATCCATTTTCAGCGGTAGTGGAAAGTAATTGGCCACCCCAGTCTCCACCGGTATCTGTCCATTCCCATCCTGGGAATACTTCAGGTCCGGTGACTACAATATTCTGCCATCCCTCCGGGAAGGCGCCATCGAAATCTTCGTAAAAAATAACGCTTTTAAAATCAATGTTCTTTAATACTTCAGAGGACGGTAATGGAAGAATTGATTCCCTTATTTCTGTTTTTTGCCTCTGGTCGACATCCAATTGGCTTATTGCCTTTTGTTGCCCGAAAATCAAAGCAGGTATTAAACAGAAACATACCATAAACAGTAGTGTCTTTCTCTTCATAACGTTTAATTTTAGTTAATAATTTGGTTTAGTTGGGTTTAATCAATTTGGAAATAATATATCAGGAACCGGCAAAGAGGAGGATGCAAACCGGATATGTTCCAGGGCGGAAAAGGATTTACAGGAGTTTTTAAGACATACGAAACTCCTTGAAATTCAGAAAAAAATTCCTTTATTTCGGCACACTTATCAGAAAGTTCCATAGGTAATGTTTTAAAACCATACTAAATGCATCCTGACAGTTCAGGATAACTGTGATATTAAGTATAGCAAAACATTTCTCCGGGGAGGAGGGGAAAGTTCTGTTATTTTTTGATTATAGACAACATGCAGCCATTCAGCCACATACTGATTTAATTTGTCGGAATAATTAATTTTCGGGAGGTAGGATGGGCAAATATATATATAAATTTATAAAAAGCAAAAAAAAAGCACAAATAATTAAAAAAAAACGTTGAACGATAAGAATACTTATTTTAGTGAAAGAGTATTAAGCGTAAAAAGTGCTAATTTTCAGTTAAATAATGTTCATTTTAACCCTGATTTACTGAAGTATTTTTTTATTAAAATATAATGATTGATAGGATTCGGGTTGAGGGTTTTTAACTTTTCATTCCTGGAACATACTTTATAAAATGAAAAACCAGGTTTCTCATTGTTTTGAAAAACCTGATTTTTCATAGCAAATGACCATAATTGATTTTTACATGGCCAAGTATTTATTTATTAAAGCCAATAAAGAACCTTATCTGGCCAATATCAATTTATCCATAAAGACTTCTTTATCGGTGCTGAAGCGGTAGAAGTAAATTCCATTGGGCAGGTTATCTGCATCCATGGAAACAGAATGGATATCATATTCATTAACGTAGCTATCAAATAATACAGCTATTCTTTCTCCCACAAGGTTGTAAACCTCCAGTTTTACGCGGGAAGATTCTTCAATGGAGAATTGCATTGATACCCTTGTACGGAAAGGATTAGGATAAACAATTACGGGAGATTCAGTTGAAAGGCTGAAAATATTTTGATTATTGTAGTTGTACTCATAATCTTCGCAATGGTTGCTGTTTATCCATTTACCTATGAATCCAGCAGCTCTGTTAATTTGTATTCCTGCCGGAGCCGGGTAGTAATTTGCAAAATAGTTGTCAATGGTTTCCATTGCATCTTCCAGCTCGGGGAATAGACTTATAGTTACCCCGCTGAGGTAAATCGCAGAATATTGTGTAAATGCCCTCCTGGTATTTGTGTTGGGAGGCCAGAATGCAGCACCTTCTTCCTGTGTAAATGTAAGTCCGCCAACTTCCACATCATATGGCCAGACGGTTTGAGGCCTTGCAAACCAATAACCTTGAGAAAAAGCGCAGGTTACTACTTCCGGCTCTTCTTCAGGCACCAATACAGCATCAATAACATGTACCACGCCATTATCAGCTACTAAGTCAGCAAGAATTACTTCTGCATCATTAATAAATACAGAACCGTTAGTTATTGTAACTACAACATCTTGTCCCAACAGGGTTGTGATTTCCTGTCCGTCTTCCAGGTCTGTAGAGAGGGCAAATGCACCCACAACATGGTAAAGGAGGATGTCTGTAAGTAACCCTTCAGGATCATCCAGCAGGTCATCGAGCAGACCCTCAGGGAGAGCTGCGAAAGCATCGTCGGTGGGAGCAAATACGGTGAAAGGACCGTCTCCCTGCAATGTTTCTACCAGTCCGGCAGCAGCAACAGCGGCAGCTAGTGTTGTATGAATTTCACTTTCTAAAATAATATCTACAACTGTAGTGGGCTCTTCTTCTTCTTCAGGCACCAATACAGCATCAATAACATGTACCACGCCATTATCAGCTACTAAGTCAGCAAGAATTACTTCTGCATCATTAATAAATACAGAACCGTTAGTTATTGTAACTACAACATCTTGTCCCAACAGGGTTGTGATTTCCTGTCCGTCTTCCAGGTCTGTAGAGAGGGCAAATGCACCCACAACATGGTAAAGGAGGATGTCTGTAAGTAACCCTTCAGGATCATCCAGCAGGTCATCGAGCAGACCCTCAGGGAGAGCTGCGAAAGCATCGTCGGTGGGAGCAAATACGGTGAAAGGACCGTCTCCCTGCAATGTTTCTACCAGTCCGGCAGCAGCAACAGCGGCAGCTAGTGTTGTATGAATTTCACTTTCTAAAATAATATCTACAACTGTAGTGGGCTCTTCTTCTTC
>REDJ01000161.1 GCA_007693555.1 Bacteroidota bacterium
AATTGTAAATGGCTTATTTGAATACGGTAATTACCGGCACCGGTAGTTACATACCTACGGTTGTGATTAAAAACAGTGATTTTGTAAACCAGACTTTTTTTGAAAAAGACCATTCTGCCATCGACCGCCCCGGTGAGGAAGTTGTAAGCAAGTTTAAGGACATCACCGGTATTGCCGAGCGCCGGTGGGTAGATGAAAATCTGACCAATTCCGAAATTGCTGCCATAGCAGCAAAAGAAGCCATTGAAGATGCCGGCATAGATCCTGAAACGATTGATCATATCATTATGGCCCATAATTTTGGTGATGTGATTAAAGATACTATCCAAACAGATTTACTACCTTGTCTGGCTTCAAGGGTTAAGCAAAAGCTTGGTATAAAAAACCCTGCATGTGTGGCCTACGACATACTTTTTGGTTGCCCGGGCTGGGTGCAGGGAATCATACAGGCCGATTCCTTTATCAAATCAGGATTGGCAAAAAAATGTCTGGTTATTGGTTCAGAAACCCTTTCGCGCGTTGTTGACAAATATGACCGTGACACCATGATCTTCTCGGATGGAGCAGGCGCCACAATCCTGGAAGCCAAAGAGGAAGATCACAAGCGGGGAATCTTATCATCTGCTACGGTAACACATGCCATCGATGAGGCTTATTATCTTTACCTGGGCAAATCCAATGCCCCTGAAAGTGACCCCAGGGTACGCTATATCAAAATGCATGGCCGAAAAATCTATGAATATTCCATAACACAGGTGCCTCCTGCCATCAAAGCTGCTCTTGATAAAACGGATATTCCCGTGGATGATGTAAAAAAAATTCTGCTGCACCAGGCCAATGAAAAAATGGATGAAGCCATAATCAAAAGATTTTACAGGCAATACGGACAGCAAAGAGAGGTTTATAATGTAATGCCCATGAATATATATGAGCTGGGCAACAGCTCCGTGGCCACCGTGCCCACTCTCTACGATATGGTAATGAAGGGGAAAATGCCTGAACATACCATACAAAAGGACGATGTAATCATTTTTGCATCTGTGGGTGCAGGTATGCATGTCAATGCGGTGGTTTACAGGCAATAAAAAAAAAGGAAACCAAAAAAATTATACCGGTAAATATTGCGCTGCAAAATCCTGTATTCATATACCCATCTGAAACTGTTATGGGTACTCACCTGAATGTAACCACCCCCAGCCAGGGAGGTGAGTTAAGATTTGCAAGATTCTTTAATTAGAGATATATAATTTTCAATGAAAGAAAGCATTTACAGCATTTGTTTTATTGTCCGGATAAAACCTCTTCTCCTGTAAGACTCTGTCCGGGCAGGCCTTTAGTTCCTGCCCTGACTAATATTAAATCCTGCCCCATGGAATCAGACCAACCAACCCTGGGTGGCTCCATGCAACATTGCAAGAGAAGCACAGCCTTAAAGAAATTTGGAATATCTTTGCAGAGCGACCAACGCATTTTCTTCAACATATGCCCGACTTTACCCTTAAAATTTATAAACAATTGCTGGCCGCACTCCAGGATGCCGGCTACCGGTTCATCACGTTTGAGGAATACATGAGGAAGAAGGAAGACAGAAGACAGAAGACGGAAGAGAGCAGACAAAAGGTCGAAGCACAAATTGCGGATTCTGCTTCCCATCAAGATCACCCGTCACCCATCACCCATCACCCATCACCTATAGTGATCCTTCGCCACGATGTAGACCTGCTGCCGCAAAACTCCCTTGCTTTTGCCCGTATTCAGCATGAGATGGGAATAAGAGGAAGCTACTATTTCCGGACGGTTCCTGAGAGCTGGGATGAGAATATCATCAAAGAGATTTACAAGCTGGGACATGAGGTGGGGTATCATTATGAGGATATGGATCTGGCGGGAAAAAATGAAACTGCAGAGACCTGGAACGAGACCGAAGACAGAAGACCGAAGACAGAAGCTGAGGGCGAGAGCCCGAAGTCACGAGAGCCGAAGGCGATTCGGGAACCGGAGTCGGAAGTATTTATCGATAACGCAATCCGGTCTTTTGAAAAAAACCTGCAGAAATTACAGCAGTTGGTTCCGGTTTCCACCATTTGCATGCATGGAAGTCCACGTTCAAGATTCGACAACCGCGATTTATGGAAGAAATATGATTACCGCGACTTCGGTATTATCGGTGAGCCCTATTTTGATGTGGATTTTGATGAGATGTTTTATCTGACCGACACCGGCCGCCGGTGGGATGGCTGGAGGGTGAGCATACGCGATAAGATGCCCCGGCAACAGGAATGGATCAGGCAGGGCCTGGTATTCCGGAGCACCCGGGAAATCATTGAGCGTGTGAAAAGCCAATCAAAACATAAGGACTTTCCTGCATCCGAAGGATCTGAAAACGTCCCGATTGAATTCCCCACCCGCATCATGATGACCTTCCACCCGCAAAGATGGACCAATAAGCCGGTTCCCTGGGTAAAAGAATTAATGATGCAATCTGCAAAGAACGTTGTAAAATATTTCATCAACCTGCGGCGGGGGAGTCAATAATACAACCCCGCAAATCATCCGGAACATCTCCGATATTACCGGATCTATCAAACAGGAAATATTGCGCTGTAACACCCGTGTGGTTCTCACAACCGGTGGTGCGTGCAGCGCTTTTTTCTTTGGTGAAATCCTAAACCCCGGGCGTTGCCCGGGGCTATGATATGTTACCCTTTCAGGGTATGTGACAGAATGCCCGGTAGTGGAAAAGAACCAGGCTCGTCAAATATATCGCTAAGCTTTTA
Source organism: Bacteroidota bacterium (assembly GCA_007693555.1). Lineage (GTDB taxonomy): Bacteria > Bacteroidota > Bacteroidia > Bacteroidales > UBA7960 > SKVR01. The sequence goes on from REDJ01000161.1 coordinate 2,778, forward strand.
TGGACCCTCCCCCAGCCCCTCCCGGGTCTGCCGGATCGGCCTTGTAAAAATTCTGGTAACAAACCAAGGGAAGTGAAGCGTTAAAAAAATTAGCAGTCACCATTCAGGCGTTCAGATCATTCAGAAAGATAAGAAGCAACTGTTGCTGAATGTATTACCATTTCAACCAGGGTAACCTTTAATTTTTTAGCGAAACGACCGCAGGTTTGTCAGAATTTTTTACGAAGCCTTGATTTTTGATCCCCTTTTCATCAAGGAAAAGGGGGTAAAGAAAAGCCTTGATTTTTTATTACTTTTTTATCCAAAAAAGTAAAAAATATCCTTAACTTGCGAAATATTTCGCAGCGAACTTTTTCGCAATTAAATGCAACGTGTTATGGAAAAGAATCCCTTCAAATTTGGAAGTATCGTAAACGAACCCTACTTTACCAACAGGACAAAGGAAATAGAAAAGGTAATTTCGGTATTGAACAGTGAAAACCACCTGGTGCTGGTCGGACCGCGCAGGTACGGTAAATCCAGCCTGGTTTTCAAGGTGGTATCGGAACTGAAAAGACCTGTTATAGCACTGGACCTGCAACTGATTACCGGAGCCCATGACCTTGCCGCACAGTTGCTCAGGCGGATATATCGAGTATTTCCCTTTGAACGTGTCAGGCAGTATGTGAAACATTTCAGGGTCATACCCACCATTTCGGTAAACCCTGTTACCAATGAGGTTGATATAAGCTTTCAGGCAGGAAGTGATAACCCTGCCCTGCTGGAGGATGTTTTAAATCTTCTGGAAAAGTTGAGTAAAAAAGGTAAAAGACTCATTGTGGTTTTCGATGAGTTTCAGGAACTGGGTAAGATTGACGCCAGGCTTTTAAATCAATTCAGATCAATCATGCAGCATCATCAAAAGGTAAATTATGTATTTCTGGGTTCGCAGGAATCCCTCATGCGTGAAATCTTTGAAAAGAAGAAGTCTCCGTTTTACCATTTCGGTTTGCTAATGAATCTGGAAAAAATTCCTTACAGGGAATTTCATGATTTCCTTTCGGCAAACTTTAAAAAAGTTATAAATAATCCAAACCAAATATCGGAAAACATATTATCGGTTACCGGTTGTCATCCCTATTATACACAACAATTTGCATGGGTAATATGGGAAAAAATTCTCAAGGATAAAGCTGCCCGGAACATCCATGAAGAAGCAGTGCAGGAGCTTATCAGGACACACGATATGGATTATGAACGCATCTGGATGAACTTCAACAAATCTGATAAAAAGATGTTGATCGGACTGTCCTTTTCCGATTTGTCGCCACTATCGGAAATGTTTCTGCGCGAGTTTGACCTGGGGGCTTCCAGTACTGCATTCAGTACCTTGAAAAGACTGGCACAAAGCGGTTATGTAACCAAGATAACCAACCGCTACGAGATTGACGATCCTTTTTTCAAAATATGGATCAGGCAAAGACGAAAAGCGTGAAATGACAGATCTGTTAAAAATGAAATATTGCGCTGCAAAACCCGTATTTCCCTGTAATTCTGCAAGAAATTCCATTATATCTTTGCCCATCAAAGCGGATATATGCGTGAAATCTGATAATTTTATCCTTTTTCCGCCCAAAGATAGGAGCAAATGAAGCAAATACTCAGCATAATACTCATTACATTATCTCTTTCGGCTTACAACCAGTCGGCCTATCATCATGTTTCTGACCGAAATATTTACCGGTTTCTGGAAGAACTTGCTTCAATGCATATCATAGATGTCAGTTCGGTTATTATGCCTTATTCCAGGATGCAGATTGCTGAATATCTCAATGAAGCAAACGAACAGCGTGATCAGCTTTCTCCTGCCCGCCTTGCTATGCTTGACAATTACAGAAAAGAATTTGCCATGGAAGCCGGGCAACTAAAGAGCGGTGGCTGGCAGCTTTATGGGCGCGAAACCACCCTTTCGGTGCACCTGCTGCCCCCTGAAGTAGCTTACCGCGATACACTTTTCACCGCATTGATCCGGCCGGTTTACGGATACCGCAACTTTTCAGGCGGTCAGAAAAACTTCTGGGCTACTTACGGCGGTGCGGAAGCTATAACCTATATCGGCAACAACTGGTCAGTTTATGCCAGTCTTCGTGATAATTACCAGTCTGACCAGCGCCTGGCACAGCCCACCTGGCTTACACAGGAACAGGGTGGGGTTTACAAGGGCCAGACCGGTGGCGGCCGCGGAGGCGAGTTCAGCGAAATGAGAGGAGGCATTACATGGAACTGGAACTGGGGTACGCTGGGCTTTATCAAAGATCACGTGCAATGGGGCGACCACCAGAACGGTAGCAACATCTTCTCAGGACGCACACCCTCTTTCCCCATGATCAAACTAAATATGAATCCGGCCAAATGGATCGAACTAAACTATTTTCACGGCTGGCTGGTTACGGAAGCTATAGACAGTGTGAATTCCTTTTTTCACGAAAACGGATTTCCAAGAACCACACACCGCAGAAGTTATATTGCGGCGAATATGTTTACAATAAAACCTTTTGAGCGGCTGCACTTTTCTTTTGGCAACTCCATCGTTTACGGCGATATGGATGTACAACCGGGTTATCTTATCCCGTTCTTTTTTTATAAATCGGTGGTTCATACCATACACCGCGGCACCTCTTATCAGAACAGTGCTATGTATGTGAATGTGAGTTCAAGGCAGATCCGCCATCTGCACCTGTATGCCACCTATTTTGTGGATGAATTTTCCATACGCCGGGTTACCGATCCTGAAAGAAAAAACTTTACGGGTATAAAAACAGGTTTTTCACTTACCGACTGGCCCCTGCGCAATGTGTTTCTGGGTGGAGAATATACTTTCACCAATCCCATTACTTATCTGCATGACCAGGCCACAACGCAATTCCGGTCCAACCGCTACAATCTGGGGCATTACCTTGAAGACAATGCGGAAGAATACTTTGCACAAGTGCGCTATTATCCGGGGGGTACCCTTCAGGTGGGAGCATCATGGACTTATGCCCGCAAAGGAAACCACTATGAATATATCCGTGGCCGCCGCGACCCGCGGATTGACCAGATGCCTGTACTGGAAGATATTACCTGGACCAAAAACCAGCTGGCCCTGGATGCAGTTTTCTACCCGCTGCCCAATTTAAGGGTTTTTGCCCGATATATTTTTTCAGATGTGCAGGGTTTTGAAGCCGATGGTGAGGATGCTCAATACTATCTCAATTTATTTTCGCCACAATATCTTCATGGCAAAAACAACATTCTTGAGCTGGGTTTTGGGTTGGGTTTTTGATAAATATGATTTTTCATTTGTCTAATTGATAGAGAATTCACGATGTCACTTTTTTTAAAACGTACCATATTTGCTTTATATCTGGTGATGATAATCCTGCTTGCCGTTTTTCCCTTCTCAGCGGCTAATGTGGGAGCCCTGAATAAAATGTATGTTTTGGATTTTCGCATGGATCATATTCTTCATGTCCTGGCCTTTGTACCTCTGTATCCCCTGGCTGCGTGGCTGTTCAGGCCAGATAGCCTGAAAAGCAGCATTATTCTTCTAGCAGCAGGTTTGCTTATTGCAGCCATAGCCGAATATATTCAGCTTTTCATTGACTACCGTGCCTATAATCCGGCCGATTTGATTTCCAATATGGTTGGTGTATTTGCAGGTAGGTTTATTTGGATTTTTGTTAAAAAATAATCAAATCAGGCTAATTAAGAATGGTTTTAAATTAGGGGTTAATTTAAACTATTTCATACGAACGTTTATTCTTAATGCGTTCTAAAAAACAAAAGGGATAATTCTATGCTACACGAGCCCGCTTCACCACAGCAGGAAGACAAGGCGGCAGAAAAAAAATCATTACTGGGAATAAAACTTTTCTTCGTTTATGCTTTCATTTATGCCGGTTTTGTTTTTATTGGCGTAACCAAACCCTCCCTGATGGGTGTCAGGGTTATTTTTGGTTTGAATCTGGCAATTGTTTATGGCTTCGGGCTCATTATCATTGCCATAGTTATGGGTTTTCTTTATCATCTGGCTTGCTCAAAAATGGAAGATAAATTAAATGAAGAGGAGGACAAGTCATGATATACGATGTATCAAATCTTGCCTTGATCATTTTCTTCACGTTTGTGGCGCTTGTCCTGGGGCTTTCCTTCTACTTTGCCCGCAAAACCAAAACCGCTTCAAGTTATTTTGCTGCCGGTGGCACCATCCACTGGGGTGTTAATGGTATCGCTTTCGCGGGAGATTATCTCTCTGCGGCTTCTTTCCTGGGTATTTGCGGCATGATCGCCTTCTCGGGTTACGACGGGTTTTTGTACTCCATCGGTTACCTGGCAGGTTGGATCGTTGCCCTTTTTGTGGTTGCCGAACCCCTGAAGAGAATGGGAAAATACACCTTTACCGACGCCCTTGATTTCAAATTCAACTCTCGAGCCATCAAACTCATGGCTGCCATAAGTACACTGGTTGTATCGATATTCTATCTCATCCCCCAAATGGTGGGTGCAGGTGATCTTGTGGTGCCCATCCTGGGCCTTCCCCATTGGGTTGGTGTGGTAATAGTAGGCTCTGTAGTAATATTCATCGTGGCAACTGCCGGTATGACATCCACCACTTATGTGCAGTTTATCAAAGGGGGTTTATTGATCATCTTTTCCATTACCCTTACAATTTATATCCTCAACAAAGGCCTGAGAACTGAACCCTATCCCGATTTTCATAAATATAACAGCATTGATGTGTTTTTTGATGATTCGGGAGAGTTATACCTAAAGGAAAACCCTGAATATCTCATTGCAGGGAAAGCTTCAGCCGGGCCTTATACTTTTGT
>REDJ01000072.1 GCA_007693555.1 Bacteroidota bacterium
AGCAGTTTGCCCGCTTTGGTAAGCTTTTGCAGGAAATAGAAATCTTCGCCGCTTTTTTTGGGGGTAAGGCCGCCAATTTTTTTTATGGCCTTTACTGGAGCAGCCATGGCCGAACCCAGTGGAGAATAGCAGTAAGGCGTGCCCGTAAAACGCATATTAAGGGCATAATACCGCATATAGATCTCGTACCGCAAAATGGCACGGTTCAGGAGTTCATCTTTTACCAGCGGATGGTAGTAAGGATTGGCCAGACCCATGGCACCGGGGTTTTTCCGGAAAAGTTCCAGAACCGAAGCCAGGTAGTTCTCTCCAAAAACCGTGTCCGCATCCATGGATAAGATAATATCATTATCTGCAGCTTCTTTTAATATGTGGTCCTTAAGGGTTTTGCGGGCCATTCCCACCCCCAACTTGCCTTCCTGCCAGCCGTGGCCCGGAGAGCTATAGTCCAGGATGTGCAGGTTCTTCAGTGGATAATCTTTGAGAAGTTCAAGCGTAAGAGCATTGTTTTCGCAAATATGCTTTTTTTCCGGGTTGTTCCAGAAACTTTCCGGCTGATTTACACACACCCATGTATGAAAACCCTGCAGACTTTGCTTCTGCAAACACCGCATTGTTTCCTCAATGTAATCCCTTTCGTTCATTGCCGGCACTGCCACATGAACCGTTGCCGCATTTTTTTGCATGGGGCAAAGGTAAGGGATTGCCGCCTGAGTTTGTGAAAAGAAATTTCAGTGGGATTCTATCGTTTTGGATAACCCGCTGGTTGTCACAACAAAGGACTGAGATAGTATATGGAATATTACTATACTGGTTTTTTAAGATACTCTTTGAATACTCTCCAAAACCCGGGTCATAAATTCTAAGTCAGTAACTATTGCTATAATGCCATTTATCAGAAACTGTATTCCTACTGCAAGCAGAAGAAATCCCATGATTTTTGACAGGGCATTTATTCCCATTTTACCTAAAACCTTCAGAATTTTATCTGCTGCTGCCAGAGTCAGGTAAGCTGCAAGGACTACAATTAATATTCCCAGTATAATTGCCGTAAAATCAATATACCTTTCTGTGCCGGCTGCCAGACCAATAGTTACAGCAATAGCTCCCGGCCCGCTTAAGCTTGGCATGGCCAAAGGGGTAAACGAAACGTCATCTTTGCGTTTTGCTGCCCTTTTTTCATCCGGTTCTATTTGCTGCGTATCGGCTTTAAGCATTGAAAAGGCCACACGAATAACCATAATTCCACCGGCAATTCTCAATCCTGGTATGGATATACCGAAAAACTCCATTATCAGGGTACCGGTTATCAAAAAAGCAATCAGTATTGCAAATGCATATACAGATGCTTTAAAAGCCTGCTGGCGTCTTTCCTGTTTGTCTCTTTCCCCTGTTATTGACATAAACAGAGCTGCTGTGCTTACTGGGTTGGTGATAGGTAGCAAAGCAACCAGGGTTGCCAGAACGATATTCATCCATTCATTCATAATTGATATGTTTTTTGTTATAAAAAAAATAGAAAACCATGATATAAAAATTAAAGGATCGGAATGGTTAAATGGCTTTTTTTCTTATTTCCTTTAACATCCAATACCTTAATATAAATTTCATTGTAATTAACTGGTCTTACCAGGTGGGTCAAATAATATACCATCCATACTATTCACATGTAACTGACCTTTCACTGGTGCAATTCCTGAAGTATGAACTGAAGTCTCTGTTTCTTTTTGATAAGGTGTTTCCACTGGCAGAAGGTTCTGTGATGGGTGCAAAAAAACAAAATTTTAATAATAAGCAGTTGTGGAGAAAATTACCCAATATTTTAAGTTACTGTGGCAATTAAAAAAATGATTTACGAAATATGTTTGTAAAAGGGAGTTTCCGGCTTCAACAAAATTTAACCTTAGCACATTCAAAGCAGAAGAAAGCGGAAAAAGATTTCCTGAGAAAACAAAACAATCAAATTCCTGTGATTATATGCGAGTTCATAATGCAGAAAATGGTTTTTGGAAACAATTTTTGTTTTCATGATAGATTTCACTTCATTTTTTGGCTATTTACTTATATGCGCTTTATTCATAGTAACCAAAATAAGAAGTCATAATGAAAAAAGCTTCAATATCAGTAACTGTCATAATAGCTATTGTCGCGATTCTGCTCATTACATGGTTATTGATTCAGCCTGACACCATCAGGTCAAATATGGAATCCGGTAGGCTCACATCAGTAGCGATAGAAGAAATCCACCCCTTTGAAGAAGCCGATGACTATACCTATTTGGAAGCCACCATTCAGGGTAGCGTCAGCCGCGAGAATGGCACGGAAGGTAAGTATGCCGTTCCAATTGTTCTGATTTATCCGGATGATGGTGGAAACGGAGTCGGTGTTGTTGATTGGTTGGTTACAATCGGTCTGCAACACGGCGGCTTCACTGCGACTGCGGACCAATGGGGGCCAAATCAATCTGCACTCATTGCCACAAACGGATATTTGTTCGAAAACGGATTTACATACATCGCCGTGCAGTGGGATAAGGCGGTGACAGATTATTTCGGAACATCGGCACCGGATGAAGAGGAGCAGCAGCACAACCACCTGATCTACGGAACAATCGAGGAACCTGAGGATGCCTTCGATATTCTTCTGCATACTGCCGGTTTATTGAAGGAACCGGGCAGAATACAGGGTGCAAGCAACCTTAATCCGGTCGATGTGGTGCTAAGCTTCGGATACTCTCAGAGTGCAGGATTACAGATGGAATTTCTCTCACGGGGGAAGAACCTGAGGAATGGTGAGCTGGTGTATGACGGTCATCTTCTCGCCAAAGCCGGCCTGCTTTGCCTGACATTCCACAATGAACCACCGGGCTATTACAATCCGGAAGCCTGCAGGGGGCTTCCTGTTGAAGATGGTTCAAAGGTTATCCACGTTGCGGCGCAGGGCGATGTTGAGGCGGTCCTTTTCGCCGGACGCTCCCGCTTTCCTGATAACCCAAACTGGCGCCAGTATGAGCTGGCCGGCGTATCACACCTTCCTGAGCCTATCGCCCCGGGACTTAAAGAAGACCAGAATCCGGCGAGCTCGAAACCTGTATTCCGGGCTGCATTCCACAACCTCGCCCTATGGGTCAGAGATGGTGTTAGCCCACCACCATCCATGTTTCTCGAGGGTACACTCAACACAGATGGCACCTTTGATACCGATTTAGATGAAGATGGTAATGCACTTGGCGGACTTCGTCTGCCGCATATGGAGCAGATCATTGATGGCAATGTGGCTGGTGCACCGCTGGGAAAGTACACCGGCAAACACCCTGATGGCAGACAGGAGGATCTGTTCTGGTTTGGAGGATATTTCGAGCCGTTCATTAACGAAGTGATCACAGAAAGGTATTCCGATCAGGAAACTTACGTGCAGCGGGTAACCCGCGCTGCCGATAATTTGTTGGATGCCGGTTATATCCTTGAGAAAGACCGGGATGCCCATGTAAAAGAGGCACAAAATATTGAGCTTTTTGGTGCCCTCGCAAAATAACTAGACATATACGACCTATTAACATAAAAAAATTAAACATATGAACACAGCGATAACAACAGACTTAAAGAAAGCCACTTTTGAGGCAAGAAGAGAATTCAACGCCGATATTTCCCTTGTATGGCGTGCATTTACAGAACCCGAACTACGTGACCTGTGGTGGGCTCCTGCACCCTGGAAATGTGAAACGAAGTTAATGGACTTCCGCGAAGGAGGTAAATGGCTATACGACATGGTAGGCCCCGAGGGAGAAAGACACGGTGGGGTAGAACTTTACGATAAGATTAAGGTGGAGGACTTTTACACTGGCAAAGACGCGTTTACAAACGAAAAAGGTGAAATCAATGAGAAAATGCCGGTGTCTACCCTGAAAAACACCTTTATCCCTACAGAAAATGGAAGCCTGGTTATCTTCTTTTCTCAGTATCCTGATACCGAATCGCTGGAAACCGTTATTAAGATGGGAATGTATGAAGGCCTGAATATGGGATTTGATCAACTGGAGGAAGTTTTGAGAAAATAGTTGAAACATGCATGAGAGCTATCCAATAAGAACTTGTAAAATAGACCTATCTCATTTGATTATTATTGGTTCAGTCCAAAATGTAGGATGGATTAATTGTAGATAATAAGATTTACCTGATGATAATCAACTTAAATACTATATAAGAATTTATTAATCAAGACCTTACAATGAAGGCTGAAAAACTAAAGAAATTACAAACACCCTTAAAGGCTCGATACCGGGAAAGTCCGGAAACGGCTTTTGTTACGCTTCGGGCAAGTGGTAAAATAGGAGAGGATATTTCCTGCAGGGTTGAAACCGGCCGGGCTTTAGTTGAAGCGGGACTGCATCCGGCAACAGGCGGTACAGGAATGCATGCATGTTCAGGAGATATGCTCCTGGAAGCCTTGGTGGCTTGTGCAGGGGTAACTTTATCTGCAGTGGCTACTGCAATAGAATTCGAACATTTAGGTGGAATTATTAAAGCAGAGGGAGATTTAGACTTTCGCGGAACACTTGGGGTTGACAAGGAAGCCAAGGTGGGTTTTAAAAGGATTCGATTATTTTATCAATTGAACACTACTGAAGATAAGGACCGGCTTGAAACACTTTTAAAATTGACAGAAAGATATTGTGTAGTTTATCAAACATTGATCTCTGCAACAAATATACATTCAAAAATTCAGGTGCTTCCTAAGTCATGACCCGGTGACGTTAACATCAAAACCAAGCTAATTGAAACAGACTGTTTTTCTTCAGGCGCAGTGCAACTTGTTTACAAACCCAGGAAATCGTAACTTTATTACTGATGAATGGTTCTTTCCCACTCTATGACCTACACCGATCCAATACTTCAGAACACATAATCAGAAAATTTAAATTATTCCTAAAAATGATAAAGGCCAAAACCGTTGAAGAATATATAAACTCAGCCCCGGAATTTGCTCAGGAAAAGCTTAAAGAAATCCGTTCACTTCTAAAAACTGTGGCACCAGATGCAACTGAAGAACTGAAATGGGGACAACCGGTTTTTATCGAAAACAGGATCCTTTTTTCCTATGCTGCATTCAAAAAGCACTTGAGGTTTATGCCAACAGGACCATCTCTGGAACCTTTCAATGAAGAACTGTCCGGATTTAACAGGGGTAAGGATACCGTTCAATTTGAATATGATAAACCCTTGCCGGTAGATTTGATCAGGAAAATTGCAACCTACAGGTATAAAGATGTAATTGAAAACGATGCCAAATGGATGTATTGAAGAGTATGAATAACGGACTTGTTTTAAAATGCAAATAAAATAATATTACAATTAACTGGATTAGAATAACTTACAGTTTTATGAGCAAAGAAATTCAGAAATACAATGACTCTCAATCAGAAGTAGACCGGAATATTTGCAACGCATTATCCCGGGCTATCAATGAGTATCTGCCCCAGGCAGAAAACAAGATCTGGCATGCACATCCCGTATGGTTTCTGGATGGAAATCCCATTGTGGGCTATAGCAGACAGAAAGCCGGTATCCGCCTGATGTTCTGGAGTGGTGCCGGTTTTGAAGAGGAAAAACTGAAGCCCGGCACAGGAAAATTTAAGGACGCCTCAATAATTTTTACATCTGCAGAACAAATCATCACCAATGATTTAAAACGGTGGCTGGGCAAAGCAGAAAATATTCAGTGGGATTACAAAAATATCGTGAAGCGAAAAGGAAAACTGGAACGGATTAAATAAAACATATCATATCCTTCAAACTCAATCAAACCCTTGAGATATGAGGATATCGAAACAAATATTCATTTGTTCTTTTTAAAAACAATTTTTTTTAACATAAATTTCAAGCCTTCCATGATAGATTTTTGTACGTTTTCTGGCTTAACAAGTTGTATAGGATAGTTTTTAAAGGTGAGCTTTTTGGGTGTTTTCTATATATCACCCTTAGGGAGTAATTATTTTTTTCTAACTGACAGTTGAAAATATCTCCAAGAACATCTTTAACCTTAAAAATTTGTTTACTATGAAAAAATTTTTGATTGAAAGTAGTCATGGACCTGAAAAAAAATCATGTGCTGAAGCCATTCAGGTTTTTTTGCAAACAGGAAACCATTTGCTTACCCATGCCGAATGGGGTTGTGCCGATGGAGAGCATAAAGCCTGGATCATTGTGGAAGCGGAAAGCAAAGATCAGGCAATGTATGTTCTTCCTCCTTATTACCGGCCCTCAGCCAGGATTACTGAGTTGGTGAACTTTACCCTTGAAGACATCCGTCCTGAAAAAGAAAAATACCATGATTAGCAACCACGCTGAATATAATTCCATTTAATAAACTACCAATATGCCAACGAAAGGACAAAAGATTACAGACAAATTTACCGGAGATACAATAGAGTTTATTGAAACTTCTGCAGACACTAATGGAGAAAGGGTCTCTTTAAAAGTGACTCTTAAAAGCAAAGGTCAAACAGTTGATGACCATATCCATCTCTTACAGGATGAATCATACGAAACACTGTCCGGCAGAATGACCTATTTACTAAATGGAGAGCAGCATCATGTAGATGCTGGTGAAAAAGTTGTTTTGCCAAAAAACAAAGCACACAACCATTATAATATGGATGATGAACCGGCAGAATACATACAAACCATTACCCCTGGAATAGATATAGATTTGTTTGTAGAGAATTTATTTGGAATGATAAACGAAGGTAAAGTAAAAGGAGGGAAATTACCTTTTTTACAAGCTATGGTAACGGCAAAATACTTAGATAGTCAATCGAGACTGGCAGCAATTCCTCCTGGACTGCAAAACGTTTTGATTAATATTATTGCACCCATTGCCAGACTTTTTGGCTATAGAGCCATTTACAAAAAATATACAGGAATTGAAAAATAACGAAATACATCTGCACCTACTCTGAATACAATTTTATGAATCTAACAATGCCAATCAGAATTTCAAACATCTCTGTTTCTAAAAAAATGAGATGCAATAATGAGTCCACTCCGAAAAGTCTACCCGCCCTTCTGGCGGGGGAGATCGCAACTAATTTTATTTCAATGCAATGAAAAATCAGATTTCAAGGTAAAAATCAAAAAATTACATTTTGGAGTGGACTCAATGATGGCCTAATTTAAAAACCCTAATAAAATGAGACAAAAATTTCAAATTACTGACACAGAGATAAAAACTTTTCAAGCCTCACTCCGTGGTGAGTTAATATTGCCTGATTCTCCCGGATATGAAGATGCCAGAACAATTTACAATGCAATGATTGACAAACAACCTGCTATCATTGCCAAATGTGCCAATGTGGGAGATGTTATTGCTGCGGTCAATTTTGGTCGGGAACATCGACTGGATACAGCCATTCGCAGTGGAGGCCATAGTGGACCCGGACTTGCCCTGGTGGATGACGGATTGGTGATAGACCTGTCGGAAATGAAAGGTATCCGGGTTGACCCTGAAAACAAGACGGCCCGTGTAGAAGCCGGTTGCACATGGGGAGATGTCGATAAAGTAACACATGAATTCGGTCTGGCAACCGTCAGCGGCGTCATTTCCACCACCGGTGTCGGAGG
>REDJ01000191.1 GCA_007693555.1 Bacteroidota bacterium
TTACTTCCTGTGCTTTTGACAGGGGAAACTCTTCGCGGGTTACCACATTTTCTTCGACTCCGCCGAAATTGATTTTTGCCATGGTATTCTTTTTAAAATTGATATTTGTTGAATTCTATCTTGAGTTTTATATGTTTCTTGTTTTTTTATTTGCTCGCAAAGGCGCAGAGACGCGGTTTTAGAAAATCACGTTGTGATTTTTTCAATATCTGTCAGCCTTCCGGAAATTATTTTTTATGCTTTTCCTCAATCTTGCAAGTACTGTTTTTGATTATAAATATTACCATTATTATTCATAGGACCCACCCCGCCCTCCGGGCACCCCTCCCTACGAGCAGGGAGGGGAAGGTGGAAGTTCAAACTCTTTCTTATATAACCGGCTGCAATGCATAATCCTGGCGTTTTCTTCCAAATCTCCAGCATCTGCTGCCGTATCACCCCTCCCTGCTCGTAGGGAGGGGGTGGGTCCTGATGTGGAAGATTTGCAGTTTTTTCATCCTTTGGCTTGGCAAAACCTAATAAAATGAAGACTGTAAAATAGCTGTTGATAGTATTGCTTATAATCATATTATTTTTTATACCAATGTTTTTACGCTTCAACCTTCAATCGGTCTTCTTCAAGGGTTTTCAGCCATGTGGTCAGGGGTTCTTTTTTCAGCCTGTTTACTGCCACCCTGCCTGAACGGGTAAATTGCGTAAGTCCGTAAGGTTGAAGTTTTTCATACAGATACTGTGTCTCTTCCTTGTAGCCGGTTTTTTGAATAACTGTATATTCTTCAGTCAGTTCCAGGATACGGGCACCATGCTTTCTCACCAATTGCTCCACTTCATTCCCTTCCAGCAATGACTTGGTGGGAACTTTATAAAGTGCTATCTCCTGGTAAACGATCTCGTTGTTCCTGAAATAATAGGCCTTGAGCACATCGATACGTTTTTCAATCTGCCCCACCAGTTTTTCCACCTGTTCCTGAGTGGTGAAAATAACAATGGTAAACTTGTGAATGCCCTTGATGGCAGATGCAGAAGCAGTAATGCTTTCAATATTGATATGCCGACGGGTGAAAACGGTGGTGACCTGGTTGAGCAGACCCACAACATTCTCCGAGAAAACGGTCAGGGTGAATTCTTCCTTCATAAAATGAGTTGTTAGATTGTTGTATAAGATTCCAATAAGTGATTTTTTACTCCAGCCGAATATCATCCACTGACATACCTGATGGCACCATGGGAAAAACATTGCCTTCTTTCTCTACCACCACTTCCAGCAAGAAAGGTCCTTCGGATTCAGCCATGGTTTTGATGGCATCATCCAGGTTTTCGCGTTCGGTAACTTTGATAGCCGGGATGTAATACCCTTTGGCAATGGTTTGAAAATCGGGATTAATCAGTTCGGTTTGTGCATAGCGGAAGTCGAAAAACAATTCCTGCCATTGTCTTACCATGCCCAGGAAGTTGTTGTTGAGCAGAATGATTTTCACCGGCACCTTTTCCTGAAAGATGGTACCCAACTCCTGTATTGTCATCTGGAACCCTCCATCGCCCACAAAAAGGCAAACGTGCCGTTCAGGGGCGCCCAGCTTTGCACCAATGGCGGCCGGCAATCCAAAGCCCATAGTGCCCAGTCCGCCGGAAGTCACCACGCTACGTGATTGTCTGAATTTAAAATATCTTGTAGCCACCATCTGATGCTGTCCTACGTCGGTTACCATGATGGCATCATCATCAAAAGCTTCGGAAACTCTTCTTACAACTTCTCCCATGGTCAATTCAGGTTTCTCTGGGTGAAGTTCTTTTCCAATCAGGCGTTCATGTTCTACCCTGTAGCAGGCATTGAACTCCTCAAGCCATTGTGTGTGTTCATTTTTATTTACTTTTTGGGTTAGCAGCGGCAGAGTTTCTTTTACCGTTCCCAGCACCGGCACATCAGCATGAATGATCTTATTGATCTCTGCCGGGTCAATTTCCATGTGGATAACCCTGGCATTGGTGGCATAGCGCTGGGTATTAGCTGTAACCCTGTCGTCGAAGCGCATACCAATGCCTATGATAAGGTCTGCCTGGTTGGTTTTTATATTAGGTCCATAATTGCCATGCATTCCCAGCATTCCCACATTCAACGGGTGATCAGTAGGCATAGCCGACAGCCCCAGAATTGTCCATGCTGCGGGAATACCGGTTTTTTCCAGAAACTCCATCAGTTCTTTTTCAGCATTGGCAAGCACAACACCCTGACCTACCAGGGCAAGCGGTTTTTTGGCCAGGTTGATCAAGTGGCTGGCTTCATTGATTTTGGTTAAATCGGGCTGAGGAACAGGCTGATAACTCCTGATGGATTGCATTTTCTGATACCGGAAGTCAAATTTGTTGAACTGCGCATCTTTAGTAATGTCAATCAAAACAGGCCCTGGTCGACCACTGCGGGCAACATAGAAAGCTTTTGCCATAGCCCATGGAATATCTTCAGCACGTGTGATCTGGTAATTCCATTTGGTAACCGGCTGTGTAATGCCAATCACATCGGTTTCCTGGAATGCATCTGTACCCAGCAGGTTAGAACCCACCTGACCTGATATAATTACTACAGGGGTGGAATCAATCATTGCATCTGCAATGCCGGTAACAACATTGGTTGCGGCAGGCCCTGATGTTACCAGGCAAACACCAACTTTGCCACTTACCCTTGCAAAGCCCTGGGCTGCATGGATTGCGCCCTGCTCATGCCTGACCAGAACGTGTTTCAGGCGATCGGAGTAGGAATAGAGCGCATCGTAAACCGGCATGATGGCACCACCGGGGTAGCCAAACATGAGTTCCACACCTTCCTGCACCAGGCATTCCATCATGGCCTCAGCGCCGGTTATATTTACAGCTTTGCATTGTTCTTTCTTTATAGGTTCATATGTTTGAGCTTCCATAGTTTTGATTTTTAGTGCTTGCAGGAAAACGCCAATTGCGGCGTTATGCTTGTCTTCAAAACAGTCATTTACGAAAAGTAAACTCCTGTTTTTCAGCCTTCACATGCCTTGCACTTGACGCTTTCTTATCAAGCACGCATAATAAAATTAGTTTAATTGTTGACATAAATTAGTGTGTTTTTTGTTCTGTAGTTTTTGAAAATACCGGGCTGTTTTCGGGTAGTATCCTGATGGCACCCTGGTCTGCCGAAGATGCCATGGATGCATACACCCTAAGCGCCTGCGATACATTTCTCGGGCGAGGAGCCGGCTGATAAGCCTGACTGCCACGTGCCTTTTCCTGGTTCTGTCTTTCCTTTAGTTCTTCATCGGGAACCATGACATTGATCTGCCTTGAAGGGATATCGATTACGATTTGATCCCCATCGCGGATCAGGGCAATTTCTCCACCTGCCGCTGCTTCAGGAGATACATGTCCGATAGAAAGTCCTGATGTGCCGCCTGAAAAGCGACCATCGGTGATCAGGGCACATTTTGCACCCAGCCCCCTTGATTTCAGGTAGGATGTGGGATACAGCATTTCCTGCATGCCCGGCCCGCCGCGGGGCCCTTCATAACGGATCACTACCACATCTCCTTCTTTGATATCTCTTAGCAGAATGGCCTTACAAGCATCTTCCTGCGATTCAAATACCCTGGCAGTACCTTCGAAATGCCATATGGAAGTATCTACACCGGCAGTTTTTACAATACAACCTTTTCGGGCAATATTTCCATACAACACACCCAATCCGCCATCTTTAAACCAGGCATGTTGCGGTAACCGGATACAACCCTTTTCGCGGTCCAGGTCAAGGGTTTTGTATCTTGATTTTTGCGAACCCATGGTAAGATTTCTGAACCCACCGGGGGCGCTGTGGTATATTTCAAAGGCTTTGGGATCGGCATCGGGTTGGGTGACATCGTATTGGCGAATAGCCTTGGCCAGATTTGGAAAATCAACCCTTGGCACGGATGTGTCGAGCAGTCCGGCCTTATCCAGCATGGCCATGATGCCCATAATACCGCCGGCCCGGTTCACATCTTCCACATGATAATGGCTTGCGGGGGCCACTTTGCAAAGCACAGGAACACGGCGTGAAAGTTCGTCAATATCCTTCATTGTAAAATCCACTCCCGCTTCGTGGGCAATGGCCAGCAGGTGCAATACGGTGTTGGTGGAACCTCCCATAGCAATGTCCAAAGCCATGGCATTCATGAAAGCGGCCCTGGTAGCAATATTCCGCGGCAATACCGATGCATCTTCATCACGATAATACCGGTAGGCGAGCTGAACAATGAGAGTTGCAGCGTCTTTGAACAGGCCAAGCCGGTTTTCGTGGGTTGCTACCACGGTACCGTTTCCCGAAAGAGCCAGACCCAGGGCCTCATTAAGACAGTTCATGGAATTGGCTGTAAACATACCCGAGCAGGAACCGCAGGTCGGGCAGGCGTTCTTTTCCACCTCTTCAACTTCTTCATCGGTAGCGTTATCGTCGGCGGCAATTACCATGGCATCCACCAGGTCCAGGGCTTTATCGCCCAGTTTACCGGCTTCCATGGGTCCGCCCGACACAAAGATGGTGGGCACATTGAGCCGCATGGCAGCCATGAGCATACCCGGGGTGATTTTATCGCAATTGCTGATGCATACCAAAGCATCGGCCCGATGCGCATTTACCATGTATTCGATACTGTCCGCAATGAGATCGCGTGAGGGTAATGAATAAAGCATCCCATCGTGGCCCATGGCAATGCCATCATCCACGGCTATGGTGTTAAACTCAGCGGCAAAGCAGCCCTGCTCTTCTATCCATTTTTTTACTTTTTGACCGATGGGGTGCAGATGCGCATGCCCGGGCACAAACTGGGTGAAAGAATTGGCAATAGCAATCAGGGGTTTGCCCATCTGTTCGGTGCGCATCCCGTTTGCACGCCAGAGGCTCCTGGCCCCGGCGTTCAAACGACCCTGAGTAGTGGTATTACTTCTCAGTGGTATCATATGTATCCTTTTTTTCCAACAAAAAGCCCCCTCATTTTCCAGGTGAGGGGGCTTCGAATTATTTTCTAAAAATATTTACACACCATTCTCACCTCTTCAGGGAACCAGAAGAATAATAAAAATAATAAAAATGGCGATGTAAGGCTTATGCATAGTGTTTTCGATTTTGCAAGTTGCAAATGTAGGCGAAAAAATTTTAAAACAAACTTTTTTTTGAAATAATTTAAACTACCGTTTGGTTTATTTCTTTTAATACCCTGCAAATCAGCAGGTTATTGTTATAAAAATTTTCTTTCAAAGTCCGGCATCCAAATTATAGATTTCTCCCAAATATTTCCAAAACCCCAGATGAAAATCCACCCCCATCCCACCCGGATAGGCTTCGAAAAAGGATTTACCATCGGTTTGCCCCGGAGTCAAAATCAGAGGTTCTTCTTCGTATAACCTGATCACCTCGGGATGAAACTGAATACCAAAAACATTGGGATATTTCCTGTGCTCAATGGCTTCCACAACTTTATTATCCATGGACCAGGCATTAACCTTCCAGCCTTTGCCGATTTTCTTCAGGGCCTGATGGTGCGAACTGGCAATAAAGGGTGTAATGTCTGTGCTCCCTGCAATGGTTTCCATTATACTTCCCTCTTCAATACGTATACGATGAAAGGAATAAGGAAACACATCGGGATCGGTGCGGAAATGGATCTGATAGTTGCGGTGCTGCTCATCGGCGGGCTGGGCCAACACATCTTCAACCGTATGGATATCATAAAGTTCTGTGGGAATATCCTGAAACATGGTGCCGCCTGTGGCAATATTCATGGTTTGCATCCCAAGGCAAATACCCAGAATACGGTATTCGGGTTTCTGTTCAAGCAGGGGCTCGAAAGTTTCATCCTGGTACCCTCCCAGAAGCTGGAAAAGAAACGAAAGCTCCATATAATGGCGATGCGGGTCGGTTATTATGGTAAGAAGACTGGTGGGATAACCATAAATGGCCGGAGGAATATCGGGCCCGCCGAAAAAGATGATACCCTCAGAATTTTCAAATATTTTCCTGAAAACATCACTGAGCTCGTTGGATGAAAAAATATTGGTTTCATTCAATTCATCAGTCAACCCAAGCATGGAGATATTGCCCAATTTTTTCTCACGAATATATTCATAAGACAAATTGTAATCATATGATGCAGACTGATGATATACTCCAACTGCCCTGTAATTATCCGGCAGAGTAAAAATATCGTTTTCCGTAAGAAACTGAAATCGCTCCAGGTTGAAAACCGTGGGATGCATCAGTACAATGTATTTTACATCATTCTGAAAGGGTTCGGTGATTTTAAATTCTTTATTGCTGCAGGCAAACAATATAAGCAATGCAGGAACAATCAATAGCTTTCTTCTCATATTAATTCAATTGGTTTAAAGAAGATTATGAAGCGTTAAAGATAAAAGAAAAACAGATATTTCCCTTTTTTACTCATTTGAAAAATTTATATTTGTATCAACAAAAGCACAATCCTAACCAAAACCTACACATCATGGCTGATTACATTTACCAGGATCCCTATCCGGTGGGGAAAGATACTACCACATACCGGCTGCTTACCAAAGAGTATGTTTCCACAGAAATGGTCAACGGACGCAAGATCCTTAAAATTGAACCCGAAGGACTTGAACTGCTTTCGCGGGAAGCTTTTAAGGATGTTTCTTTTTATCTGCGGGCATCTCACCTTCAGCAACTTGCCAATATTTTAAAGGACCCGGAGGCCAGCGATAATGAAAAATTTGTGGCACACACCATGATCATAAACCAGGTCATTTCGGCCGAGGGAGAACTGCCCAGTTGCCAGGATACCGGCACGGCCATAATCATGGGAAAAAAAGGGGAAAATGTTTACACCGGAGTGAATGATACAGAATATCTTTCCAAAGGAGTATTTGATACCTGGCAGGAAAACTACCTGCGTTTCTCTATGATCGTACCCCAGAGCATGACTGAAGAAAAAAACAGCGGCACCAACCTGCCTGCCCAGATTGATATTTATGCAGTTCCGGGTAACTCCTATGAGTTTCTGATACTTACCAAAGGGGGCGGTTCTGCCAACAAGAGTGTATTGTTTCAACAGACCAAATCGTTGCTGAGTGAAGAAAACCTCAAGAAATTCATAAGGGAAAAGGTAAAAGACCTGGGGGCAGCAGCTTGCCCACCTTACCACCTGGCAGTTGTGATTGGCGGCACCAGTGCCGAAGCAACTCTTACGGCAGTAAAAAAAGCATCCGCAGGCTATTATGACCATTTGCCCACTGAGGGGAATGTTCACGGACAGGCATTCCGCGATCTGGAATGGGAAGACCGTATCTTGAAGATCTGCCAGGAGAGCGGCATTGGTGCACAGTTTGGCGGAAAATATTTTGTGCATGATGTTCGTGTTATTCGTCTGCCCCGCCATGCAGCATCCTGCCCGGTAGGTATGGGTGTTAGCTGCAGTGCCGACCGCAACATCAAGGCAAAAATTACCGAAGAAGGAATTTTTATTGAGGAGTTGGAAAAGAATCCTGCCCGCTTCCTGCCCGAATCGGCACCAGAAATGGCCCCGGCAGTGAACATTGACCTTGACAGGCCCATGAAAGAAGTACTGGCCGAG
>REDJ01000193.1 GCA_007693555.1 Bacteroidota bacterium
AAGTTGCCGGAATGGGCAGTTGCTGAGAGTCATCGGAATGGGCTTCCTTCAGGTTGGCTTACTTTCCATTTTTCCAGTCGTTGAAATGTGATTCAAGAATAGCTGTCAGCTCCTGTTCTTCTATCAAACCCTTGTGCTCAAAAAGGATTTCTCCGTTTCGATACAGCACAAGGTAGGGCACGGTAATCATTTCCAGATCCCGCATCAGGCGTTTGCTGGCATCTGCGTTTATTTTTACTATTTCAATTTTGCCTTCGTATTTTGAGGAAAGCTTATCGATCATGGGCATCATCTGGCGGCACGGACCGCACCAGGGAGCATAAAAATCAATGAATACCAGTTGCTCTCTTTTTACCAGTTCGTTAAATTCTGCCACATCAAAACGATCTTCTGTTTCGGGCTGTGCATCGGGGTCAACAGTTACGGGTAAGTCTGCCTGCTCCCATTCCATGATACCATGTTCCAGGTTGTAAACCCTGCTGTAGCCATTGCGGATAAGAAAGGATGCCGCAATATCACTTCTCCAGCCGGTATTGCAATACAGGTATATGGGCTGGTCTTTGGGCAGTAATAATAAGCTGCGCCGGAAACTCCGGGAATAAAAGTTCAGTTGCCCGGCATCTTCGATATGCCCGTTTTTAAATTCACGTTCGGTGCGCACATCCAACAAAACACCTTCACTTTCCGAAATGAGTTGGTTAAATTCTTGCGAGTTTACCTGAATGGCAGCATTGTTTTGTGATGGAGCTGTATAACTATACAGAATCAGGAATAATGATAAAAATAAAAAGCGAGCCATAACTTTTATGATTTTGATAAGTGATTTTTCATTTTACATAATTGTCGGGATGGTTCTAAATCCTGACGGTTAAAAGAAAATTATTATCACTTTTCTTACCGAAAATCAAAACAGAAAGTTATGTCTCGCAGAAAAGAAGCAGAACAAAAGCTTTGTAAATATTTTTCTTAAAGCCGGAACCTTTTTTCGTTAATGTTTTCCATCAAATGGTTCCAGGATTGTGTAAAAACTTCCGTAATTATCTATTCCCACCAATGCAATAATAAGCAGGTTATCTATTGTACCATAAATTTCAGAAAGTTATTCAGAATGCGTAGTCTTATGTTTAATTAATAATCTAAGAGACTGGTCATAAGTAAAATACCTGTAAATCCAGTCAATAAGCACAAAAACTTTATTTTTTGCACCCACAATGCTTAGCAAATGCACAATTGACCAGAGAAACCACGCAATAAAACCACTTAACTTAATCCCTGGTAAATCGGCAACTGCACTGTTACGACCTATAGTGGCCATTGTACCCTTGTTTTTATATGTAAATTCGCGCAGGGGTTTATTTTTAATAATATTCTGGAAGTTTTTGGCCAGTAACTTTCCCTGTTGCAAAGCTACCGGTGCCACCTGTGGGTGTCCATTGGGATAGTCAAGTGTTTCCATAAAAGCCACGTCACCCAGGGCAAAAATATTATCATAACCTGCAATACGATTGTAGCGGTCTACTTTAATACGCATTCCAATGCCTGCTGACTGATGGTGAAAACCGTCAGGTTTGGCTGCAGATACCCCTGTAGCCCAAATCAGGGTTTTTGAATTAAATATCTGGCCATTATCAAGTGTTATTTTTTCTCCATCATAATCTGTTACCTTCGCATTCAATAATACTTCAACACCCATTTTCTCAAGTGTTCGTTTGGCATTTTCAGAGGCATAAGCCGACATGCCATTCAGTAAGACATCAGAACCTTCAAAGATTTTGATTTTCATCAAACTGAGATCTAGTTCAGGATAATCTTTGTTAAAGACGTACTTTTTCATTTCGGCCAATGCACCTGCCAGTTCTACCCCGGTTGGGCCTCCACCGGCAATGGCAATATTAAGATAATTACTGATTTTATTTGTGTCAGTTTCGTTAAGTGCCTTTTCAAGGTTGTTCAATAGGTAATTCCTGATGTAAATAGCATCAGTAACCGATTTCATGCCCAAAGCATTCTTGTATATATTTTCTAATCCGAAAAAATTACTCTTTGTCCCCGTAGCAATTACAAGGTAATCATAGCGCAAACTTCCGATATCTGTCACTATCTCATTTTTTTCCGGATTTACCTTCAGTACTTCACCCAAACGGAAATGGGCATTTTTATACTTTTGAAAGTATTTCCGCAAAGGAAATGATACCGAGCCCGCTTCTAAACCGGCCGTAGCGATCTGGTAAAGCAAAGGCTGAAACTGGTAATAATTGTTTTTGTCGATCATTACCAACTGGAAAGGTTTGGCGCATAACTTTTTAGCCAGCTCAAGGCCGGCAAAACCGCCACCAATTATGACAATACGTTTTTTAGGGGTGTCAGGAATATTTTGAATAGTATTGATATTTTCCATTTTTTAATTTGTTACAATGAGATTCAAGAATGATTATAATGTCTTGTTATTCTATCATACCTCTTTGTTCAAAAAGTTTCTCTCCGGTTTGTATTACATCAGAGATAAACTTAATAATGAAGTATGGTCTTATAATAATTCTGCTGCCTGCCCATCCAGCAACCAGAAAAGGTTTTTGCTTTCAGGCATTACTCTGGAAGCAGGTAGTTTTTCATAGCCCTCCTGCTTTTTCAATATCCTTGCAACCATTTCGGCTTTGGAAGAGCCGGTAACCAGTAAAAAAACACTGCGGGCGTTGTTGATAATTCTCCCGGTGGCTGTAATTCGTTTCTGGCCGGTATAAGGATTTTGCGTTGCAGCAAACAGGCTTTTACTATCGAAAAGGTTAATGTCTGGCGGGAATATGGATGCCGTATGGCCATCTTCTCCCAGTCCAAGCAGTACCATGTCAAATGCTGGTGTATCTTTGTGTTTGGGTAAAAGGCCGGTAACCAAACTGCTGTATCTTTCAGCTTCTTCCATGGGGGCATTCTCCCCTTTGATTCTGAAAATGTTGGAAGATTCCAGGGGAATATTAACCATTAAGTTATCCAAAGTCATTTTATAATTGCTTTCTTCATGCTCAGGCGGAACACAACGTTCATCTCCCCAGAACAGCCGGATGTTATCCCAGTGAATTGAATCTGCGGCATATTGTGATATGTACTGAAAAATTCCTTTTGGGGTGGAACCTCCTGACAAAGCTATCGAGGCCTGTTTGCCCTCAGGAACGGAGTGTGAGAGCTCTGCCAGTTTTTGGGCAAAAAAAGCTGAAAGCTCATCGATGGTCGGGAAAACATGTATATTGTTCATCTGTTTATAATTATATTAAATATTTCAGATGCCTGTCCCGCCTATGCGGGGGAGCTCGCCATTAGACTTTATTGGAGATAGCCGACTAATAAGCGATATAATCATCTCCTTATATGTCAATAGTATTGTAATGGCTCGGTTCATAAAGCACAAAAATTATCATCTCCGGTAAGTGCAGCACAGGGATATCTCCATCCAATGTCTGCTTCTTCTATCAATTCATCTGCAATATCAGGGCCCCAGGTTCCTGCAGGGTAACCGTGCAGTGGTATGCTGGCATTGTTTTTCCAGCCATCAAGCACTGGCTGAATAAATTCCCAGGCAGCGAAGACAGCATCTATGCGGGCATATAACGTTGAGTCGCCAATCATGGCATCCAGCAGTAGTCGTTCGTAAGCGTCAGGAATTCTCACATCAGAAAGATCATTATAGTGAAAATCCATACTTACATTTTGGACATTAAAACCTGCACCGGGCGTTTTCATGCCGAACTTTAACAGGATGCCTTCATCTGGTTGTATTCTGATAATTAGCTGATTGCATGATTTGCAACCTTCCTGCTTTGCAAAAAGATAATGCGGAGTAGGCTTAAAATGAATTACAACTTCCGTTACCCTTGTGGGTAAATGTTTTCCCGTGCGCAGGTAAAAGGGTACACCCCCCCATCTCCAGTTATCAATATAGAATTTCAGGGCCGCATATGTTTCTGTTTGAGAATCTGATGATATACCTTTTTCACTCCTGTAAGCCTTTACTTTATGGCCCTTGATTGTAGATTCTGTATATTGTCCGCGAATGGTATTTGTTACAACATCTTTTTCTGATAAAGGGCGTAGGGATTGTAAAACTTTTACGGTTTCATTACGAATGGCATCCGAATCCATAGATGCGGGCGGTTCCATAGCTATAAGTCCCACCAATTGCAACAAGTGATTTTGCACCATATCCCTTAAGGCCCCGGATTGATCATAGTACCCTGCGCGATTTCCCACACCAAAATTTTCGGCAGAAGTGATCTCTACATGATGTATGAAATTCCTGTTCCAAAGGGGTTCGAAAATTCCGTTGGAAAAGCGTGTAACAAGAACATTCTGGACCGTTTCTTTACCCAGATAATGGTCAATGCGAAATACCTGATTTTCTTTCCAGCTCTTTTTTAACGATTCGTTCAGTTCAACTGCACTTTTCAGATCGTAACCAAAAGGTTTTTCAATGATAATTCTTTTCCATCCTTCTGACTCATCGTTTAGTGATGCTTTGGCAAGAAGTCTGGGTATAACCTCGTAAAGCGATGGGGGAGTGGAAAGATAAAAGATCAGGTTAAAGTTTTGCATAGAACTTTTTTTCCTTAAAAGTTGCAGCTTTTTCCTGAGCGCGATGTAAGATTCTTCGCTTTTTGTATCTGCTTGCAGATAAAATAAACGTTCCAGAAACCCTTTAATAAGTTTCTGATCTTTTGCACTACTATAAGCATCTTTCAGGGATTTGTTGTTATGCTCACGAAAATCGATATCCGATATTGAACTACGTCCAACTCCCAATATCACAAACTTTTCGGGTAACATCTTAAGCATTTCAAGTTCAAAAAGGGCAGGCATCAGTTTTCGCCTGGTAAGATCTCCTGTAGCTCCGAAAATAACCAGGATCTGATCTTCAGGACTATTATTTTGATTGCTCATCGTTTTTGGTTTTTACGGCATGACCACCAAACTGATTACGGAGGGCTGCCAGCATTTTCATGGCAAACGAATCTTTCTGGCGTGATTGAAAACGGGCAAACAATGAAGCGGTAATTACGTGGGCCGGCACATCAAAATCAATGGCGGTTTGCACGGTCCATCTCCCTTCGCCGCTGTCCTGAACATAGGGTTCCAGTTGTTCCAGTTGTGGATCATCGTTGAGTGCATTTACGGCCAGTTCCAAAAGCCATGATCGCACTACGCTGCCATACTGCCAGGCATCGGCAACTTTGGCAATATCAATATCATACGGAGCCTTTTCGAGGATTTCAAATCCTTCGGCATAGGCTTGCATCATGCCATATTCAATGCCATTATGTACCATTTTTACCATATGGCCGGTTCCCGAAATCCCGCAATATACATAACCTTTTTCCGGTGCCAGAGACTTAAAGATCGGTTCTAAGTATTCTGCAGCTTCTTTATCCCCACCATACATCAGGCTGTAACCGTTTTGTAAACCCCATACGCCACCACTGGTTCCACAGTCAATAAAGTGAATTCCTTTTTTTGCCGCTTTCTCTGCACGTTGCTGTGTTTCTTTCCAGTAAGAATTTCCCCCGTCAATGATAATATCATCATTTTCAAGGAGCTCAAGCAAGGCATGCAGGTTTTGATCAACAGGTTTTCCTGCAGGTACCATGAGCCACACTACTTTTTCAGCCGGCAGCTTTTCTGTCAATTCTTTTAGGGAATCTGCTGCAATAGCTCCCAATTTTTCAATTTCACGAACAGTATCTTTTGATGGATCCCAGGCTACAACCTGATGGCCATCATTTAAGAGACGCTGTACCATATTGAATCCCATTTTTCCTAATCCTACAAATCCTATTTTCATGATTATGTTAATTTTTATTGGGGCTAAGAAAGCCTTTGTTGTGATTATTGTTTTTTTTATGAAAAATACAACAAAGTATGATACGGATAGTTTTTGGTAAACATTCATCTTTGCATTATTGTAGTCTCCCGGCGATTGATATATCAACTTCTGATGCTGGAAGCTAAATAAAAAGTTGTGTAGCTATTCAGAATGTAAGTACATGGGCACCTTTCTTCAGATAGTCTGTCAATGGTACACCCATTCCCTGTACATCAAATCCCAAGGCTTTCAGTTCTTCTGTCACTTCATAAATGTTTGCGCACACAATACAGGCCCTGATTTCCACACCGTCATTTTGCATGGCTTTCAGTTTTTCCTGAATCTTGATGTTTTCGGCTACCATTTTTGCTGAAGGACCCCAGATAATGAGGGTAACTTCATCGAACCAACCTGCGGTTTTGGCAGCATGTCCATACATAAGCACCATGCGTTCGGCGGTGTATGGGTCATCGCTTGTCCATACGATAACGAGTTTGTCGGAAGCTTGATTTGGTCTTTCTGTTTGTGCCTGCAAATTATAATTTGAAAGCATCATAATTACGGAAATAATTAATATAGCTGCATGTTTCATAAGGTTAAGTTTTAATGGTTTTTATTTAGCAGGTAAATTGGGAAGCTTTTTAAAAATCATAAATTCTGACATTGGGATAAAAAGCTGCGAAAGAAAACCAATATCCCATCATTTGTGTTTCTTGTTTCAGTTGTTGACCGGCCCGTGGCCCAGTGATACCTCTGCCAAAAACATCCCAACGGGTACCTTCATTGTCCAGCATTACAACAGGAAGCTCATTTTGCAGGGGTTCAAAAACCAGGGTTGTGCCGTCCGCCAATGTCCTGTTGAATGCCACTATTAAGTTAAGGTTTTTACTGCCTGCTACCACGATTTTTTTTGACTGAAATTCATCATTAACCAAAGAGAGAGTATTATCAAAACTGTCAAAACGATAAACGGTCATATTATCATCCACAAAAATCCCCAGTACTCTTTCTTTCTTGTGTAAACGATCATCAGAATTACTAACCGGAAAAATCAGATTATTATTGGTTTTATAATTGCCATAAGGATAGCGATCGTAATTTCTGCTGAATCCTGTATTAAGAGAGAGTATATGGGAATTTGGGTATAATTTTTTCCAGGTTTCCCATGAAGTTTCTAAAAGATTATAAGTCTGGGCTTCTCTTCCGATTAGCTCACCGTTCACTGATAAATGCATAAGCTGTGACCAGTTACTGTCGGTAAATCTGTCGTAGGGAATAATATTGGAGTTATAAAGCAGACCTGATACGCCAAAAGTGGTTTTAGTTCCGTTAATCAGGCGGTTCCAACCAATTCCGGTGCCTGTGAGCGGACAGTAAATGACGGCAAGCGAATGATCGTTGATATCATCATTAACAATTTCGTGCCAGTCTAATATGCGATGCGAATAGGCTCTTACATCATCATTATCGGCAAATCCAAGTACCAGATCATCATCTCTGAGAAACGTAACTTCATCAATTGATATAAATTGAGGATTGTCAATGGAGGGAATACCGTCTTTTCCGGGACCTCCGTCCAATACTTCATTGACAGGGATGAGCCAATCGTTAGGATTTAAATCATTATTCTGAATGGAATTATCTTTTCCGCAACTATACATTGCGAATATGGGTGCAAATAATATTACTATAAAGGTTTTCATGATAGATTTTTTTAATTTATTACTAAAATAGATTCTTTTC
>REDJ01000195.1 GCA_007693555.1 Bacteroidota bacterium
CCTGCATGGTTGTTTCATGCACAGATCGCTCCACCTGTTTTTTCATTTAACCCCAATCTGCCCGGAATCACCTGGGTTGACCTGGTCTTCCCTTTCTTCCTCTTTGCCATGGGAATGGCATTTCCCTTTGCGCTGAATCGTTCGCTGGAAAATGGGATTCCAAAAAGAAAGATCATCAGGAAAATCATTTCAAGAGCAATCAAGCTTTTCTTTTTTGCATTTTTCCTTGCGCATCTCTCACCCTTCCATTATCCGCAGGAACTGGGATGGGTAAGATATTTTCTGGGATTGGTTGCATTCATTGGATTTTTCCTGGCCTATGCAAAATTTCCGCATATAAGTAAACACGAGAAAAAACTCAACATTGCAGGATACCTGATCCTTTTTGCTTTGATCATTTACAGAGTGGTAGCCTTTAGCCTGCCATGGTCCCCGCATCAGCACGACATCATCATCCTGGTGCTGGCCAATATGGTACTGGTTGGTTCAATCATCTGGCTTTTTACACGAAACAACTGGTACATCAGGCTCGGAATAATGGCCATCTATTTTGCATTCCGGCTAACATTCCCAATCGATGAATCTGTAAATAAAGCCATATGGGACTTTACCCTTTTCAAATGGCTGGGAGAAACCTTTCCCGGGCTCTATAACTTTTTGCAATTCTGGGGGCTTGATTTGAACAGGACTGTTTTTTATCATCCCAACTTCATTAAATATCTGCTCATTGTTATTCCGGGTACCATTGCCGGTGACCTGGTATATAAGGGGATACGCGAAAAAGCATCGTATGACAAAACCCAGGCTGACATCCGTTTCTTTTTAATTCCATTACTGCTTCTGGTAAATCTTTCACTCAATTTGTGGGGTTTGCTCAGCAGACAAATTGAATTTGTTTGGATCATGAATATTGCCACGGCCCTGCTGCTTGCCTGGTTCATGAAAAAGAAACCATTAATTAACCTCAAACATCTGAGGTTATTAATGACATGGAGTATTTTCTGGCTTTTGCTGGGACTGGTATTTGAAGCTTACGAAGGAGGCATCAAAAAAGACCATGCCACCATGAGTTATTTTTTCATGACATCCGGATTGTCGGGATTTATGATTATTTTCTTTAAAATGCTCGAGCCGGTTTTCAGGCCCGGGAAAATATTTGGATTTTTCACCCAAACCGGCATGAACCCTTTGCTGGGTTACGTGGCAGCAGCTTATTGCATTATGCCCCTTTTGTATTTCGTTCAGGTTTTGCCCTGGATGGATCAGTGGCACACCGCCTGGGAATGGGCAGGAGTATTGCGGGGTATTATCTTAACAGCACTGGCGATTGGCATTACAGTTTTTAGTGTGAAGAAAAAATATTTCTGGAAAATGTGAGGGAGACCGGAGACCGGAGACGGGAGTTGAGGACCGCAGATCCGAAATCCCGAGAGCGTCAGCGATTCGGGAACCGGAGACGGAAGACGGAAGTTGGATAACAAAGTAAAGAGAAATTCCACCCCCCGGCCCCTGAAAGGGGGAGTTGAAAACTGCAGAAGCAGAATGTGCGCCGGAGGTCCCCCCTGTCAGGGGGTTAGGGGGTGCGCGAAGGTTTTATAAGAATATTTAAATCTCAAATCATACATAAATCATAAAAAATCCGCGTCATCAGCGTTCCATAACATAAAAAGACACCAATGAATAAACTAAAAATAATTATCATCCCATTACTCATCCTTCTTGCCTGCCAGCCGGCAGCCGAAGAGCAGGAAACACAAAAGTTTGTCTTTGGCTACAACGAGCCCGTGCGTGGGGTATGGCTCACCAATGTGGCCAGCGAAGCCCTGTTTACCCCTGAAAATGTGGAAGAGGCTGTCAGGAAATGCCATGAACTGGGTATCAACACCATTTTCGTTGTTACCTGGAACAAAGCCATGACCATGTACCGCTCACAGGTCATGAAAGAACTTACCGGTTATGAAATTGACCCGGTCCTTGACCCGGACAACACAGGCCGCGATCCGCTGCAGGAGGTCATTGACGAAGCCCGCAAATACGGCATTAAGGTCATTGCATGGTTTGAATTTGGATTTTCGTCATCCTACCAGGAAGACGGCGGAATTATCCTGGAGCGCAAGCCCCACTGGGCATCACTTGATGCACAAGGCAACCTGACCACCAAAAACGGCTTCGAATGGATGAATGCTCTGGACACTGAAGTGCAGGATTTTATCCTTTCGCTGATCCTGGAAGTGGTAAACAATTATGATGTGGATGGCATACAGGGCGACGACCGCCTGCCGGCCATGCCTTCTGAAGGTGGGTATAATCCTGAAGTGATTGAAGCTTTCAAGGCCGATAATTTCGGGATGGCACCACCCGATTACCACAAAGACTTTAACTGGGTGCAATGGCGTGCCGAAATTCTCAACGATTTCATGAAACGCATTTACAATGAAGTAAAGGCTGCCGATCCCAACTGCATCGTATCCATGTCGCCCAGCATTTTTCCCTGGGCCAAGGAGGAATACCTTCAGGACTGGCCCACATGGGTCAACTTCGGGTATGTGGATATGATCGTGCCGCAGGTTTACCGCCGCGATATAGAAGCATATACCCGCACCCTGAAAGCACAGTTCAGATATGTACTTCCTGAGAAGATGTACCAGTTTGTTCCCGGCCTGCTCATCCGCGTCGGCGACGAGCAACCTTCAGAGGAGTTTTTCATACAAATGATAGAAACCAACCGCAGCCTGGGATTTGATGGAGAGGTGCATTTCTTTTATGAAGGGCTGCACAAGTATACCGATATTCTGAAAGAATTTTACAATAACTAAAACAACGGCCTATGGAAACGCTGCAAGCCATTGCATTGCTCATCGTATTTATTCTGATCACCGGACTGATGTCGAAACGCATCTGGCCCGCCCTGCTGGCTATGCCCATACTGGCAGTACTTATATCATTGATAGCCGGGATAAAACCCCACGATATTTTTCAATATGTGATTGGAGAAGGATCGCTGCGGCTCGCCGAACCTATCATCATTTCCATGTTCGGGGGTATCCTGAGTGTGTTGATGCAAAAAACCGGCATTGCAGAAGGATTTATCAAAAAGGGAGCAGAACTTTCGGGCGACAATCCGCTCATCATATCATTTGTGATGTTCCTGTTCATCATCCTGCTCTTTACCACCCTGGGCGGACTGGGTGCCATGATCATGGTTGGTGCAATCGTGCTTCCCATTCTTACATCAGTGGGGATCGGGAGACTGACTGCAGCAGTGATCATGCTGCTGGGTGTAAGCCTCGGGGGTATGTTCAACGTGGGCAACTGGGCATTGTACATGAATGCGCTCAATCTCTCACAGCAGGAGGTGGTGCAGTTTATCCTTGTGATCTTTGCCATTGCATTTACAGGTTCAGTGGTTTATATCATTATTCAGCTTTACAGGGATGGTTTTAACCTTTCAGCAAAAAATATCATCACCAACCTGGGTGTACTTGCCATAATTGGTGGTTTGATTTTCGGTGGTGTCAGACTGCATGACACCATTGAATTAAGTGAACAAATGCGCGATACGCTTGCAGTGGTTTCAAATGTGGTGTATTATTTTTTCCTGGCAGCCATGCTCTCCTTATTCCTGCACGCAGTATACAGGGCGTTTTCCCACCGCAACAAGGCACGTAATCCCATGCACTGGTCGGCGGTTTTTACCCCAATCATTCCGCTTATTCTGATTTTATTTTTCAAGGTCAACTTTTTATCGGCCTTTATCCTTGGTATTGGTTACGCCTATCTCATCACCTATAAGCGAGACAATATCAGCACACTCATCAAGTCGCTCATTGAGGGTTCTTCAGTTGTTTTACCTGCTGTTATCCTGATGTTTGGCATTGGCTGGCTGCTGGTTTCTGTGATAGGTCCATCGGGTATGTCGGAAGAGCAAATGATGGCATCCTATGGAACGGCCACCTGGCCGGTGCGCGATCTGATGCTGCCATTGGTTGAAAGAATTATTCCTTCCACGGGCCTTATGTATGTAATAACTTTTACAGTGTTGGCTCCATTGGCATTGTACCGCGGTCCGCTTAACGTTTGGGGTATGGGCTTTGGCATTGCATCGGTGATGATCGTTGCAGGCATGCCTTCAGGAGCGATACTTGGGATGCTTTGGTCAGTTGGTCAGTTGCAGGGAATCAGCGACCCAACCAACCTGCAGAACGTCTGGATTGCCAATGAAATGAAGGTTGATGTGCAGAAAATTTTATACAATACCCTGCCCTACTCCTGGATATTTGCTTTGCTGGGACTGATTGCGGCAGCGTTCATGTATTTTTAACCCAGATTAGTCATTAGGAGTGAGCGAACTAATGACTTAGCTGGGTTTAACCCCGATTTAGAAAAACTTAATTTGTAAGCATTTCTGATTTCAAATTTTTAGTTTTTCTTATTCGATTTGTCATTTAAATTATGAACTGTTCAGTCAATTATACTGTATATTTTTTACCAATGATCATTAGAGAAGAAGTCTAATGACAAATTTGGGTTTAAAGTTTGATGGATATGAGAAAAATCAAAGTAGGAATAGATGTTGGCGGTACCTTTACCCATGCTGTAGCGGTAAATGTTGAGGATTTTACCATCGTGGGAAAAGCCAGTGTCCCCACCACCCACAACTCAAAGCAGGGAGTTGCCGAAGGTGTAGTATCTTCCATGTTTAAGCTGCTAAAGGAAGCTGAAGTAGCGCCCGAAGAGATCATCCTGATTGCCCATTCCACCACCCAGGCCACCAATGCATTGCTCGAAGGAGATGTGGCTACCGTGGGCATTATTGCACTTGGCAAAGGACTGGAAGGCGCAATTGCCAAAAGGCAGGCCTATCTCAATGATATCATCCTGGCACCCGGAAAAATCCTGCCTGTGCATTTTCAGTATGTAAATATTTCTGAAGAAGTCAGCAAGGAACAGATCAGAGATGTCATCAACGATCTGAAGAAACAGGGGGCACAGGTAATTGTTGCCACACAAGCATTCGGCCCCGATGACAACAATTACGAAAAACGGGTTGTGGAAGTGGCAGAAGAAATGGGATTGATGGCTACTGCCGCCTGCGACCTTTCGCAGCTTTACGGCATAAAGGTGCGTACCCGCACGGCCATTGTCAATGCCAGCATGATGCCCAAAATGATTGAAACCGCAAACCTTACGGAAGAAGCTGTAAGAGAAAGCGGTGTAAAAGCTCCCCTTATGGTAATGCGGTCTGATGGGGGAATAATGGACATCACCGAAATGCGCAAACGACCCATCCTCACCATGCTTTCCGGTCCTGCCGCCGGTGTGGCAGCTGCACTTATGTATGCCAAAATATCCGACGGGATTTTTTTGGAAGTGGGAGGTACATCTACCGATATCTCTGTTATAAAGAATGGTATGCCACAGGTAAAAACCGCGTTGATAGGCAATAACCGTCTGAGTGTAAAAACCATCGATGTGAGAACCATAGGCGTTGCAGGAGGATCGGTGCCCCGAATTGACAAAAACAAGGTGGTGGATGTAGGTCCGAGAAGTGCCCATATTGCCAATCTTTCTTATTCGGCATTTTCTGACAATCCCGACTTTTCCGATATAGAGATTGAAACCATCCAACCCAAAAAAGGTGACCCATCTGACTATCTGAAAGTCAAACGGTCCGATGGCAATTTTACCATTACCCCAACGGCTGCTTCCTATTATCTCAACCTGGTAAAAGAAACCGGACACGGAGCAGCCAATATGGATGCCGTGAAAAGTGCCATGGAAAATGTGTCGTCTAAAATGAACATGAGTCCGGAGGAGTTGGCCGGGGAAATTCTGGAAAACACTTCCAAAAAGACAGAAAAGATCATTAAATCACTTATCAGGGAATACAAGCTGGATAAGGATTTTGTTGTTCTGTACGGTGGTGGTGGCGGTGCCAGTGCCATTGTACCCCATGCGGCAGGTTACATGAAGATGAAGCATGCAATTGCACCAGATTCTGAAGTTATTTCAGCCATTGGTGCCGCCATGGGCATGATACGCGATACGGTGGAAAAGAGTATTTTCAATCCTTCGGAAAATGATATCATCAAAATAAGACAACAAGCTTCAGAGTCGGTCATCAAAATGGGTGCAAAGCCCGAAACCGTGGAAGTACAGGTGGAGATAGACAATGCCAACAAAAAGGTGATTGCCATTGCCACAGGTTCCAGCGATCTTGCCACGCGCGACGTCTCCAAAGACCTGGATGAAGCAGGGCTGCACAAAATAGCTTCCGAGGCCCTGAAAGCCAAAAATGGCAAGCTGGAAACCTATGGTGAAACCAACCTGCTTTCGGTGGTTGGATTCAGCAAAACCATCAATCACTTTTTCGGACTGATGAAGGAAACCCGCCAGCCGGTGGTTGTGATTTCAAAGGATGGCACCATCAAACGCAAATTCGACAATGTGAACCTGGAAACATGTAAAGTATCGGATGTAAAAACCCACATCAGCAGGCTCATTGAAGAGCTCCGCTCCTATGGCGACGGTGGTGAGCTTATGCCCGATGTGTATGTAGTAGTTTCCGGGAAAATAGTGGATATGTCGGGGCTTATCGAGCTTTCGCAAATTCTGTCGCTGGTGGAGTTTGATTTGAAAGATCTGGATCAGGAAGAACAAGCCATTGTGCTTGCTGTAAAAAAACGTTAGCATTATGAACAAAACATTTGATACCATCATCTGGGGTCCTTCCCTGGAAGGAATAAAAAAGGCCATTGAACTCAAACAGGAAGGTAAAGAAGTTTTGCTGGCCGGGAAGTTCGGATTTCCCGGAGGCAAGGCCACCGAATCTCTTTCCTGTCTGTTTTCGGCAGGATACTTCAATGATGAAGGAATTCTTGCCCGATTTCTAAAGCTTGTTGAAGGATTGAAATACGGTATATTATATCGCAACGCCCAGTGGATACTCATGCACCCCGAAGCTGTCAAAAGGGTTTGCTGGCAACTGCTGGAAGAGAACAATGTGGAATTGCTCTTTCATGTCATTCCGCTGAAACTGCACCAGGGAAATCCCATGCGTGTAGATGTATTCGGGCGTGAAGGAAAATTTACCCTGGAAGCCGGCCTGATATTGGATTTGTCTGACGACCGGAATCTGGACAACCTGAAAAGAGAAACCAGGAACCGCGATATTTTTATTAACAGCTTTTTCCACGACCCGCTGCCGGCCCATTTCCCCGGCTTTAGGATTATCCGGAGCATTCAGACACCCATCGGGCAATATGTTTCCATTTCTCAGAAAAACGTACCTTCAAATGAAATCGAAAGCACCTTCAACCGCGAACTCGACCGCCTTTCCAAAGAATCCTGGAAAAAACACCAGGCGAGGATATTGATGGTGCCGGTGTACCCGGAGGTGAAGTAGGAAGATTAGAGACGAGAGAGAAATTAAATCTAGGACGCTGAGCGGCATTTGTAATGCCGCTTAACCTGGGAGGTGAGATGAAGTAGGAGATAGAAGAAAATGGTAATTAGACCGCTGAGCGGCATTTGCAATGCCGCTCTCAATCAAAGTTGAATTTGTAATTCAACAAAAACTATAAAACGAA
>REDJ01000117.1 GCA_007693555.1 Bacteroidota bacterium
TTTCTCTGATATATTCATTTGCCAATGAAATCTGGTAAAAAATCCGGTAATACATTGCTGTAACAAAAACATCACTGGGAGACCAGGCATGGTAAATAAAGTCTTTAATGGTTTGGTCATCCCAGCCGATAACAGCTTCATCAGTGGTAAGAACCTGGTGATACCAGAATCCACGCAGATACTGGCCAAACCCTTCATCAATACCACTGATATCAGGCATTCCGGCAGGTCCTTGCTGTCCGGAAATAGCCAAACCGGCATATAACTTAGCCAAAAATTCTCTGTAAGCTGCAGGATCGTCAAAAACGTCTGCAGCTGTTATCTCATTATCATCAAGAGGTCTTGTATCCAGATCCTTGAGGCAGGAAGACAGCATAAAACCCAATCCTGCTATTATGATTGCTATATAACTAACTTTTTTCATATCGGTTAAATATTTTTAGAATTGATAATTTAAGCTCAGTACAAAATTGCGGGGACGTGGATAAATGTTATTATCAATACCACCGGCAACTTCAGGATCAAGTCCTTTATAATTTGTTATAACGAAAGCATTCTGTACTGTTGCAGTCATTGTCAGATTTCCCAACCCTGCCATCATATCCTTGAAGTTATAACTCAAAGAAATATTATCCATTTTGAAAAAGGATGCATCCTCAACATAAAAGTAAGAGAGATATTGAGCATTATTAAATTGGGTGTCAAAAACATCAGGTGTGATATTGCTCAGATAGGGACCTTCCGGGCGGAATAACCTGCTAAATTCAGCATTCATGGAACTAACATTGTTATATACAAAATTTCTCAGATTGGCGCGGCCAGCAAAATTTAATGTCCAGTTTCGGAAAGAAAAATCAGATGTAATACCAAAAAAATATGTTGCAGCAGGTCTTTGGTAATGAAATCTATCTTCATCGGTAATTGTTCCATCACCGGTTCTGTCAACATATAATCCTTCAATGGGATTTCCATCAACATCATAAACTTGCTGGAACACAAAGAATGAATTGGGTGCAAACCCAACACTATGTATCTGAACGGTATTACCTACCCCACCCGAAATACCACCTGTTAATACTCCAAGATAATCAGGATCTTCTACAGCTGTTAGTCGTGTGATCTTTGTTTCATTCCAGGTAGCATTAAAACCAAGTAACCATGAAATATCGCTGGTTATGACAGGACGGGTAAAAATCGAAAACTCCATACCCCTGTTTTCCATATCACCAATATTGGTATTTAAGAAGTTGGTCAGGTTTGTACCTGCGGGAACAGGAATGAAGTTTAACAGATCGCGGGTTTCACGGAAATAGAAATCCAGGGTACCATAATAACGATCCTGTGCAAAACCATAATCCAGGCCCACATTATAGGTAGTGGTTTCTTCCCATTTGATACTGGGGTCATATCCGGCAGGACGAAGAGTTCTTATCCTCTCATCTCCGAAGAAATAATATGCACCTTCACGACTAATCTGATAACGGGCAAGATATGGATATAAGTCTGTGCCAATATCTTGTTGACCTGTAATACCATATCCCAGTCTTAACTTTAATTGGGATAAAAGATTCTGATTCTGCATGAACCTTTCCTCTTCAATTTTCCAGGCAAAAGCTGCAGAAGGAAACAGACCCCAGCGATTTTCCGGGCTAAACCTTGAGGAACCATCATTACGCAAAGTAAACGTAAAGAGATAACGGTCCATCAATTGATAATTGATACGACCAAAGAAAGATATCAGATAATATTCGTTTTCATATTTGAAATCTTCCTCAACCCTGAATGGTAAACCTGCCAGATTTCCGGGAATATTGGTTCTGAAAGTAAATCCATCTTGCCAGAAATGTTGCCAGGAATAACCTGCCATTACATCAAACCGACTTTGAAGGTCAGGGAGTTCAGTTGTATAATTAAGATAAAAATCAATCAGTTCATTTATCTGACGCTGTCCATAACTTTGATCAAGGCCTCCGTTAATATATTCAAATGCTGCATAATCAGGCACAAACACGGTACCGTTAGCATCAGAAAAATCATAGGCCAGGTTCATATGTGCAGTTAAGTCTGGGAAAAATGGAAGATTGTACTCCAGCTTCGCATTTGTAATTATACGATTTACAGTTGAACGGTCATCTCTTTCTCTAATGAGAGCATAAGGATTTCGGGTAGCAACCGGTTTTGGAGTCTGAAGGATTGTATCCATGCGGATAAAATTTAATGTATCAGTTGCTGGATCTTCCAGATCACTAAAAAAGAAGTAATTGCTGGTTTCCGGATCAAACCAAATGTCTGTAGTATCCCTGTCAATCCATTCCCTGTATTCTCCAAAATAACTGGTTGGATCATATATTGGTTGGGTTGGATCAAACATGATTGCCGCACCAATAGCACCCTGGTTTCCAAATTGGTTTTCTGATCTCACACCTCTTACGTTGAAATTCACCTTAAAAGAATTATCAAAGAATGATGGTCTTAAATTTATTGCAGCTGAGGTACGGGTCATGTTATCTCTTTCAAGAATTCCATCGTTGGAGGAATAACCTACTGAAACCCTGTAAGGAGTATTTTGAAAAGCTCCTGAGGCAGAGAAATTATGAGTATGACTCATTGCATTACGATAAATAAGATCCTGCCAGTTTGTATTAGCATCACCAAGTAAGCCAACCCTTTGTGGATGTCGTTCCTGAATAAGTTGACGAAACTCATCAGCTCCTAGCACCTCTTGCATCTTGGCCAGAGTTGACATCGAAAATGTACCCGTATAATCAAACAATACAGGCAAACCTGTTACATCACTTGTAATTCCCTCTGCTCCTGCTTTGGTTGTAATGATGATAACCCCGTTTGATGCCCGTGAACCATAAATGGCTGTTGCAGAAGCATCTTTTAAAACAGTAAAGCTTTCAATGTCATTAGGATTAATTAAGCTTAAAGGATCACGTACACCTGATATCCCTCTTCCCTCAATGGGAACACCATCAATGACTATAAGAGGATTGTTACTGGCAGCCAGCGAGGAACCTCCTCTGATTCTGATTTCAGAACCGGCACCTGGTGCACCGCCGGTTGATGTAATTTGCAAACCGGGTATTTTACCAGCTAATAATTCACTGGGAGTAGTAATGTTTCCACGGTTGAAATCTCTGCTGTCTACAACAGAAATGGAACCGGTAGCATCTTCCCTCCTCTGGATACCGTAACCAATAACCACAAACTCTTCCAGTAACTGCACATCGGAGGCAAGTTCGAAGTTGATGGTAATGGTTTCACCTGCAGCAAGGCTTACCTGTCGACGGGCAGGTAAATAGCCAACAAAACTTGCAACAACGGTCAAATCTCCCGCAGGTGCACTGAATTCAAACCTGCCATCAAAATCTGTTATGGAGCCAGTGGTGGTTCCTTGAACCAAAACACTGGCACCCGGCAGGGTTTCTCCTGTGGTTGCATCAACCACTGTACCGTTTATGCGGCCCGTTTGCCCATAGGCAGACAATCCTGCCAGCATAAACAGCAGCATAAATAATCTGGCAATTCTTTTTACCATGTTAAATAAAATTTTGATGAATAACTTAATTTAAAAATACCTTAAGGAAGGGATTTATATCCCATCCCGTATGTTTGCCTTTATCAGACTATTACGTTATAGATCCAGACTCCCCTGCAAGCATTGAAATTCTTCATTTGCCTGCATTTGAATGAATAACGTTTCTATTTCAAATTAATTTAGTGAAGATTAAATCCAGGTTAATTTTCAGGAATAGCAAAAGTATAAAAAAAAATATCACTTCAATGTTTTTTATGATTGAAAATCAAGAATTTGACTATATTTTTTCACGCAATCGTTTGCGGCATCGTTTGCGGAAATCATACCGGTATGTATTAAAAACTATAATTATCTCAAATTGTTTGAACATTTTGAA
This sequence comes from Bacteroidota bacterium, assembly GCA_007693555.1. Lineage (GTDB taxonomy): Bacteria > Bacteroidota > Bacteroidia > Bacteroidales > UBA7960 > SKVR01. The sequence continues at coordinate 3,921 of REDJ01000117.1, forward strand.
TTTAAATATGAATAAAAAGGAATTTTTATCCTTCTTTTTAACAACATTATCTTTCATTACTTTGAAACCTGCTTAAAACAGACATTTGAAAGCAATAAACTTTTATCATATTTTCATTCCTAACCAAAGTATTTGCAACCTCTTGATGCAATAAAAGTTTTTCCTTCTTTTATTAAAAACATTTTCTTATTTTGATACAACCGGCCACTCAAATATAATCTAAACCTGAAGGAATTTTCGTAATTTTAATCCCTAAAGAAAAACAGTCTTTAAATGAAGCCTCATCTTACTTCCATTAATGATATTGCCAGGGCACTGGGAGTGTCAGCCTCTACTGTTTCCAGGGCATTAAAGGATCACCCCGATATCAGTGAGCCGACACGTATTAAAATCAAAGCTTTTGCCCAAAAAGTAAATTATCGCCCCAATGCCCTTGCCCTTAGCCTGAAAAAGCAGGTTTCCAATACCATTGGCATTGTTATACCTGAAATTGTGCATCACTTCTTTTCTTCCATCATCAGTGGAATTGAAGACATTGCCTACAGCAAGGGATACAGGGTAATGATATGCCAATCCAATGAAGACTATGAACGGGAAAAAGTGAATGTTCAGGCTCTGCTGGATCACAGGGTGGATGGTTTACTGGTATGTATCAGCAAAACAACAGACGATTTCTCGCATTTTACATCAGTATATAATAGCCAGGTACCCATGGTTTTCCTCGATCGTATTTGCAAGAAAATTGAAACAGACAGGGTAATTACCGATGATTTCAACGGTGCCAGATTGATAACATCACATCTGATAGAAAATGGTTGTAAAAGAATTCTTCACCTGGGTACCTTGCCTCACCTGCTCATAGGGCACGACAGGCAACAGGGATATGTCCAGGCTCTGAAAGACAATAATATTGATTTGGATCCTGAACTTATCATTAAATGTGATACACCCGCGGAAGTAGAATCAAAAAAGGATATAATTCTTTCCTTAGCTGGAAAAATTGATGCCGTTTTTGCGGTGAATGATTTTACGGCTGTAGCTGTGATGAACCTTTTAAAAAACAACGGTTTTGAAATACCCAAAGATATTGCCGTTGCAGGATTTGGTGATGACCCTATAGCCACAATAGTTGACCCTCCGCTTACAACCGTTGAGCAACAGGGATATCAAATGGGACAGGAAGCCATGAATCTGCTTATTGAAAGACTTACTATGCCTGATAATGAAATGAAAGCCCCCGAAATTAAAGTATTCCAGGTGGAACTCAGAAAACGAAAATCAACTCAACGAAGTTAAATTGATTTCCTGACCAGCGGTAAAGATCTCGATAAAAAACATTGACTGAAAAACTCGTATCTCCTGCCATCTGAGAAAGGAGTTTTTTTGGCTTTTTAAAGTTGAAAAATTTGGCTAGGTTTGTATTGGACAATCTATTGGTAACAGTAAAAAAAATCCGATAAAATAAAGTTAATGCATTATGAAGGTATCAGCCTCTTTTTTATTTACGCTGACAATCCTGTCATTCATTGCGAAAGCCCAGATAGGGACAGGAGAAATACCTCCCGGAATTAAAAAACAACTTGATCTTTCAGGACTTGATGCATTATCCTTTGAGGCCTATCAGGTGTATCAAATACCGGCTGATTCCAAAGAACCCTTACATGTAGGATTTTCCCTGGATGCCAATATCCATTATTTTACGCATGCTGTGCCTGTCCAGATTGATGATAACACAACATTATGGCAAATAAAACTGGAAGTTCCCGGAGCTCAGATGCTGGGTATCGTATTTGAAAACTTCCAATTACCTTCCCGGGATAAACTCTTTATTTACGACCCCTCCGGAATACATTCTATGGGAGCCTTCGGAAGTTTTAACAACCGTCATCACGGCGTCTTTTCCACACAGATCATACCCGGAAATACGCTGATAGTTGAATACCAGACACATAGAGATACTGATATTGAAGAACTTCCTGAATTGCTAATAAGTGAAATTATTTATATTTTTCGCGACCCCGCATCAGACATATTCTGGGAAAAGTCTTCAGGAGCATGTAATGTCAACATCAACTGTCCGGAAGGGTTATTATGGCAGAAACAAAAAAGAGGTGTTGCAAGAATTTTACTGCGGGCAGGGTCAAACTGGTTCAATTGCAGCGGTTCATTGGTTAATAATACTTTGGAGGATGGAACACCTTATTTCCTTACTGCCGATCATTGCGGCAGCCAGGCAACTGAAGAGGATTTTCAGGTTTGGCAATTTTATTTTAATCATGAATATCCTGGCTGTACAAATGCAGGAAATGCTCCGACCAATATGGTAATTACGGGCAGTACATTGCTTGCCAAAGCTCCTTTGCAAGGTGGAACAGATTTCAAGTTTTTGCTTCTTGAGGAAGATATTCCTGATAACTGGAATCCCTATTTCAACGGCTGGAGCCGTGCTACTCAACCGGCAACTCATGGTGTGGGTATACACCACCCATCAGGAGATGCAAAAAAAATATCCACATTTCATTCTGAACTCATTTCAACGGGTTTTTCCAGCGGAATGACTCAGGGATTCTGGCGTCTTACCTGGGCAGAAACAGAGTCGGGTCATGGCGTTACTGAAGGGGGTTCATCAGGTTCTCCTATCTTTGACCAGGATGGTCTGATAGTGGGCACACTTACAGGCGGGAGTGCCAGTTGCAACTCACCTAATCTGCCCGATTTTTATGGAAAATTCAACAAGCACTGGAAAGATAACGGTGAATTGATTTCAACCCGTTTACAACCCTGGCTCGACCCTGAAGAAGAAAACCCTGTAAGGCTTTTTGGTTACGACCCGAATCTGTTTACCGGCTTTGTCAATATAATTGTCTCGCCACCGGAAACCGGTATCGTAAAAGGTGCAGGATATTACGGTGAAAATGAAAATGTAAAACTTGAGGCAGTTCCCAATGAAGGTTACATGTTCATGAACTGGACTGATACACTGGGAAATGAACTATCGGAGGAAGAAGAGTTTAGTTTTTTCATGCCCCGGGAAGATAAATATATTGTAGCGGTTTTTAAGGATTTTGAAGATATTGTCGCACAGGTTTTTTCGGCAGAAAAAGTTATAATCTTTCCCAACCCTGCAGCTGAAAAAATAAATGTATCTATTGATGATTATTTTGGAATTGTAAACATTAAACTAATAAATATTTTAGGTAACGTGGTTTTAGAGCAGCAGGAAATTCACGTCAGAGGAAGCGTAACCAGGGAACTTGACCTTGAAATGCTCACCACCGGATTTTATTTCATGAAAATAGAAAGCAAAGACGGAACATCAACACACAAAATTATTATAAACCCGGGATAAAGGTATTAAAGTATAATGATTAACAGCTAATTAGGCAGTTCTGCAACCAGTTTTAAACCAAATAGAGGAGAAAAAACATCCCGGTCTCATTTTTTTTTCATTACTTTGACTGATTTTTCTCCGGAAAATCCAACAATGGCAAGCAAAAACAACAATTGCATATTTTAATTTTCAAGCAATTAATTTAAAAAATATATAGATATGTCGATCAAGCATAAGACATTGGATCTGAAAAAGCGAATGCAGGGAGCTTTACTGGGCGGAGGTGTAAAAGCCATAGAAAAGCAACAATCTATGGGTAAAATGACGGCACGTGAAAGGATAATTGCCCTGCTCGACCCCAATTCCTTTCATGAATATGACCTGTTTGTAGAACATGCTGCGCGCGATTTTGACATGGATAAAAAGCATCTTCCGGGTGATGGTGTAATTACAGGTACCGGCACTATAAGCGGATTTCCTGTTTGCATTTACGCCCAGGACTTTACTGTTGCAGGTGGTTCGCTTGGGATTATGCATGCCAGAAAAATCACCAAAATCATGGACCATGCCATGAACCTGAAAATACCCATCATTGGTATCAATGACTCCGGTGGTGCAAGAATTCAGGAAGGGGTAAACTCGCTTGCAGGTTATGGTGAAATTTTTTACAGAAATACCCAGGCATCAGGCGTGATCCCGCAGATATCCGTAATACTTGGACCCTGTGCCGGTGGTGCTGTTTACTCACCTGCGCTTACCGACTTTGTTTTTGTGGTTGACAAGATCTCCAAAATGTTTATCACCGGACCGGAAGTTATCAAATCGGTTTTGGGTGAAGAAATCAGTATGGAAGAACTGGGGGGAGCAAGAGTACATTCTGAAATTACCGGCAATGCACATTTCTTTGCCGAAAGTGAACAGGAATGTCTGCAGCAGATCAAAAAACTTGTGAGTTTCATCCCGTGGAACAATACCAAAAAGGCCGACCCATTTCCCAAAAAAGCACCCAAGCTCAGGCAATATAAAATAGAGAATATAATACCAACCGACCCCCGCGAACCATACGATGTGCGTGATGTCATAAAAGCCATAAGTGATGACAGCGAGTTTTTTGAGGTTCAGGAATTATTTGCTGCCAATATGGTTATCGGATTTGGACGAATCAATGGCGATACGGTCGGCTTCGTGGCCAATCAACCCATGGTTCTGGCAGGGGTGCTGGATGTGGACAGCTCCGACAAAGCTGCCCGCTTTATCCGTTTTTGCGATTCCTTTAATATTCCTCTGGTTACACTGGTTGACCTTCCGGGTTATCTGCCCGGCATTGACCAGGAGCATGCAGGGGTTATCAGGCACGGTGCAAAAATACTTTACAGCTATTCGGAAGCTACTGTGCCTAAGGTGACAATTATTCTGAGAAAAGCTTATGGTGGTGGATATATTGCCATGTGCTCAAGGCATTTGAGGGCAGATTTTGTTTTTGCATGGCCTACTGCAGAAATTGCCGTGATGGGGCCGGAAGGGGCAGCAAATATTATTTTCCGCCATGAAATAAAAAATGCAGAAAATCCCGAATTGGTAAGGCAGGAAAAAGTGGAAGAATATAAAAAGAAATTTGCTAACCCCTATGTGGCGGCAGCACATGGTTATATAGATGCTGTTATTGAACCCGGTGATACACGCAGGTTTGTGGTGCATGCACTGGAGGTATCTGAACAAAAATCCGAACTCAGGCCTCATAAAAAGCATGGAATACCACCATTTTAAAAACTATAATCCATTCATTTTAAATCCAGTCAAAAGTTTTTTAAAAATAGAAAAATGGAAAAGGAGAACACACCTGATATCGCCAACGATAATTTCATCTCATTGAATGTGGAAGAAACGGTTTATAAAACGCGCTCCAATAAAATGCATGACAGGCGTAAATCCTATGAGCCTCATAATCCGTTTTTGCTCAAATCTTTTATGCCGGGCAATATTCCTGAAGTTTTCGTTAAAAAAGGCGATGAGGTTAAAGAAGGCGATAAGCTTCTGATCCTGGAAGCTATGAAGATGAAGAATCTTATTATTGCTCCCTTTGATGCAAAGGTAAAATCAGTAAATGTCAAAACAGGAGCTATAGTGCCCAAAAATCATGTTTTAATTGAATTGAAAAAATAAAAACTTGTTTATACCCGAGTTAGATCAGCCGGAATAAAAACCAAAAGGTTCATATTTTGGCTGTTTTTATTTATGAAAACCCGCAGTAACATGTTTAAGCTTGTATTTGCAACCAACAATCTCAATAAGCTCAACGAAGTGAGCAACATGCTGCCCGAAAATGTTGAACTGCTCACCCTTGAGCAAATCGGCTGCCTCGAAGATATCCCCGAAACGCATGATACTCTTGAAGAAAATGCTTTGCAGAAAGCCCGGTATGTTTATGAAAAATACGGATTAAATTGTTTTGCCGATGATACCGGCCTTGAAGTGGATGCCCTGGATGGAAGACCAGGTGTACATTCAGCCCATTATGCAGGAGATCAAAGAGATAGCCATAATAATATGGATAAACTGCTGAAAGAACTGGAACATATCGACAACCGTAATGCCCGGTTCAGGACCGTAATCGCTTTGATATTAGATGGAGAAGAATTACTGTTCAACGGTATTGCGGAGGGTGAAATCATAAAAGAAAAACATGGTGAAGGCGGATTTGGATATGACCCGATATTTTTACCGGAAGGCTATCAGCAAACTTTTGCACAGATGCCCCTTAAACAGAAAAACCAGATCAGTCATCGCTACAAGGCCATCAAAATGTTTGCAGATTATCTAATGTCTCTGAATTATTTCTGACCTCAGAGAATGAAGTGCTAACTCACTTTTTACCCAGGGTTTCTTCCAGAACATCCGAGAATAATTCAGCCAGGCTTATACCAATATACTCTGCCTGCTGAGGCACAATACTTCTTTCCGACATTCCTGGAGTAATATTGGCTTCCAGAAAATACAAACGACCTTCGCTGTATATGTAATCCAGCCTGCATATTCCCTTTAACTCAAGCTTTCTGTAAAGAAAAGCAGTAGTTTCCTGAACAATTCTTGTTATTTCATCTGAAACACGTGCCGGGGTAATTTCATCGGCCGCACCCTGGGTGTACTTCGCTTTATAATCAAAAAAGTTTGCTTCTGTTTTGCTTACAATTTCGGTAACAGGCAGTATAACAAGTTCACCTTTACTTATATAGGCCCCGCAGGTAAGTTCAATGCCATGTATGTACTCCTCAATAAATACCTCATCATCATGCTCCAGGCAGTATTCGATAGCCGGGAGCAACTGTTCCTGTGTTTTTACAAATGTAGTTCCCAGGCTTGACCCCCCTTTATTGGGTTTTACAAATACAGGTAAATTAACCTTACTCAAAACTTCTGCAACATCAGGTTTTTTATCAATATTGTATTTCACCGAACGGGCTATCTGAATGCCCCAGTTAGTCACAAGAGCATTACAAAAGTGTTTATTGAAAGTGAGTGAAGATTGAAGCAAACCTGAAGTAGTGTAGGGAATTCCCATGAGATCGAAATAACCCTGAAGCTTTCCATCCTCGCCCGGGGTGCCATGAATGGTAATAAATGCACAATTAAAAAAAACCTTTTTCCCTTTCAGCAATATGGTAAAATCATTTTTATCCACAGGGTGTTCCACATTTTCATCATCAATATGAACCCATTTTCTCCCTGTGATCAAAATCAGATACACATTGTATTTTTTTGAATCCAGGTTTCCTTTTATAATCCTGGCACTGTTTACAGATATTACATACTCTCCGGAATCGCCTCCGGCAACAAGGGCAATGTTCTTCTTCATAAGTGCAAAAGTATAGCGCAAAGTTAGAACTCTTCTGTTTACAAGAACAAAATATTTCACCTTACACCGTGTTCCGGCCAATGTTTTTTTAAAAAAACAACAGAATATCGTATTTAAAAATGAATCCCTGTTATCGTTTAGTTAAGAAACAGAACACAGAAAACGCTGATTTTCAAGATACAGATTAAATGAATTAATTCTGTGAAAATCTGCGTTGCTTTGCATCTGCGTTATCTGCGTTCCTGATATTTAATGTTCAATTAATCGACATTGAATGCCCCCCCACATTTAAAGCAATAAATTGCAAAAATTATCGTCAATTAATTATTAATTTTGAGGCTTAAATTTTTAAAACCTTCATGAGTATTATATCATTTTTAAAAAGTAAAACCTTTCTTTATCATATCCTGTTTGCAATTGCAGCTATCATAGCTATATTATGGATTTCACTGAGGGCTCTTGATCTTTACACTTTGCACGGGCGTTCCATCGCGGTACCCGACCTTAAGGGTATTGAAAAAGAAGAGGCAAAAAAAATCCTGAAAGACCTTAACCTGCGGGGTGTTATCAATGATTCCATTTTTGATACCGACCGGGAAAAAGGCACTGTTGCATCACAGAACCCCTCACCGGGATTTGACGTAAAACGCAACAGAACGGTATATTTAACCACTGTGGCTTTGCTCCCTGAAATGGTTCCCATGCCCGATCTGACAGATCTTTCGCAAAGACAGGCACAAGCTATCCTGGAAACCTACGGTTTAAAAATAGGTCGTCAGGAGTACGTTCCTAACATAGCAAGAAATGCCGTATTGCAGCAAAAATACAATCAGGGGACAATTGAACCGGGTACTCTTGTGGAAAAAGGAACCAGAATTGACCTTGTACTGGGAGATGGCGCAGGTGATAACAGGGTACCTGTTCCACTTCTTATTGGTAAATCACGGCAAGAAGCCATTCAATTGATTCATGGCTCATCATTAAATGTAGGACAGGAAGTATTTATGGATGGAGAAACCGAGGATCTCAGGGTTTACAGGCAAAGCCCCGGCGTTACAGAGAGACGCATTCAGGTAACAATGGGAAGCAATATAGACCTGGTTTACCGTTCCGACAGCATTTTTGAATTTGATGAATACCTTGAAGAAACCCTTTCAGTGAAAAATCCTGACCTTACAGGTAAAACCCCCGAAGAGGCTTTCCAGATTTTAAGGGAAAACTTCCTGATTCTGGGCAATGAGGTTTTTGAAAATAACGTCCCTCTCAACCAGGCCAGGGTTTTCAGACAGGATCCTGATCCCCTTGAAGAACCTCTGATAATGAGAGAAACAACCATCAACATATGGTACAGGCACATCAGAGATTTTAACGATTGATACTTCGGGATTACACAAACCGGATACGGTACCTGTGAGTTCCGTATTGATTATACAATATTATAGCGGTAAAACAGTTTTTGTATTTGAACCTTTATGTAATATCCGATTAATTGGCCCGCATGATAAAAAAAACCTTCATCATAGCTTTAATACTTTCCATTATATCTCTTATCATTTATGGTCAGGAAGTTCTGAGACCACTGGAATATAACCCAGCCAAGTGGGGAACATACATTAAGAATCAAACCTCAGAAGAGCCCCCCACTCCACTTTTATTACCTTTTTGGGAAGATTTTTCTTACCCGGGTCCTTATCCTGACACAAAGCTCTGGGCAGATAGCTTTGCGTTTGTGAATCCTACTTATGCAGTTCACCCAAAAACCATTGGATCAGCTACATTTGATGCCCTTAATCAATATGGCGAGATATATCCTGAAGCAGCAGATAACATGTTTCAGTTTTCAGCAGATTTTCTCACCTCACGACCCATAAGGCTGGATTCGGTATTTGAGCCTGCACCCATGGCTTTAACTCCGGCTGACAGCATCTATCTCAGCTTTTATTTTCAGCCCCAGGGAAGGGGCAGTTCACCGCGTGAGAGAGATTCACTGGTTGTGGAATTTCTTCACACACCGGGCTATTTTACCGAAGACCCCGATAATCCAGGTGAAGAGATTTGGGTGGATGACCTTTGGGAGAGTGTCTGGAGGGCGGAAGGTCAGACTCTTCAGGAGTTTTATCTTGAAAATGACAGCACATGGTTCAAGCGGGTTTTTATCAAAATAAATAATGAAGTTTATTTTCGCCCTGACTTTCAATTTCGTTTCCGGAATTATGCAAGCTACCCTCTAATGAAAACCCCTACCAATTACGCCGGAAATATCAGTATCTGGAATGTGGATTACATCAACCTGAACTATGGACGCAGCGTGGCCGATACATTTTATTATGACATTGCATTTGCAGCCCCCGCCCAGTCGCTGTTAAGAAAATTTCGGGCAATGCCCTGGTCGCACTACATTGCCAACCCCCAGGGGCATTTACGAAATCGCTTCGATGTAAAAATTACCAATCTTGATAATATTACGTACAATTACATTTACAGGTATTTTATCGAGGATGAAACAGGTACAGTTATCAGGAATTACTCGGGTGGAACCTGGAATATTGCGCCTTTTTACCAGCAAGGATACCAAACTTATGAGTATCATGCGAATCCACTGATTGTTTCTAGTCCTAATCCCTTACCTTTAACCCCGGCCCCTTCGCGTGAGTTTACCATTTATCATGTAATCAGGGAAGGAACGGTGGGTGATGATTTTCCACGCAATGACACCATAAGATTTCACCAGGTATTTGATAATTATTTTGCCTATGATGACGGTATCCCGGAAAGTGGTTATGGATTGGTTGGAAACAATGCCAGGGGCGCCGTCAGATTTGTACTCAGTCATACTGACAGCCTGAAAGCCGTTCAGTTTTTCTTCAATACTACACTCAACGATCAAAATCACCAGCCTTTCCATCTGAAAGTCTGGAAAAACCTTGATCCTGCAGAAATACTCTACGAATCGGAAGTTCTCACTGTTGAAACAGAACCAGGGATTGCACAGTTTGTTACATACCCGCTGGATCCCCCTATCCTTGTTTCTGATACCATTTATGTGGGCTGGAAGCAGGTTGGGAATTATTTCATCAATATGGGGTTTGATGCTACCGGCAATGCAGGAAACGAAATATTTTACAACGCTCAGGGGCAATGGCTGCCTTCCATTTTTGAAGGGGCTTTGATGATCAGACCTCTTGTAGGACAATCAACTTTAACCGGTATTGACACTCCTGAACTCCGGGCCGGCCTTTCTCTTTATCCAAACCCGGTAAGAGGAAACTTTTTAAACATTGACTACAACCCTGATGATACATCAGGAAAGGAAATAATGATATTTGATGCCGGCGGAAGGGTGGTTTACAAAGAAGGTTTTCACAGAAATATAAATGTTGCTTCTTTTAATAATGGCATGTATCTTTTACGGATCATAAATGCCGATGGTTCTTTTGTAAACTCCGGAAAATTTATCATAGCGCGGTAATTGATTTTCTTCACATGACAGATTCAGATAAGTATTTTAAAGAGGATGACCTTAAAAATGAAGAAGAGGAGCAGGAGCTTTTTGAGCATCACCGCTTTGTAGCTGATCGCGGGCAGGGATTGCTGCGTGTGGATAAGTTTCTGATGGCACGTATGGAGTCTACCAGCCGGAATAAAATCCAGAATGCTGCTAAAGCGGGCAATATCCTTGTTAACGGGCAAACTGTAAAACCCAGTTACAAAGTAAAGCCATTGGATGAAATCAGCATCGTGCTGGCCTTCCCACCGCGGGAAATTGAATTGATACCGCAAAATATCCCCATCGATATCATGTACGAAGACAATGACCTGCTCATAGTAAACAAAGAAGCGGGCATGGTGGTGCACCCGGGACATGGCAATTACACCGGAACCCTCGTAAATGCACTGATTTATCACTTCAAAGACCTTCCACAGCAAAATGGCGAAACCATCAAACCCGGCCTTGTACATCGCATTGACAAAAATACTTCGGGTATACTTTTGATTGCAAAAACAGAGCTTGCCCAGTCCAGGTTGGCAAAAATGTTTTTCGACCGGAAAGTTGACCGGTTATATAACGCACTTGTGTGGGGTGATTTGAAAGAAGATACAGGAACGATCACCGGCCATATCGGCAGAAGCCTGAAAAATCGCCAGGTTATGGAAGTATTCCCCGGTGGCGAATATGGAAAATCTGCCATCACACATTACAAAGTACTGGAACGTTTTGGCTATGTAACGCTTGTGGAATGTAAACTGGAGACCGGCAGAACACACCAGATCAGAGCCCATTTTAAGTATATAGGCCATCCGCTTTTTAATGACGAAACATATGGTGGTGACCGGATTTTAAAAGGAACCACATTTACCAAATACAAACAATTCGTACAGAATTGTTTCAAAGCATGTCCCCGGCATGCACTTCATGCCAAAACCCTGAAATTTTCTCACCCGACAACTGGCAAACCCATGTCGTTTGACTCGGAATTGGCCGGCGATATGAAGGAGGTCATTGAAAAATGGCGCCATTATGCCAAACACAAAAGCCTGGACGAAACAGGAGGTCCTGTGGATCATGATATATCCGCAGAACCTCTGGATTAAAAAACCGGTTAAAGAAATAATTACAATCTGAGTCTTACTCCAAATAGCAAATGCCGCCCTGCCTGCGGGAAATATCCATCCTCAATGGACATCAAACCGCTGGCACCAACGACTCCTTTATAAACCCATGCATTGGTAATGTAATCCACATCAAGGAAATTATTCAACATAACAGAAAATTCAAGTTCGCGGAAGAATGAATTCTCTATGGTATATGCCAGTTTCAAATCATTAACAAAATAGGAATCCAGCATACGATCTTCACTCATGGTATTGTCAATATATTGCCTGCCCACGTATTTTGACATAAGGGTTACAGATGAACCTGCGAAAGGTGAGACCACCAGTCTGCTTGCTCCCACTACTGACGGAGAAAAGGCAATATCGGTATTTTCATAGGTCTCCACATGTGTGCCTGTCCAGTTCCAGTTTTCATCATACGCATCAGAAAACTCAGTAAATTCAGGGATTTTATTTCGGCTTAATGTCAAATTCCCCGACCAATTAATGAATTCACTTATCCGGTATCCTGCTTCAAGTTCAATTCCCATTCTGTAGCTGTTTTCAATATTGGTTCTTGAAAAACCGCCCACATCATTGATTTCACCTGTAAGTATAAGCTGATCCTTATAATCCATCAAAAAGTAGTTTATCCCCAGCATAAGTTTTTCTGAGTTGAAACGATACCCCAATTCCAGGTTTCTGAGTGTTTCATGCCGGGGTCTTGATTCCGGAGAAGACTCGGTAAAATCTCTTCTCACAGGCTCACGGTTACTGATACCAAAAAACGTATATATATTGTGTTGTGAAGTGATGTCATACACAAAACCTGCCTTGGGGTTAAAAAAATTAAATCTTGCAGTTTGTCCCAGGGGTACTATTTCATTTTCCACCATACCCAGACCAATGAAGTCATAAATTATATTCCTGTACTGACTATCGTAAAAGACATAGAAACCCGGAGCAAGTTCGTAATTCAGTTTTACAAATGAATTGAAATCCGTTTTGCGTGCATTGTTGTCATAATACCTGTGATTCATATCAAAACCTTTTGCCAGCCTGGCCCAGATTATCTTTCCAAAATGATCACCATCATATATATTATAACCGCCACCAAAAATCGCATTCAACCTTCCTGAACTTTGAAAGTTAAGTGTATAGGTTAATCCGTAAAAATGATTATCCAGCCACCGTTGCCTGATAAGGTCGGTGCGCGAAAATTCAGTGGAATCAATAATTACATTTGGCAGACCGTACCTTGAAAATCTGTCATTTTCGCGAAATTGTTCATAATAACCCCTTCCATAAGTATAATGAAAGGAAGTATTACCCACCCATTGGGGAGTAAACTGATGCGTTACATGAAGCTGATAGTGATCCTGCTGATAATTGTCTGTTTCATTTTCGTAAAATCTCATATTTCCCTCCTGGTCAAAGTACATACCCGAAGGGTTGAAAGTTCTGTTGGTATCCAGCATATATGAAGGAACTCCATTCCATGCCTGGTAGGTAGTTTCTCTGCCGCTGAAGGTGATGGCCTGAATTACAGTATTTTCTCCATAAAAGCCACCTGACAGATAATAAGAGCTTAGTTCGGAAGAAGCGCGATCAATATACCCATCGGACGTGATCCTTGAAAGCCGTCCGTCAAAAGCCCATTTGTCACTCATCAAACCTGTACCAAAACTGGCAGTATTTCTGAGAGTGTTAAATGCTCCTCCGCTGCTTACGATTTCGGCATAAGGTTTTGCATTGAGTCCGGTTGTCTGCAGGCTGATGGTTGCCCCGAAGGAGGCAGCTCCCTGTGTGCTTGTACCTACACCTCTCTGTATCTGTATATTCTCAGTAGAAGAAGCAATATCAGGCATGTTTACCCACCATACGCCATGCGATTCGGAGTCATTAACGGGAATACCATTTAAAGTTACATTGATACGGCTGTTGTCGCTTCCCCGGATGTTCATCCATGTATATCCTATTCCGGTTCCGGCATCGGAGCTGGTGATCAGGCTCGGGGTAAGGTTTAAAAGAATGGGCAGGTCCTGTCCCAGATTGCGGCTTGCAATTTCTTCCCTTGAAACATTGGTAAAAGTGGATGGAGTGCGGCTGTCGGCCCGTGTGGCACGAACAATAACCTCCTGCGAAAGAATTGCTGAACGTTCAAGAAGGATATCAACTACTGTATTTTCAGTAAGATCCACTTCAATGGTTTTTGTCTCATAGCCCACGTATGACACCTGAAGGGTGTACCGGCCTGCTGACACATTTGAAAAGTGAAAAGTTCCATTACTGCCTGTGTGTACACCCTGAAAGGTACCCTGGATTATAACATTGGCACCAGGCAAAGGGCTTAAATCAGACGCATCCTTTACGGTTCCCCGAATGGAAAACTGCGCAAATACAGGCAAGGTAGCAAAAAAGACTACCAGCAAAGCTGTTATTCGTTTCATTTTTATTATTGATTTATGGGTTCAACTTTTGGAGGCTAATAGGGGAAAAAGCCTCCGTTAGCTTTTCCCGTTCCCTTCGCCGGCATTACCCGGATCAGGTTCAATGGGTTTGATCTCAGCCCGTTTTCTTTAGGGCACCCCTATTTGGAATTCAGTGCAAATTTAATACTATTCATGAATTGAAAAAATTTTCCGGAAGAATTTAACATCATTAAATGATGGAAAAAAGTGCGTTGAATTGTTTAATTTTACCGGCATTGAAAACCCGCTATATTAAAATCATGAAAATCATCATCATTAACGGACCTAACCTCAACTTACTGGGCACACGCGAAACTTCTGTGTATGGTAATACATTTTTTGAAGATTACTTTATAAAGCTGACCAAAGAATATAAAAATACAGAGCTCACATATTTTCAAAGCAATGTGGAAGGAGAGATTATCAATAAACTACATGAAACCGGATTTACTCATGATGGTATCATACTCAATGCCGGAGGTTATACGCACACATCCGTTGCCATTGCCGATGCGGTGCTTGCGATAAATACACCGGTAGTGGAAGTGCATATCTCAAATATTTTTTCCAGGGAGAGTTACAGACACAACTCCCTTATTGCTCCTGCATGCAAGGGAAGCATTGCCGGATTCGGGCTTATGGGGTATAAAATGGCCATAGAAAGTCTGCTGATGGAAGAATAATCCCGGCAGGTAAAATAATCAACTCTTATAATACGGATGTAAAAATACTATCTATAAGCTGCCAAAGTGCGAGGGTTTGAGCTCTGAGAAGCGCTTTTTGCGCAACAGGAAATACTTTGCAACAATACTTTTCTTGTAAACAGGCTGCACATTTACGTAAGGCAAGCGTTTCCCTTCCCGTCTGGTTTTTCTCATTTTTCTCAATACAGAAAACATGGCTTTATAAACCGCTATAGAGTCTCTAACATGTCCTTTAAATAAAAACTGAATTGCTGCAACCTCATCCAGGATAAGTCTTCTGAATAAAAGCGGATAAAATTTACGCGCCGGCAGATTTCTTGCCAGCAACAGCATATTATTTCTGAAATTCAGGAAAGTTTTGCGGGGATTATTTTTGGGTAATGTACCACCACCAACATGATAAACTACCGACTGAGGTATGCACATGATTTTTTTCCCTATTCTTTTCAGTCGCCAGCAAAGGTCAATTTCTTCCATATGTGCAAAAAAGTGCTCGTCCAGGGCACCTGCCTTGTAAAAATCCTCAGCCCTCACAAACATGCAGGCCCCGGTTGCCCAGAAAACTTCAACGGGATCACTGTACTGTCCCTTGTCCTGCTCCAGGTGACTGAAAACCCTCCCGCGGCAAAAAGGATACCCCAGGTAATCAATGAAACCACCGGCTGCTCCGGCATATTCAAAATATTCCGGTTGACTGTATGACAATATACGGGGCTGACATGCCGCAACCTCCGGATGCTTATCCATATAGTCTATTATAGGCTCAATCCATCCTTTGCTTACCTCCATATCTGAATTCAGCAAAACATAATACTCAGCATCTGTTTTTCTTAATGCCCTGTTGTAACCTCCGGTATAGCCATAGTTTTTGCCCAGGTCTATTAATTCAACTTCCGGAAAGTTTTCTTTGAGAAACTCAAGGGATTGATCAGAGGAGCCATTGTCAGCAACAATTACTTTTGCGTAGGAAGGATTATGCTCCAAAACTGATGGAAGGAATTTTCCGAGAAACTTTTTTCCGTTCCAGTTTAATATAACTACTGCAAGTTTAAGTTTATCCATCCTTTGTTGCTGGCTTCTCAAAAGAGTTTTTTTATTCTAAGGATTTATCTGTTCGTTTGATGTATTCTTTTTAATCTTTACAGGCTGCGCAGATCCGTGATTTCAATTTTACTCAAAGGTAACCAAATCCTGAAATTTTCTGTTTATTTCTTTGAGGAACCTGTAAACGAACGGATACCAAAAAACGCAAATCCCTGGTTAATTGTAACTTGCAATTTAGACAAATATTTTCCTGACCCTGAAAATTTTTCTCTTGCCGGAAAACAATTTTTTTGTACTTTTGCCCCCGGAGAGATGGCAGAGTGGTCGATTGCGGCGGTCTTGAAAACCGTTGAGGGTAACACCTCCGGGGGTTCGAATCCCTCTCTCTCCGCCAAATGGGAGAACATTTTAAAAAAAGCCGTGGTTTATTTAAAAAAACCATGGCTTTTGCTTTTAAATTCATGTTCATTTTAAATCAAAGCTATTGTTTTATTTCACAGCAGCCAAATCCCAGGTGGTTAAAATCACCAAACCCGCCGTTATAACCAATTTTCAATAACTCTTCAGGTGCTTTCAGATTAAAATCAAATACAAATCCTTTCACTGATTTTTGATGAGGTGTATCCGATTTTATCTTCACAATTTTGGGCCTGGGTTTGCCGATTAGCTTAAACTCCAGTTCTTTCAGGTTTGGAAGCCCTTTACCGGGATCAATTGCCATGAACTTCACAAGGTTGGCGTATTTAAACATCAGGCTTTTAAAGAAAATCTTATCAAAATCTTTCTGGTCAGGTGAATGAAAAGGTCCGTCAACTTTTGAGTTTTCCGAAATGAGCATGGGAGAAATACATCTGAAGGTATAGCTTCCCTCCTTTGTTAAATCCGGCTCTACAATCTTTTCAAATTTTTCCACTTTAAAAGCTACCTTTCCCTGCATGTCGCCTACTTTAAATTCCTGTTTTTCAAAAATGGGGTAAAGAAATGATTCAATTTCCGCATCGGCATAAAAAGAAATTATCATATCTGCCTTATTTCCTTCAACTAATATTTTGTCGTTCTGGTTTTTATGCCCGGGAAACACTACATCCGAGAATGTATACATACGATACTCTCCTGATGAGTCTGTATAGGCTTTTTTCTTTAGCCACTTGTTAAATTTATCACTTTCAAAGTGCAGCATTTTGTGAATCCATGTCGAAAACTCGCTCTGATAACTGGCCGGTAGCGTGAGAGGAACTTTTCCTTCCAGTGTGAAATTGATTCTAAATCTCATGATGATAAGATATTTTATTTGTGGTGAAGAGTAAAAATCCGGGAAAAAAGAGTAGGGTATTCACTGGTAGCAAAAACAGCAATGAAAATAATTGTAAGCTCCAATTAATAAATGACATGTACCGAATCATTGTCCGCCTGAATATAATAATCAGGTAGTGGTTTAGGATAAAAATATGTTTTGGTCTTACATCAGGTTTTAATGCATAAAAATAATGAATATAGATACAAATTAAAAATAAAACCTGTAAAATATCGAGCTTCAACACACTAAAAAAAGCCACTCAAATTTCATTGAGTGGCTTTTAAAAAGTTATGTTGTGATATTATCTTACGATTTCCTGGAATTCAGCCACATTGAAAAAGCGGATAAATTCGCGGTCAACTTGTGCTTCTTCTTTATAAGCAGGGTTCAACTGAACTGCTTTGCGAAGGTTTTCAAACACCATGTTGTTATTTTGTCTGCGTGCACCGATAACGGCTTTCAGGTAGGCAACCTGAGCACTTTCGGGAGCGCAGTCAAGGTTGGTCATAGCAGCTGATTCATTTCCTGCAAGCAAATGTGCAAGTGCAATATTGTGTGTGCAGGTACGACCGGCAAATGAGGTAAGAGCAGCCTGATAGTCTCCCTTGAGGATCATAAGAGTACCAACATTGTAAGCAGTTCTTACACCTTGTGCCTGAGCAGCTTCAAAATAAGACTGAGCATTTTCGATATCTCTTTCCCATGCGGCAACTACACCAAGGTTGTTAAGTACATGACCATTGTTGGGAGCAAGTTGATTGGCTCTTTCAAGCTCTTTGGCAGCATCTTCAGCATTTTCCATTTTCAGATAAACGTAAGCGGCATTGTTAAAGCCTCTGTAATCCTGTGGGAAAAGACGCTGTGCCGATTTGTAAATTGCCAGTTGAGTCTGCAGATCATCTGTAAGCGTAGCAGCATACAAGAGTTCTTTCACATCCAGTTGAGAAGGATCCTGAGTTGAGAGCATTGCAATCTCTTCATCGGTTTTCTTGGGTTCAAATGCGGTAACAACAATTTCTCCACGACGCAGAGGTTCAAGAAGCTTTTCAATTTCAGCATAAATAATAGTCATATCCTTAATTCTTCTTTCCCTTTCAGCGGGTGCAAGTTGCGAATTAACAACATTGGCAATGGCCTGCCTGTCAGGAAGATCAGAAGCATTAAGAACTCTCATAAAACCATCAAAGTCTTCACCTTTGGCTGTTACTTGCAGTTCAGGTTTTACCATTTCAGTTTCCAATTCTCTTTCGAGTCTTCTGAAAAGATTATTTACATATCCTTCTGTAGCTTTTGCCCTGTTTTCGGAAAGTCTTTCATTAAATGCTACTTCACCTTCAGGAGAAGCCCATGCATTTACTTCAATTGATTTAATCTCCCACTGCTTTTTCAAAAAGTCTGTGAGTTCCTGTATCTTTTGCTCATGTTCTGCCTGGCGGTTCAAAGGAAGTCTCCAGTTGATATTATGTCTCATGTAAGCAAAATAAATATTGGCAGATCTGGTCACTGTGGTAACTTTTTCATAACCGTGAGGCGACAGGGCCAGGTCATGACCTTTGTCAACTCTTTGTCCGGTATTGATAACACCGTCTGCAACTTTTCTTTCGGGCAGATTTACTGCACGATCTTCTCTGCCTTCACGATAAACTCTTGCACGGACAAAAAGCTCAGAGGCTTCCATGCCTTCTTCAAAAGCAATGGTTTCATTAAAAGCAAAGTTAGTATTCGCGCCGCGATTTACCAATGTACCGGGAGCACTTGTGCGATCACCTCTTAAAACAATAGAGCCCATTTCTTTTTCACCACCTTCAAATCTGAGAACAGGTGTAAGTTCGAGTTTGGCACGACGGTGAAAATATCCATCACTTACGCGTCCATTTAAATTGACAGCGATTTGACCACCATGATTTTCAAGAGGATTTACCTGGGGTGTGAAAGCAATCTCATCACCATAATCCCTGATCATCTTATTCAGGCCACAACTACTGAAAAATGCTGCAGTTACAAGCAGCACGGCTAAAATTTTAAGGTTGACGTTCTTCATAGTTTTCAATTTATAAATTAAACTGTTTTGGGGTTTCTAACTTCTTTTAATTACTGATTATTAAATGATTCGTTTCACAAAAATATAAAAAAATAAAACCTTTCAAAGCTATCACATACTTTGTTATGTTGATTTTCCTGCTTTTAAGTCAATTGAACGCTTTTAAAACAACTGCAAAGTAACAAAAAATATAATTATAATATCAGTAAAAATGCATATTTATTAAAAATGTTATTTTTTTAAAGAAAGTTCATATGAAAACATACGGGAAAGAATCATGAATTCAAATAAAGAGTTGGTAAAAACATCGTATTTTATCGAAAAAACTTCGACATTAAAGTACTTTAACTTTTCCAGTATTTTTTCAAAATATTTTGCCAGATTTAAAATTAGTTATAAATTTGCACTCCTTTTTGGCAAGGCCCGTTCGTCTAGGGGTTAGGACGCAAGGTTTTCATCCTTGTAGCAGGGGTTCGAATCCCCTACGGGCTACAATTTCTTAAAATCATATCTTAAAGAAAAAATATAACAAATTATGGCAAACCATAAATCGGCTAAGAAAAGAATCAGAGCAAATAATACCAGGCGTCTGCGCAATCGTTATTATGCAAAAACCACGCGCAATGCGATGAAAAAACTCAAAATGACCAAAGATAAAACTGAAGCGCAGGAAAAACTACCCAAGGTTGTTGCATTGTTGGATAAACTCGCAAAGAAATCAGTGATTCACAAAAACAAAGCTTCAAACCTGAAGTCGAAACTGACTCGTTACGTTAATCAGCTGTAATAAAAATAATTTGCGAATTGCCAATCTGTATTTCAAATTGAAAAAGTCAGAACCAGGCAGTCAAAAATTAACGGCCCGTTCGTCTAGGGGTTAGGACGCCAGGTTTTCATCCTGGTAGCAGGGGTTCGAATCCCCTACGGGCTACCAAAAAAGACTTTTGCTTTGGCAAGGGTCTTTTTTTTTCTTCGGGTTTTATGTAATTTAGTGTAAACCCGAAAGCGATGAAACGAGCCATGACAAAAAATTTTGACAAACAGGCGGATGATTATAATTTGCAGCATCTCAAAACATGCAATCAGAGTATTGTTGGCGAGTTCCATCTGACCGAATTAATCAAATTATAATCAGATGAAAGAAAGCAATGAAAATAAACCAAAACCCACCAATACCGGAATAAAATCCTGGGCACCGGACGATCGTCCTCGCGAAAAACTTCTCTCCAAAGGCCCCATGGCACTTAGCGACGGAGAACTCCTTGCAATACTCATAGGCTCAGGAACCCGTGAATTATCAGCAGTTGATCTTGCCCGCAACATTCTGGCATCCGTTCAAAACAGCATAACAGAACTTTCGCGCATGGGCATTAAAGATTTGATAGGCTTTAAGGGAATTGGTGAGGCCAAGGCCATCAACATAGCAGCAGCACTTGAATTGGGAAGAAGGCGCAGATTGAAGGACAGCCTGGAAAAAAAGAAGATCACTTCAAGCAGAGATGCTTTCGAGATTATGCATCCGCTTCTAAGTGACAATAATTACGAAGAATTCTGGATCATCACACTTAACCGTGGAAATCTGGTGAAAAGAACTATCAGAATCAGCGAAGGAAGCCTGGCAGGTACAGTTGCCGATCCCAAAAAAATCTTCAAACTTGCCCTGGAAGACAATGCCTCTTCGATAATACTGTGTCACAATCACCCCAGTGGCAATATTTCCCCAAGCAAAAAAGACACGGAAATAACCCAAAAGTGCAAAAATGCAGGGCTTTTTCTGGATATGCCCGTATTGGATCATATCATCATTGGCGGTGATTCTTATTTTAGCTTTGCCGATGAAGGATTACTCTGAAAATATATCTTATCTTTAACATCCCAAAATATGTGAACCCACATGGTTTTACTTTATACAGCCAGAATAAGCAATCGTTTACAGTATATTGTCAAGTTTGTATTGGGTGAAATATGTGGCTATGACTATTCCGTAACAACATCTGCTGAGAATTTTATCAATTTCAAAGGGGCCAGAATCAATTATTCTGACAAAGAATTTCCGGGAGATTTAATCCGGATCCTTCCACATGGTTTTCTCAATGAAAAAGGAATAAGAGATTTTCAGCCAGCCTTTCAGGAACGTGAGCCATGGCCGCTCGTTTTTCCTAATGAAGATGAAGACAAAAGGTGCGACCTGGGTTATGATATTTTTTCAGCTGCCTTCTACCTGGTCAGCCGCTATGAAGAATACCTGCCCTACCTCGAAGACCGCTATGGGCGCTTTGAGGCTGACCAGAGTTTTTCCTACCAAAACCGTTTTCTTGAAAAACCCCTGGTTGACCTGCAGGCCATGGATCTCAGGAAAAAGCTTACAGAAAAATTCCCATTTGAAATTGCCCGTTCAAGAACTTTTAAATTTATTCCTACATATGATATAGACGTAGCATATGCATACAGAGGCAGGGAATTATCGAGAAATATTCTGGCCATCGGGAAAGATATCCTGACCTTTAATTTTGCCAATTTAAAATATCGAATACAGGTTCTTGTGAAAAGGAAACCCGATCCTTATGACACTTATGATTTTCAGCTGGATTTGCAAAAACAACTGAGGTTCAGACCTATTTACTTCTTCCTGGCAGCTCGCTACGGACACAGAGATAAAAATATTTCCATATATTCAAAACATTTCTTTCACCTGTTGAAAAAACTGGGTGATTATGCTGATACCGGTATTCATCCATCGTATAATTCCCATTACAAGCAGGGCAGACTGCTGGAAGAAATAAAAACCATTGCCGGTATATTAAATCAAACCGTTGAAAGAAGCCGGCAACATTATTTGAAAATTCATTTGCCTGACACTTATCTGAATCTTCTCAGATACAATATTTTTGAAGATTACTCCATGGGATTTGCTTCGCATACGGGTTTCAGGGCAGGCACCTGCACTCCGTTTTTCTTTTTCAACCTCCCTGAAGAAAATGAAACAAAGCTGAAAGTTTTCCCTATAACACTTATGGATGCCACATTGCGTGATTATATGAAGCTTGACCCTGATCAAGCCACAGTAAAGGCTAAACAGCTTGCAGATATTGTAAAAGCGGTCAACGGAACCCTCATAAGCCTTTGGCATAATGACAGTTTAAGTGATCGGCCCCCATGGAAAGGATGGAGAAAGATGTATGTGGATATGATAGAATATGCTATCCGAATCCAAAGGGCAGGTGAACAAAAGAAAATATAACACATTATTATTTACTCAAATGATAAAATATCTTCCGCATAAAGAAATTGACTTTGATAAATGGGATCATTGCATTGAAAACTCTCTCAATGGCATCATTTATCCTTATTCCTTTTATCTGGACCAGGTTTCTCCGGGATGGGATGCATTGATTATGAACGATTATCAGGCAGTCATGCCTCTTACATGGAAAAAGAAAAAAGGATTCCACTATATCTATCAGCCTTTTTTTGTGCAGCAACTGGGTGTTTTTTCAACTGCTCCCATAAGCCAGGAGCTTGTTTATGATTTTTTGCAGCATATTCCCGCTCATTTTCGTTTTATCGATTACAATTTTAACACTCACAATTCAATTTCGGCAATAAAAAATGGCCGGGTTATTAAACGATTAACCTATGAACTGGACCTGATCTCACCCTATGAAAAACTAAAAAACAACTACTCAAAGAACACCCGCAGAAATCTTAATAAAGCATTAAAATCCAATGTTTTTGTAACAAAAAATTCATCTCCTGATGTCATTATTGAAAGCTTTCGCAGAAACAGGGGCAAGGAATTCCATAAACTGAAAGAGTCTCATTACAACACACTTAAACATCTTATATACTCAGGTATACACAGGGGGAATGCCGTGGTTTACAGTGCCTATAATGCGCAAAACAGTTTCTGTGCAGGTGTGGTATTTCTGCATTCTCATAAAAAATCAATATTGATATTTTCGGGAAGAACCCCCGAAGCACTTGAAAATGGAGCCATGACAGCCATTATAGATCGCTACATACAAGATTATGCCGAACAGAATATGACTCTGGATTTTGAAGGGTCAGAAGACAAAAATCTGGCTCGTTTTTACAGTGGATTTGGTTCAAAAGAATGTGTATATTTACAGGTGATAATGAATAATTTCCCAATACTGTTAAAACCCTTTGCAAATTTGTATTTCTGGTTGCGAAAACAATCAACTTAAACTGACCCAAAACAAAACTGGTTTTATGATACATATTCTGGAAAAAAGCAATTCTTTATTAAGTCATTACATCGCCGAAGTAAGAGATGTGGAAATACAAAAAGACAGTATGCGTTTCAGGCGGAACATGGAAAGGCTGGGCGAAATTTTCGCCTATGAAATAAGCAAAAAGCTGAGCTATGAAGAACGTGATGTTACAACTTCGCTGGGTGAAGCAAAATGTAAAGTATTGAACAGACAACCTGTTATTGCTACCATTCTCCGGGCAGGGCTTCCGATGCATCAGGGTATTCTGAATTTTTTTGACAGGGCGGAGAACGCTTTTATTTCAGCCTATCGAAAACATCATAAAAACGGTAGTTTTACCATTCAGATAGAATATACTTCCTGTCCTGCCATCGAAGATAAGGTACTGATATTGTCTGACCCCATGCTTGCCACGGGGGCTTCTATGGTTTTAACCTACAAAGAGCTTCTATCAAAAGGCAAACCAACTCATACTCATCTGGTTTCAGTTTTGGCAAGTGCACAGGGAGTGGATTATGTAAAAAAACACCTTCCCTCCGGCAGCTTTACGCTGTGGGTGGGAGCCGTTGATGATGAGCTTACCGCAAAAGCATATATTGTACCCGGACTTGGAGACGCCGGAGACCTTGCCTATGGCAGCAAACTTTGAAAACAATGAAACAAATAGTTACAACTGAAAACCTGAAGATTTCTATTGTTTCCATCCGCAGTCATCTGTTGCGGACTTTTCTTACTATTTTAATCATTGCGTTTGGCATTATGGCCATCGTTGGCATCCTTACTTCCATTGATTCAATAAAGGCATCCATTACTTCCAGCTTTTCCAGGCTTGGTGCCAATTCGTTTTCCATTCGCAACCGTGAGATGTTTGTAGTGGGAGGAGGGCAGCCCCAAAACTTCAGGCATATTACCTTTAATGAAGCAATGCTTTTTAAGGAAAGCTACAGTTTTCCGGCCTCTGTTTCGGTTTCTGTATGGGGCACCGGCAATGCCGTGGTGCGTTTCCGATCAGAAGAGACCAACCCCAATATCAGTGTTACAGGTTCGGATGATAATTATATCATCACATCAGGATATGAACTGGAATCGGGTAGAAATTTCTCTCCCTGGGAAATGGAGACAGGAGCCAATGTTGCCATTATTGGCGGGCAATTGTCGCATAACCTTTTTAAAAACAATGAAGACCCGTTGGGCCAGTTTGTCACTATAGGTAATAACCGTTACCAGGTAATAGGTGTACTGAAAGAAAGAGGCACCACCTTTGGTTTTAGTGGTGACCAGAATGTAATCCTTCCTGTAATGGCAGTAAGACAAAACTTCAGCCGTCCCAACATGAACTTCGGCATCAATGTAAGCACCGACAATATTGCTGAACTTGAAACAGCCATCAGTGAAGCGACCGGAGTATTCAGGGTGGTGAGAGGGTTACGACCCGGTGAAAAAAACAATTTCGACATCAGCAAAAGTGACAACATTGCACAAATGCTCATTGAGAATCTTAGACAGATTACATTTGCAGCCACCATAATCGGTATCATTACCCTTGTTGGTGCTGCCATAGGGCTTATGAATATCATGCTGGTATCCGTTACCGAACGAACCCGCGAAATCGGCATCAGAAAAGCCCTGGGAGCAACCCGAAAAACCATAAAACAACAATTCCTTGCTGAAGCTGTCGTTATTTGCCAGTTGGGAGGTGTCCTGGGAATTATTTTGGGAATACTGGTGGGTAATGTAATTTCCTATTTCATCGGTAACCCCTTTATCGTACCCTGGAAATGGATTATAATAGGTATTCTCTTATGCACGCTTGTAGGTCTGGTAGCAGGTTATTATCCTGCTGCAAAAGCTTCCCGGCTCGACCCCATCGATTCCCTTCGTTACGAATAACATTTCAGGGAAGTATTTTCAAATTTAAAATACATTGTTTGGTAATTTATTATATTTTTTACTAAATTTGTCGGGATAAAGGAAATACAGGTATGATTTTCCGATAAATCAATTTCCGATGGATAAAATCAGAGTACTTGTTGTAGATGACCACGAACTCATTTTGCTTGCCACACGCCAGCTTTTTTCCAGGGTGTCTGATATCAAATTGATTGGAACTGCAGTGGATGGTGAAGAGGCTTACAAGAAAATAAAAGAACTGAAGCCCGATGTCGTTTTACTTGATGTTATCCTGCCTGTTTTAAACGGAATTGAACTTACCAAAAGAATTACTGCCGAATATCCCGAAATCAGAGTTGTGCTGCACTCTTCTTCCATAAGCGAAGATGTTATTGTTACCGGTTTTGAGGCCGGTGCCATGGCATATGTACCCAAAAATTTCAAACCCGGACAACTGGTAGATGCCATTCGCACCGTTGTAAAAGGCGAACACTACAGCAAAGGATTCGTATCGGAAATCCTGATTGATAATTTCCTGAAAAACAAATCAAAGAAAGAAGGGCAAAACAATAAACTTACCGAAAGAGAAACTGAAATCCTGCAGGCCATTACAAAAGGGATGACCAATCAGCAAATGGGCGATAATCTCCATATCAGTGTGCGCACGGTGGAAGCACACAAATCAAACATCATGAAGAAACTGAAGCTGGGCAGCACCGCCGAGCTGGTGGTGTATGCCATCAAGCATAAGATTGTGGAGATATAACCCACCCAAGGCCGGGAAAGGGGGACTGCATGGCTTTACCTGTAAACAGGAAATAATCTGCAAGGGATGGCATCCCTTAGTGTATTAATTCCT
>REDJ01000045.1 GCA_007693555.1 Bacteroidota bacterium
CCGTAAGAATTATAGCAAGTATATTTATGGCCGGACCTGAATACAAAAAAGCAATTGCAGGTCCCAGGCCTGCGCCGCGTTTATGTATTCCTGAAAACAAAGGCAAAATGGTGCATGAGCAAACAGCAAGCACCGTTCCTGATACGGACGCTACCAGATAGGATTTCCATTTGGTGGCTTGTGCCCCAAAGTATTTAATTACCGCTCCCTGACTGACAAATACGGCAATTACCCCTGCAATGAAGAAGGCAGGAATTAAACAAAGCAGAACATGTTCCTGTGCATACCACCTTACAAGATACAGAGCCTCATAAATGGCATCCATAAACTGTCCCTTTTCAAGAGGAAGAAAATATGCAAACAGAAAAAAGGCAACCAACCAGAAAAGTATTTTTATTTCTTTTTTTGTCTCCATCTAAAAAAATTCTTTTTCAATGTGAAAATGATAGTAAAACCTGCCTGTGTATTTAAAAATGTATAATGATGACATAATAGATACCTGTAATAATAAAGACAACGGCAGCAATTCTTCGAAACCAATATTCGAAAGTTCGTATTTTGTTGTAAAACTCTCCTATTCCTGATATGCTGAAAGCCAGCAACCATGCAATAACAATTACAGGTAAACCTGTTGCAAGGGCAAAAACCGGTGGCAGAATTAGCCCCTGAGCATTACCTAAAGTCATAGGGATTAACATGCCAAAGTACAATACCCCACTATACGGACAAAAAGCAAGTGCAAATACTATCCCCAATATCAATGCACTCCATGCAGACCCTCCTTTGGCTTTACTGGCAATACGATCTGTAAAACTCATTCTTTCACCCCATGGGAATCTTATCTTGATTAAATCAAGCATAAAAACACCTATAACCAGAAGTAACGGACCCAAAAGCAATTCGCCATAGGTTGAAAAAAAGGTGCCTATTTCGAAAGCGCTGGCACCAAAAAAAAGAATGACTCCGATAAGGCTGTAACTGATAATTCGACCCAGTGTGTAATAGATCCCGTTGTAAAATATTTTTTGCTTGTTGCTCAGATCCTTGCTGATATATGCAGTGGCAGTAATATTAGTGGCCAAAGGGCAGGGACTGATGGCGGTCATAAGGCCCAGTATGAATGCCGATAAAATGGGGATATTCGTGTTGTCAAGCAGATTATAAAAAAACTCCATGCACCATTTTTTAAAACAGAAAGGCCGGTAATAGCTTCAGATTATTTTAAACTTTTGCCCGAAACATTATCCTGATAGTTATTTATTTTTATCGAGTAAGTCGATTAACTCCTTTTTTGAAGGAACCCTGCCACTGAGTACAACTTTTTCATTGATTACGAGGCCGGGTGTACGCATAACGCCATATGCCATAATATTCATGATATCCTCTTCCTTGACAACACTGGCTTCAATATCCATTTCCTGAACCGCTTCACGGGCTGCTTTTTCCAGGTTTTTGCATGAGGCACAACCTGTTCCTAAAATTTTAATTTCCATAATGATACGAATTAAAATAAATATTCATCGCAAATTTACGATGATTGCATGAAGACACAAATTTTATTGGAGAAATTTTTCAATTAATGATACTGCAATACTCCAGTTTTCCTTATTGATACAATATTTTACGCTGGGCGGTGTAATATTACCCTGAATAAGACCGGCATCTTTTAATTCCTTTAAATGCTGCGAAACTGTGGATTGAGCCAGGGGCAACTCCTTAACAATATCATTACAAATGCAAGTATCGCGGTGAGAAAGCAGATTCATGATAGAAATCCGGGCAGGATGGGATAAGGCTTTGAAAATACGTGCCAGTCTGACATTATCCTCCAGATATAATGAATCAACTACTGTAAGTTCTTTTTCCATAAGATGAAAACTCAGTGCATGCAATGAAAGATTGCATATAAAACTATTTAATTACCAATAACCAAAGGGAGTTATAAAGCTATCTGACCCTGGGAGCTCCTTCAAGGATTTTCTCGCCAAAAGTTGAATCTCCGGGCTCAGCAACCTCTCCCCTGATTCTGAAAACTTTCATCCCGTCGGGGTCATTGGACATAATGGTAACTGTTCTGCTTATTCTGTGCGGGCGGGGTGCCAGTCTGAACTCAATTTCCACCTTTCCCTTTTCACCGGGCATGATGGGCTCTCTGGTCCATTCATTTATACGGGTGCCGCAACAACCCCTCACAAATGATATAATCAGAGGTTCATTACCCTCATTGGTAAATTCAATGTCCATTTTAACAGGTTCAAGCTCATCAGTATACAAAACACCCATATCTGCTATGTCCTGCTTTAGTTTTAACTGCGCACCTTTTTTATCATCAGCATAGGCAATTTGTGTTAAAACAATACTGAAGATGAATAAGGCCAAAATTGATGAAAGTGAGTTATTCATAAGTCATTAATTTTAAGAAACCAATTAAATTTTTTATATCAAATTAGAATTATTTGGAAATCCAATCTCCTTTAAAATTACAAATTTGGAAATAAGGATTTATTCGTAAAACACACAAAAAAAGTGATGCTATAAAATCAATGCAAAACACCCAGTTCTTTATCAATATGCTCTTTTAATCCTGTTAAAAAAGCTTCCTCATTCCTTATATGGCGATATGCAAAACTGGTAAGGTTAATAGTTTTTTCTTCTGCACCATTTTTGGCATTAATGATTAAAGCAGTGCTTAAGGCACGAAATTTCTGAGCTATTTCTTTGTTTTCTTCCTCCTCCACATTTATAATGAAAAAAGACACTTCCCCACTCTCCATTTCATTTTTATAGTATGTTTCCATGGTTTGTATGGTTCTGTTTTCAATAAGCCTGCACGGCCCACATCTGCGGTTACGGTGAAAATAATATACTTCAACTTTATTTTCCGCGTAAGTAAATTGGCTGGAGACTGATGCCAATGTGCTATTTTGCTGGCCGGTAAAAACCATCAGCCCGGCAAATACAATAAGAACTGATAGTAGTAGTGCTTTTTTCATCTTACAAAACTTTAATAAAGAAATATTTCTTCTAATTAATCAACGCAAATGTACGATGATATATTACCAAAACCAACAGTGAATTTCTGTATTTTTTCCAAAAAATACAGGTAAATGCACTTATAAAAAGAAGGCCGGCAAATTGCCGGCCTTCTTTTCTTTAACAATGTTTCATTTAATCAAACCTTCAGGAGAAGTTTCTGAAAAAGACTTTCTTTAACTATATATTTAATGATAAAATCACCTGGCTGATTATTGAATTGCCAGCGATACGGCTTTTATGCCGTTTTCAGATTCAATTCTAAGAATATAAATGCCTGCCGGTAGATCATTTAATTTCAAGTTGACCTGAACATCTTGAACCTCCAAAGTTTTTAAAAGCTGACCGCTAATATTCAGCAAGCGAACTTCTGTTATTATTTCATTGCTTTCAATAGTAACAAGATCTTGAGCCGGATTGGGATATACCTTCAGGTCTGCCAGTGCTTCAATTATTGGAACTGAAACCTCCAATTCAAAAACAGCATGAAAAGTTGTATTGGAAGTAATATTGGCAAGCAAATAACTGGATTGAGCACCCACACTTTGCCCATTAACAAGGATATCAGCAATAAAATTACCTTCATCGGGAGTAAGCTCAAATGTAAGGCTACTGCCATGCGGAGCATCAATAACTCCATCAGGACTTACGGTTCCATTGCCTTCAGATGTTACTGTAACCTGGTAAATATTAATGGCAAATTCTGCATGAATTGTACCGTCTTCAGCTATATTTTCGAAGGTATATGTGCTAACAGCACCTGCACTCTCACCGTTAACCAATACATCATCAATATGGTACCCCGGTGCCGGTGTAATTTCAAAGGTAAGATCATCTCCATGTGTTACTTCTATTTCCCCTTCCGGATTGATACCCCCGTTTGGACCACTGGTTGCTGTAATGGTGTATGTGTTCAAAGCAAATACAGCCATAAGGTTCCTGTCAACGGTTACTTCAAAAGAATACTCTGCATCAGTTGAAACAATAATCTGTTCTTCCAGCCAGTGCACAAAATGATACCCTGTATTTGGAATAGCTTCAACAGTAACTGTCTCACCATAGTAATACTCACCGGCTCCGATAACATCTCCTGCACCCTCAATATTTACATCAAGAACCACATCAAACCGCAAATAGGTAAGTGTAATTTCAAGTGTTTGCTCAGCATCATCGGTTAATGTAACTGAACCTGCTAAAGGTTCAAATCCTGTTTTACTTACTGCATAACTGAATGTTCCGGGAATTATATTAATTACGACCTCACCGTTTTCGTCTGTCAAATGCCCGCCAAATCCCTGAATTGTAAAATAGGCTCCTTCAACCGGTTGGTCAAATTCGTCTTCCAATATTACCGTAAGTGTCAATATATCAGTATCTTCAGATACCAAAACTACTTCAACTGTTATGTTATCACTTACCAAGACACTACCCTGTGCTGTCAGATATCCTTCTTTGACAACTTCGTAGGCATAGGTGCCTGCAAGTACATTCTCAAAGACGTAATCTCCGGCAGCATTGGTTATGCCATCTAACGTAACAACTGCTTCCTCCACAGCATCACCATCCTGATCAACAATATCGAAAGTTACATCGTACACAGGGGGTACCACAGTAAGAAGAACCGGAATGGAAATGGATTCACCGGCATTATTCTGAACAACAATTTCTGCATTGTAATCGCCAAGCTCAAGATTTGTTGCATCAAAAGTCAACACAACATCCACATTCTGCTCAGGCTCAACCGTGCCACTCTGTGGATTGAACCCAATCCATTCAATCTGCTCTACAAGTTCCAGAATACCACGTATAGCCCAGTTAAAATCAAGAGTTGAATTTACGTCGGGCAATAAGGACCAGGAACCACCGATGAACATCCATGCCCCTTTTTCTGGTTCCATAGGCCCGGTATCAACACTAGCCGGAAAGCCACCGGTTGCATTAACACTATAGCCCATCCAGTATTCTACTCCCGGAGTCATAGGAATTTTTTCACTTAAATCAAAAGTAGCCCAATCATCGGGGATTACTTGTGACAGCACTTCTTCAGAATAGATTTCGGTACCAGGTCCTTCATCAGACCCCCCTTCCCATACTTTCAAAACTACACTATTATACTGTTCTCCGGAGATATGAAATTTAACTTTCGACCATTCATAAGCCCCGTAATATGCTGCCAGTTCTTCGGGAGTAAACCTTACAGCTGTAATAAAACTGATTGCTCCACCGGTTCCAATGGCATTGTTAATTATACCATTATCATAATGAATCTCCACAAATTCATCAAATTTTTCGCCGGTATCAAATGCATCTATCGGTTTTTGCAACTGAACTACCTGCAAGTCACTTTTTGATCCGGAATCAAATCCCTCATAATGAGCAACCGGTCTCAAGTTAACAGTTTGTTCTTTGGCACTACCTGCAGGATATGCAAAGAGGGCAAACTCCAACTCAGCATCACCGGGGTTGGAAATATTCAACATACTGGTTCCGGTATATCCCTGGGGTACTTCTATTTCAATACTCGTAATATCAACCTCAATTTCAGGGGCGGGAATTTTCTCCATTTCAATTTCCACAACCATACTTTCGCCACTAACAGTAATAGTGCTCTGATAATTAAAGAATCCTTCCCTAATGGCAGAAATATCATAGTCTCCTTCGTAAAGATTGATATGAGCAATACCCTGGGCATCGGTGTAAACTTCCTGGTTTGTGTATTGTGTGAAAATATGCACATCTTCCAACGGTTGTCCGTTGGCGGTTACGACAAACTGCACATCAACAGGTTCATTCTCCACCAATATTTTAACATCATCAACCAGCCACCAGTAATCATATGAACCAATCCACTTAAATTTAAATTTTACATTCGGCTGGCCCTGGGCTATTTCAGTTACATCAAAGGAAGAGTTCAAAGGATTGGGTCCGTTGAAATCATTTTGAGGAGCACCATGCCAGCGATACAGCTCTGTCTGACTTGCAAAATCATCAGTACTTACATAAATTCTCACATCAGCAGCTCCAAAGGTCCGTGCCAGGTGTTCAACTGTAAACCTGATCTCAGTATCAATACCAGTGAAATCAAATGCCGGTGTGATCAGATCTGCTTCTTCCGGAACACCATTTATGCCATGCGCATCTGAGTCAAGGATCATATACCCATTGGTTGCGGTTGTTGAGTTCAACTGGCCTCCATAAGCACCTCCTGTGATTGTCCATTCCCAACCGGGGAAATTTGCAGGACCTTCAATAACGTTGTTTACCCATCCATCGGGAATTTCTCCACCTCCAAAGTCTTCATAATGGAAAGTATAAAACTGATTGGGATCGGGAAAGACAATATATTCATTCAACCATTCCTCAAAATAACTAACCCTTGCATATACTCCCGGATAACCAGGAGCTCCGCAATCTACCCCCCAGCTCACCACACCTGCTACTTTATACCAACCATTATCATCGGGCACAACCAACGGACCGCCGCTATCGCCCTGGCAGGCATCCTGCCCGGAAGCTCCTGCAAGGATCATGTCTGATGTAATCCATGCTGGTGGATAGCTTGCACTCCCTCCCACAATTGGGACTTCAACAGCCTGTAATATATTGGGAGATGGGCCGCCAAAAGATAAAGCGCCCCAGCCTGATACCTTTGCCATAACTCCTGGATCGGTAAGTCCATTTGAAGCATCACCCTGGGTTACTATGTTAACACTGGCCTTCCCCGGATGGTCGAAGTCAATGTTATTTGAAAGACGAAGCAAAGCAATGTCAAACTGGTGCTCGTTATTGGTGGTGCCGTAATCAGGATGTACTATGATATCAGAAATATTATAGAAACTTCCTTCGGTTGTGTTCATGGCAGTAAAACCTGCTCTGATTCGTATCTGAAAGGGCTGCACCTCCGTTTCGCCAAAGAACAAACAGTGACTTGCAGTAAGAATCCATCTATCACCAATAATGGTACCACCACAAAAATGTGCTCCGCCAAACTGGGGTTGCAATTGAAGAGATACCTGCCATGGATAATCTTCAATATCCACATCCTCGCCACCTACAATCTTTTCTCCACCACGCTCAAATTGCTGTAAAAACAGCTTTACGTTTTCCGGATCATTGAAAGGATGGTCTTCGTCATGATTAAAATATTTTTTTGGGTCATAGGTTCCCAACTTAGTTGTATTCATTTCAAACATCTGTGCATTTAAGTTCCAGAGGAACCCAAAAATCAGCATGAATGTAAAAAATAAAGTAAGTTTCTTTTCTTTCATATGAAGTTTATTTAAGGTTTACGGGAGCCACATACAGCAGACCATTGAGAATGCATCATATACCCCCTGGATTAAGATTTAAAGATGACAAAATTTTTATTGCGGGAAATATCTCCAATGTTTCAGTTGTTGCCAATAAGAAAAAAAAGAAAGATATCGTTCCTGAAAAATAAAAACAAATTTACTTATTTCATAAGGGAATTAAAAGTTTTTTATGCGTATAAAAAATAAAGGGTTAAATCGAAATATTATGGCAAAAATCGTCTGTCGATATCTTCGCTAAAAAAGTTAAATTCTTCAATAATATTCAAACAATCATTATCTTAACACGTTAGAATTTTATAGTAAGGTAATTCAAAAACGTTATTATGATTTTTGCTGCACTGTTGGGTTATGTTCTTGAATATATATTCTTATGCCAAAACAAACAACACTCATTTCCCTTTTTATCACATTGCTGATAATTTTTTCTGCACGTATATCTTTTTCAACAGATAGCCTTTCGTTGCAAAACAGAACCATTATTGAAACTTTGAATTATTTCAGCAGTTATTTCCCGGGGCAAAAAGTATATCTGCATACTGATAAAGACAACTATCACATTGATGAAACCATCTGGTACAAGGCCTATGTGTCCAATGCCATGTCTCACAAATCTGATACACTTTCGGGAAACCTGATTGTTGAGCTTATCAATAGCAGTGGAAACCATATAAGACGCAATGTTTTACCCATTAATAACGGAACGGCACACGGCAGCATCAGTCTTCCGGATTCACTGCCGGATGGCAATTATATTTTGCGTGCTTACACCAATTGGATGCGTAATTTCGGAGAGGATTATTATTTTCACAAAAACCTCTATCTTCATAACCCTGATGAAGAAAATTACATCGGGTGGACTGATCGCAGACGTAACCGGCGTTTTAACAGAAAGCTCAACAATAAAACAGAAGAACGTCAATTTGCTTTTTTTCCTGAAGGAGGTACCATGGTTTACGGTATTGAAAGCAAGGTAGCATTTAAAGCTGCCAATGCTGTTGGCCGGGGAGAAGCAGTAAACGGACGCGTGGTTGATGATTCAGACCGCGAAATATCAACCTTTAAAAGCATTCATGATGGCATGGGTATGTTTTCTTTTACTCCGGAAAAAGGAAATGAATATAAAGCAGAAATTTATTTTAGCGACGGCACCAGGAAAACATTTTCACTGCCCGGGCCTTTGGAAAAAGGATTTATGCTTGCTGTTTCAAAAAACAATGAAGCTTTAGATATCAGAATAACGGCTCAAACACATGGATTGGCCAAAATTCAATATGAAAGTATTTTCTTACTGGCTCAGAATGGAGGGCGTCCCTTCTGGGCTGCTGAAGCAAAGCTGAAAGACACAACATTCACAGTTCATATTCCTAAAAACAAGTTACCGCCGGGAATTACTCATATAACTTTATTTGACGGTCTTGGAGCACCTGTGGCAGAGCGTCTTGTCTTCATACCACCCAATCAGTTACCAGATATAAAAATTTCAAAGGTGGAAAGCGAACCTGGGAAAGATATAAATGGTAAATCAGAATGGGAACTTACAACTAATTACCCGCAAGAAAATTTCATACAAGGCTCCTACTCTATATCTGTAGTAAAATCTTTTTCCGATTCATTGCAAAAACCTTTGAGAAGTCTGACATCTTACCTTTTACTGGAAAGTGAAATTCTGGCAACCATAGAGAACCCATTTAGTTATTTCTGTGAAGAAGGTAAAATTCTGGAAGAGAAAACAGAATTACTCATGTTGACACACGGCTGGCGGCGCTTTGATTGGGAACCTTTGCTGGATAGAACTTTTCCTGAGATAACCTATGGCTTTAGCCATGGGCTTAGTGTGGCAGGCAATGTCAGAGGACTGGCATCAGCTGAAGCAGCGGAGAATGTATTGGTTGAAATGGAAGTAACCCAGGAACAAAAAACCAACCGATATACTACCCAAACTGACGATGAGGGAAATTTTTTGTTTACCGGATTACAATACAATGATGTTTTTATAGCCCATATCAGTATGCCTCATGAACATGACGAACGGAATCTTTGGGTGGACCTTGCTTTTTCTCCTCTTCCTGAGGTGGATTATATGCTAAATTTTTTCACAAAACCTCAAAGCATAACAAGTAAAGGGGAAAACTGGGAAAGGACACGAAGACCTGAAACAAGACTAAGAGCTGCCAAAAGGGCAAAGCCAAGAAGGGAAGAACAATATTTTGGCAGGGCCGATCAGATAATATACAGTTATGATATTGCAGGACATTACTCCAATATGATGGACCTGATAATTGGCCAGGTAAGGGGAGTAAATATTGATCGCGGAGTTATTTCATTGCGTGGTATGAAGGGAACACCGGCATTTGTGGTCGATGGGATTATGGTTCATGGTTCAACATTTATGGCAGTAAGCCCCTCTGATATTGACAGACTGGAAGTTATGCAAGGAAGCACATCTGCCATTTTTGGAAGCCGTGGCGGAGATGGGGCGCTTATTGTATACACCAAACGCGGTGATGAAACCACACAGAGAACATTTGAGTTTTTCCTGGCCGGTTATCCCTCTCCTGAAGAATTTTACAAAACATATATAGACACGGAGCTGTACAACCGCCTTAATATTAAAAAAACACTTTATTGGGAGCCGGAATTTCTCCTGAAAGATGACGAGCCATCAATGATACAAATTCCCGATGGAAACACTGAAAACGCTTTTATTCACATTGAAGGAATCAATAAACTTGGACAAACATTATCGTGGTACAGGCCTCTGCCATAAAAATATAGTAATACTGAATAGTATCTAAGCTAAAACATTCAAATTCAGTTTAAGAAGTACGTAAGTCGTAATCCTGAACTTAAGGTAATTTACGAAACTCTCTTTCTACGAAAAATCCGTAACCGGTATATTCCACCTGCATTTTTTGTTCATCAAGATGTACAACAACCCAGATTATATGCCTGTCACTTCCCTCATCATAATACAGATGTAACTCTCCTTCATTAATATCATATTCAAATTTTCCACCCCTTTCCAACTCACCTTCAACCAAATCCATAATCTGGATAAAACGGCCGTTTTCTTTAAAGCTCCATGTCAATGGTATAAAGCTTTCCTCAACAACTTGATTAATTTTGGAATTATGCAATTGCCATGTTCCTTCAAGTTGAGAGCCTGGTGCCGTGCAAGAGGATACAATAAAAGAAAAAATGAAGGGTATAAAAAAATTACCAATAAACGATAATCGAGCCATGGTTATATTTTTGAAGATATATGAAATTTAAAGTTGCATCTGAAAAATGACCTGCTTTCTGAAAATATCAAGTTAAAAAAAATTGTGTCATTTTATAAAAAAGAGAGCAGCCAATATCAATTATTAACTGCTCTCCCAATTAAATCAGCATAAAGACTTATTGTCTTCCGCGTAGTAAATTGCCCAAATCCTCAATAACAAATCCTGATTTGCCATTGTCATCAAGGGTATAGGTTAATGTAATAGGTTCGGTAAACATTCCGAAGGAATCCCATAAATCAGCGGGGTCAACAGGATTTCCGTCACCATCAACAGGAACACCGTCGTCAATTCCGCCTGCCCAGTAGGCAATAATCTCAATTCGAATGGTCATGTTGGGTGCACAGAAGTTATAAACACCATGATAATCAACATCTTCATCAAGCGGAACACCTCTTACCCAGAATGATTCGGGATAGTCAGAATAGCCATAGAATTGCTCAGGAATATGTATTGTTCCTTCGGGTTCGTTGAGATGCAGAACCAATCCATTCTCTACCTCCCATGAGTCGCCCCAGGTGCAGATGGTATAGAAGTCAAGCATTTCGGTCATGGTAATGGTCACTTCTTCTGCATCCACATCGCTAACTACAGCGGTAACAGGGCAGTCACCAACCATGGTTTCGGTTACCCAGAAGCCCAGCATTCCTTCAATTTCCAGCGGGCAGAATTGCAATACTGCAACATGATGGGTTGCTTCGATAGTGTTTCCACCTGCAGTGGTCACTGTAACTGCAATTTGAACAGTGTCTACTTCCTCGTTGGGATAATCGAAATTTACCACAAGGTTATTACCAGTTGCACCACCCACAATAGAAGCGATTTCACCTGTAACATTCCATGAGTAAGAGGCGCCGGGATATTGAAAGTCTACACCAAAAGTACTCTCTACCGGAGAGCCTTCTACAACAGATAGTTCTGCTGCCCCTGTGATATTAACATTCAGTGCGAGTACGGAAATTTCAATACTGTACGGTTCAGAAACCACACCTCCCATGGTGGTTTCCACCACGGTAAGTGTTGCAGTTTGATTGTCATGAGATTCGTCAAATGCAACTGTGACACCATCATGTATACCTTCAATTGCAGTTACACTGGCTATGGCACCGGTTGAGGAGAATTCGTAAGTGGAGCCTGCTCTTCCGCGAGCCCGGTAAGTACCTTCGGTTCCACCCCTGACTTCAGTATTTCCTGTTATGCCCTGTACTATTGGCTCAATGGCATCATAATCATAATCAACAGATTCCTCACAACCTGAAAATATGACAGCCATACCCAGCAACAAAGCACTTAAATATAGAATTATGTTTTTAATATTCATATCGTTATATATTTAATACTTAAAAATAAGATAAATTATAATTAAAAATGATAATATGGCTTGATCCAGTCGCCACCATCAGAGGTATTTACACCATCTGCATTATTAAAACCGCCAAATGTATAAATTGGCAATCCCAGTGCTTCCAGCTCAGAGCCGGGTACGGGATAATGCAATGGTGTTCCCTGCTGCAGGAAATCACGGCGACGCATATCTCCAAAGTGTATCATCCAGCCATTGTTTGCCAATTCTATATCTCTTTCATAAAAGATGATATCAAGCACCTCATCGGGGTTGGTTGTTTCCACAACAGGCAGTTGACCGCGAGATTTACGCTCGTTATTAGAATCATTCAGAATAGCGAGGGCTCCGGCCACATTACCTGTGCGCACCATAGCTTCAGCCTGCAATAATTTTACATCATATGCTCTGAATTCCCTGAGTGGTCCTAAGGATTCACCCATAAATAAGCCATCATCGTTTGTTGAAGCCGGAAAGTCATAGCGGCTTTGCCTGTAGTGAGAATAAAACCACCCACCACGATCGGCAGGAAAATTATTACTGGGAAGGTATTGAAAATCCGTAAGCAATCTGGCATCATCAGAAAAAGCAATACCAGGATCAGCATCCGGTCCATGGGGATTATTAAAATTAGGATTTTCAACGGAAAGCGGCAAACCTAAATCATCGGTTGGGTAGCGTGTCCAGTGCAGAGGATCCATTAGCTTTATTACCCTTGGATGAATTCTTGCCCAACCGGGGTTACGCAAATATTTGATATTCAAATCCCACCAGGTACCTCCTTCCCATGGAAGTCCGTCTCCTGTGGGAGCAAAATCACTTGTCAGACCATTTTCGGCAAAAGTCAACACATCATTCCAGCCATAAGAAGACCAGGAGATATTATCGTCATTTTGCGCTTTGGTACGTGAACCATGAGCAAGAAAACGTGCAGCATAAGAATTAGCTAACTCAATAATGAAATTGTTGTTAACAGTATGACCGGGAAGTGTTGCAGAAGGCATTGAGAAAGCATCTGCAGTGGAGGCAATATTTATTGCTGTCAGCAGATCATTAATACCGGCTTCTATCACCTCATTCCAGGGTTGGAATTCAAGCAATGCAAGGTCACTGTCTTCATAAGGTATCATTGCCTGGTCAAAAGCTACTCCTAACTGTCCCAGGCTGATACCGCGAATCAGATAAGATGATGCGAGTACCATATCATTATCTCTTCCATTAGGGCCAATCTGCATATCTTCGATATTGATAAGGAACAATGCATCATTTACCTGTGATATGGTAGCATAAAAATTCTCATAAGGCGTTTCTGTCAAATCAGCATCACCATAAGAAGGGTCATTGTTCCATGGCCTGCGGGGCTCCTGTCCACTATCCAGCCATGCAAAGTTACCCCATGAAGCTGTGGCGTGATTTGCAGCTACAGTGGCTGGCATATTCACTGTGTACAACTTCATAGACTCCCACATGGAGAGATATGCAGATTGCACAGCAGTTCTTACGTCGTCGGGCGAACCAAGTACAGTAGCGATATCTGGCTGATTTAAATTCTCAACCTCCAACTTCTCGCAACCGGTAACAAAGCCTAAGGCCAGCACGACGGTAATTACGATAATTTTATTATATATTCGTTTCATATAAATCATTTTTTAGGGTTGTTAAAAATTAAGCTCAAGAGAGAAGGTAATCGTCCTGAAGTTAGGATAATTAAACATGTCAATGAAGTAGTTGGTTGAGCTGGATTCAGCATAGTCAACCTGTGCAACTTCAGGATCCCAGCCAGAATAGCGGGTAAAGGTCAGAAGGTTACGACCTATAACACCTAATCTTACGCTTCTGAGATAGGTCATGGCACCAAACTGTCCGAGCTGGTCGGCACTGAAAGTGTAATAAAGGGAAGCTTCTCTAAGCTTTAAATATGTACCATCTTCCACAAAGTAGGAGTTGGGTTCATTTACCCTGTAGAAAGTTGTATAATAGTTGGCTACTTTCTTTTCATTGTCAGGCTTGCCGGCCATATCAAAGTCTCCATGGCGAAGGTCACGATAGAGCCACTGCTTGGTCTGGTTGTAAACATCACCTCCCTGCTTCCAATGCCAAAGCATGTTAAACGCAAGTCCTCTGTAACGGAAGTTATTGTTCCAGGAAAGGTTGAAATCCGGGTTCATGTCGGCAATTCTAACAAAAGCATCTCTACCATCTTCATCCAGCAACCTTATGGGCATTTCATTAACGGTTCCTTCAGTACCTCTGTGAATAACGTATCCGTCAGCATTGATGATATAATTATCAATGGAGTCATCAGATCCGATTTGCTGAGCCATCTGTTCCAAAGAAGTTACCCAGTCGCCACCATACATGATACCGAAAGGTTCACCTTCACGCACAAAGAAAGCCTGAAGCTGATTGATTGTGGGTCCTGTGCGGAAAGCAGGAGCATTAAGTCTGCTTACCTCCTGCCTGATCCTGTCGAAATGAAGGACAGATCTCCAGCGGAAATCGCGGGTTTGAGCCAAAACTGCACCCAATGAAATTTCTATTACCTGAGCTGATATATCAGCTGCATTTTGCCATTGGAACTGGAAGCCGGTAGCAGCAGGCATGGGTACATTAAGAAATGCACCTTCTGTAACAATATCGGCATAAATTACTTCCAGATCAAATATATCCAGGAACTCAGCATTTAACCCAAACTCCAGTTCTTTTGTTTCGCTGGGTCGGAGGTCTTTGTTTCCAATTGTAGATTTTGACACACTACCGCTGGAAACAGTGAATGTTTCATACTGATAGTTGAATCCGGGGCGCTGTCCTGAAGTACCATAAGAAGCCCTTAAACGTAATTCGCTCACACCGGGGATATCAAATTCCTCGGCAATACGATAAGCTCCTGATAATCTGAAATAAGGATTCCAGCGTGCATCTTCACCAAACAAAGACGAACCATCCATACGGAAAAGTGCTGATACAATATACCTGTCAAGATAATCCATATCAACAATAGCAGAGTAATTTCTTGAACGAATCGTAACGAGAGATGATGTAGGTGCACCTCTACCGGCACTGGAAATGTTATTCAATGTGCGAATACCTGCAATCTGAAGGTCGCTGCCTCTGACAGAGAAAAAGTCAGACTGGAAATCTTCATACATGTATTGCAGTCTGCTTCGCAGGCTCAGGTCACCAAAATCCTCATCAACATTGGCGGTAAAGCTTAATGTCTGGCTGATACCTTCATTACTTGATCTGTACATTTGACCATTGGTAATGGCCTGTCCGGTGTTAAATCCAATAGGTTGGAAAGTACTGTTAAAGGTATTGAAGCGTTCAAAACTGTAGTTACCACTAAACATGAGCCAATCAGTAGCATAAAAATTAGATTGAATACTCTGAAGGATATTTCTCCTGTTTAACTCACGATCCTGATAATATAGCGCGTGCAAAGGATTGGCATTATCATCCTGCCAGTGATTTGCATTGGCAAAATATCTTGGCAGGGGTTCACCTTCGGGAGCATCCATCTTAAGGTCGGTGTCCGGGTCGAAGAATAGCATATTAAAAAATGCAGAACCCTGTCCACCACCCCAACCGGTTAGGAAACGGCCTTCAGCTACATCTATTGTACTTTGAGAAATCAAAGTAGATGATGCAAAACTGAGGTTATCACCAAACCAGTGGTCGGCATTCAACCTGAAGTTGCGACGCACAGAACCGTTGGTATTCCAAACAATACCTGAATTGGCAGAATTCTCAAAAGAAGTAAAAATCCTTGTTCTTCCGGCATTATGTGCTACAGAGATGTAGTTGGTAAAGAACTCACCGTCCTGGAATACCAGATCCTGATGGTCAAAATAACGGGCAAAAGGATTATCAGCATAGCCGTCAAATTTCACAACCCGGTTACCACTGATAAGGGCATTTGCACCACCTGCATAACCTTCGGGGAAAGTTACGCCTGCATATTTGGTGAACAAATCAAAGTCCTGCCAGTCGGGTGCAAGCTCGAAGGGATGGCTTTGCGAAATAGGCACTTTCCTGGGCAAAGTTGACATTCCATATTCATTACGAATACGTATGGCGGTAGTACCCTCAGCGGCAATATTACCCCTTTTGGTGGTAATTACCACTACACCGGCACCTGCACGTGAACCATACAATGCGGAAGCAGCAGCACCTTTAACTACTTCCATAGTTTCAATGTCATCCACGTTAATATCGGCAAGATCACCTTCCAGCATTACCCCATCAACAATAATCAGGGGGCTGGAACTGCCAAGGATACTGGTGGAACCTCTCAGACGAATGTTGGAGGCTTGACCGGGGTTACCACTGGCCTGTACTATTGTAGCGCCGGCAACTTTGCCCTGAAGGGCGGAAGATGCTGATGTTGCCGGAACTGCTTCAAGCATCTCGGCACTCACCTGGTTAACGGTAACACTCATTTTGTTCCTGGGTGTGGCTCCGGCTACACCTGCAGTAATGATAACCTCCTGCAATACTGCAATATCCGAAGTCATAACCACATTGATAACCGTCTCTGCGCCAACTATACGTTGTTCAGAGGTCATACCAATAAATGAGAAAACCAATACGGCTCCTTCATTAACGGTAATCTCATACCGTCCATCGGCGTCAGTAATGGCTCCCTGTGTAGTACCCTGCACCGTGATGGTTACACCCGGTAAGGAGGAACCATCAGCAGCATCGGTAACGGTACCGGTCACACGTCTTTCCTGGGCATATAGGCTATTGCCAATCAAGCCCAGGATTACGAAAAAAATCAAACAAATTCTCTTCATGTTGTTTTTGTTTTTGTTAATAATTAAAATTGGTTTTTGGTAGTTTGCTGTCCGAAAACAGCGTAACAGGGTGTAAATTTATAAAAAATTGTTATCATAACATTAATTTATTGTTAAAACTGCTGAATTTATTGGTATTGTTAAAACCTGAATTGGTGCAATTTGGTTTTCAAAATAATTGTATGTTTATAATAAAATTTTGTTTATAGATACTTTGATCGGTATTATCTTGAATTAATTTACATTGTTATACTTTCAATCCCTATAATTAACCGGTTTTTTACTGATATTTTATTATTGAATTGTTTCCTGAAGTGATTTTTGTGATAAATAGTAATTAAGACTTTCAAAAACAAAACCAAACTTCAAAGAAATTACACCCTGACAGTCACTAAAAAAGGGCGGCCCGAAAAATCGGACAGCCCTTTAAAGGTGTCATTAAACAGTTTGCTGTGTTATTCTATTATTGTTAGCAAAAATCTGTCATGAGAGGTAGAATCAGCTTCTTCACCATAGAAGAAACCCATTTTGTATCCGGCGGAATTGTTTTGAAGAAATAATTCCAGAATAAGATTACCTTCTGTTCCACCGGGGATAGGCTGAATGCGCAATGTATCATATCCTGCACCAATTGGGAAGTTTAGTTCAGGACCATGAACAAATTCAAAATCAGTTCCCTCTATTGCTGTAGAGTTTTCAGTATCAACACCAATGGTAACTGAAACGGCATCACCTCTTTCAGCAGCAACATAAACAGGTATAGCTGCCGGTGCTGCAGCATTTTTTTGAACTGTACCTGATGTAGATTGAAATGCTACAAAGAAGTCTTCCCTTGGCAGGATTTGCTCCTCATCATCACATGATTGCAGAAAAAACGGGAGCATGAAACCGAAAAGGATGAAAACTATTTTTCTCATAATATATATATTTTCTAATGTTAAATATTTCTTTGATTAATCGGCTACATAGCCAGGATTTTGAATCATCAGGGAATTGGCATCCATTTCTCCTTGGGGAATTGCCCATATCCAGCGATAATTAGTAGCTTCGATTCCAAGGTCATTATCAGGTCCTGTACCCGGCTGAGGAGTACGTTGAAACCCCTGACCTCTTCTCCTGAGGTCAAACCACCTGGAGCTTTCTGCAACCATTTCTTTTCTTCTCTCGTCATAAATAGCCTGCAGAAGGGCATCTCCTGAAAGATCTGTATGCGAGTAACCGCTGATACGGGCAGCTCTCAAAGCTTCCAAATCGGCGTTGGCCAAACCGGTCTCTCCTGTTTGCGCATAAGCCTCTGCTCTGATCAGATAAGCCTCAGAAGCGCGGAAAACTTTCATCTGGTTCATCCCTCTGTTTGAAAATAGCGGATTATCAGGTGGATACTTGATAAATGCAGTAACAGGAGGAATAGCAGGAACATTAACATCTTCCTGGAAAAATGCTCCATATCTTACATCATTGTCCTTGTCATACATATCAATCAGTTCAAGAGCAGGGATGTAATCAATTCTCCAGTTACCTCCTGCCGGAGGGTTGGGTCCCACAAAGTTACCACCTAAATTAAGGGAATTAGCAAACTCTGTTTGATGCACACCAACAAGGAAAATAACCTCATCAGCGGCTGAACCGTCATTTCTCCATATATTAATATATTCCTCTCCTGTTGACAAATCAACTGCATTGATTACATTGGTTGCATAGGTTATTGCATTACCCCAATCGCCCATTTCATGATAAACCCTTGCAAGAAATGCATTGCCTGCATTTACTCCCATGTAAAAACGTTCACGGTTTTGGGTCATGAGATTAAGAGCTTCGGTAGC
This sequence comes from Bacteroidota bacterium, assembly GCA_007693555.1. GTDB lineage: Bacteria > Bacteroidota > Bacteroidia > Bacteroidales > UBA7960 > SKVR01. The sequence continues at coordinate 18,589 of REDJ01000045.1, forward strand.
TTCATTAATGATAAAGGTATAAACTTCACCAATTGTATTTCTGGGTTTTTCTTCCAGGTTTTCCACAGTTACAATCGGAACCCCTAAATCTGTAGCGGGATTTGCAAGACGGTAAGGCCTTGCAAAAACACGTACCAGGTCAAAGTGTGCAAAAGCTCTTGCAAGCTTTGCTTCTCCAAGAATCTGATTTCTTTCGGCTTGTGTGCCTTCTTCAAGATTATCCCAACTGCTGATGAGATTAGAAGCCCGGGTAATGGTTTGATAACCGGCAAGCCATAAATTAGCTCCCTCGCCGGTTCCGGCTTGTATGGACCATGCATACTGGGTTCCCCACTGATTTGTAAATCCCTGAACGGCATAAAAATCATTGGTGGAAACAGCAAAGTTCATCATCATATTCTTGCCCCAGTATGACCCACCGCCTCTGATGGCTGAATAAATACCGTTAAGTCCGGTATAGAAATCATCCAATGTTTCAAATGCCTCTGTATCAGCAATGCCATCAGGTGGTGTCAGATCCAGAAAATCGTCACCACACGCAGTCATAAAAAAGACTGTGAAAATTGCAGTTATTATTTTGATTGTTCTCATATTATTTCAAAATTTTATTGAGTTTTTTAAAACTCATTATATAATTATCTAAATATTACTGTTACTTATAATCCAATATCAATACCTAAAGTCACGGTTCTTACGGCAGGATATGAATTCAACTCGCTGGAGCCAAGGTACTCGGGGTCAAATCCGGTATAGCTTGTAAGTGTCCACAGGTTTTGTCCCTGAACATACAGGCGCATACTTTGCAAACGCATACGTTGTACCAATTCTGAGGGCAACCTGTAAGCAAATACGACATTTCTCAAGCGGAGGAAGGATGCATCCTCAAGGAATCTGGTATCAAAAATTGAACCTGGTACTGTTCCATATAATGGATAATGTACATTATCACCCGGTTCTTTCCAGTGGTCAAGGACATCGGCAGACTGGTTAAAGGTTCCGAAATTACTTTGATTTGCGATGAAGTATTTGGTGTTATTTACCATCCACTTATCATATACAAAGGAGAATAGTGCATTTAACTGAAAGTTTCTGTAATTAAGAACCGTACCAAAACCTCCAAAGTATGGCGGAACGAAGGTTTGTCCTTCCAATACAACCCTGTCATCATCTCTGTGAGAAGCAGTAAGATTTCCATATGAATCATACCATAAAGGTCTTCCGTTGGCAGGATTCACACCGGCAAATCTGTTGTAATAAAATGTACCATAAGCAGATCCCTCCTGAACAATAGTATTACCGGATACATATTCGGTAACGTCAAGATACAATTCATCAATGGTATTTCTGTTATAGGTAAAGTTTGCATTGAAACTCCAGGAAAAATCAGTAGTCCTGACAATGTCAGTATCAAGAGTAAGCTCAATACCGCGGTTGGTCATCTGTCCTACGTTTCTTCTTTCAGATGTAAAGCCGGAGGTACGTGAAACGGGCATTAACAGAAGCATATCTTTTGTAACTCTGTTGTACACTTCAACATTGAAGTTAAAGAGGTCAAAAAACCTGGTTTCTACAGCTATATTGAGAGCTTCGCTTCTTTCCCAGACAAGATTGGGATTGGCTGGCCTTATGGGTGCACTTCCCGGCCTTTGCATGTAGGAAAGTCCTAGAGTGTATAATCCTAAATGGTCAAAGTTTCCAATGGCATAGTTACCGGTAGTACCATAGCTGGTTCTGAACCGCAGATTATTGATAAAATCTACATTGGCAAGAAATGCTTCACGCTTCAGGTTCCAGTTAAAACCAACACTATAGAAGTTTGCATAACGGTTTTCTCTACCAAAACGGCTTGACCCGTCACGTCTGAAGCTAAGGTCAACAAAATACCTGTTATCGAAAGCATAGTTGATTTGTGTGAATAATGAAATCACACTGAAAGAAGTTGAAGTACCTCCAATTTGAAAGTTATCACTGGCAGCATTTGGAACTCTAACTTTGTCACTGGCAAACTGGTCACCACGCAAACTGAATACTTCTCTTTCGCTTTGAGTGGTTTCAAACCCCAGTAAACCTGTTACATTATGGATATTTGCAAAACTACGATTATATCTTGCAGTATTTGTAAATGTAGTGGTATGAGCCCTGCGGAATCCTTTTCTGATACTTCCACCTAAACCGGCACCCCATACTGCTTCCGGATGCAGGTAATCTTCATAGGTATAATCATGAAAGTCAGTCCCCAGGCTTGAACGAAGCAACAGGTTGTCAATGGGTTCATACTCTGCAAAAATATTTCCGATAAATTTCAGGGTATTATTAAAATCCTGGTTCAGGTTTAACTCCCTTACAACATTACCAAAATAAGTATCAAATTCGGTAATCCACTCACCATCTTCATCTTTTGGTTGCTCATAAGGGTTCATCAAATATGCTGCAAAAATCGGGTTATAAACATTATTTCCATAACCACCTTCTGCAACAGAATAGTTACTTTCTTCATAGCTAAGATTTATAGATGAACCAAACTTAAGTTGCTCGGTAACGAAATGGTCGAGGTTTAACCTACCTGAAATTCTGTCAAAGTCAGACCTTTCAAGTACACCTTCCTGCTGGAATAACGCACCGCTGATAAAGTAACGTGTTCTTTCAGTACCACCGCTGGAAGAAATTTCATGTGATTGTGTAACCGCCTGGCGAAACATTTCTTCTCTCCAGTTGGTGTTGATGGTTGCCAGTGAATCCCATACCTCGTCATCACGCGTATAAATATTGTTGAATCTTTCAAACTCAAGCTTCTGCTGGGTATTCATCATGTTAAAATCGGAGGCACCTGTGAGGTTGGCTACCCCATACTGACCCCTGTAGGTTAACTGGGATCTTTCCATTGCACGACCTCTTTTTGTTGTAACAAGAATAACACCATTGGCAGCACGTGAACCATAAATAGCAGAAGCAGAAGCATCCTTCAGGATGGTAACCGACTCAATGTCATTGGGGTTGATTCCCGAAAGTGGGTTCTCATAAAGCCCTCTGGATTCTGAAATTGGAACCCCGTCAATAACATAAAGAGGCTGAATACCGCTCGAAATAGAGCCGATACCCCGGATGCTAATAGTTGAGCCGGCTCCCGGACGTCCTGAACTTGCGATAGCAGAAACTCCGGCAGTTTGTCCCTGCAGAATCTGGTCAAAAGAGGCTATCGGAATCTGCTCAATTTGCTGTGAACCTATTATGCCCACAGAACCTGTAACAGCTTCGCGCCGCTGGGTACCATATCCCACAACAACGACTTCTTCCAGCCCTACCAATGCACTTTCCAAAGCTACATTGATGACTGTTCGACCTTCAACTGCAATTTCCCGGCTAGTGTAACCCACAAAAGAAAATACCAGGGTTGCATCTGCAGGGGCGCTCAATTCATATTGACCGTTAAAATCTGTTACGCTACCCATGGTAGTTCCTTTAATAAGAACTGATACCCCCGGGAGTGTACTCCCATCCCGGGCATCAGTAACTGTACCTGTGACCCTGATCGTTTGTGCAAACAGACTGCTGCTTAAAAGCACAAATGACAGAATACCAGCAACTAAGATTCTTTTCATGTTGTTTTACTTTAAAGGTTAATTAATAAATAGGTTAAAAAATTCTGGTGAAAAAGTTTACAAAGATATATAAATTATTAAAAAAATTAACGAATTGGTTAGAGTTTAACATACTCTGTTTTAAATATATTAATCAGGATTGGGAGAAACTTTTCTTTTAAAAGTTGGTTAATAAACCATGCGTCGATCATAAATACATAATAAAATCTACGTTTGTTTTATTTATTTAAATCTGAAATATTATAATGTTTTTGCTTTGAAGTTAAAGAGTAATAATTACAAATTTACTTAACTTTACAGCCCTTAAAAATCTTAAATGTATCAATTTTATTCATCAGTATTACATATATTAACTTACCTGAAATAAAATGAAAAACCTTAATTTTTTTCTTTCATTGTTGTTAGTAGTTCCTTTGTTAGTTAATGTTTACAAAACATCTGCTCAAATTCAATATGGCGGAGATCCTTTTGTTGTTGAAGCCGGGCTGAAAAATAATCAAACCTCTTTACATTCTTTTGTAAAGCCTCTCTCACCCGTTCAGATGGAGGAAAGAGAAATGTATTCAGATTATATCACTCCTCCCGGAGAAGCAATGCATGCAGGTTTTTCAGTACCTGTAAATATTAACCCTTTAACCCATGGAGAGTGGGAAGTTTACGGCGACACATTACGGCTTTGGCGGGTAATGATAAAATCACCTGAAGCCAATGGTATCGGCCTTACCATGCAGAATTTTCAGCTATCTGAGAGTGCTAAGATATTCATATACGACCCGGAACTCTCTTTTGTATTGGGAAGTTTTGACCAACGTAACAACAATGATCTTCAGGTATTCTCCTCACAGCTTATACCCGGTGATGCCTTGATTGTTGAATACCAGGAAAGGATAGCATCCGGTGAATCACAGAAAATGATAAATTCTTCTTTTTTCATTGAAGAACTATTTCATGTAACTCAGGGATTAACAGATTTTTCAGACAGTGATAAGAATCTTGGCAATGCGGGTCCCTGCATGGTTAACATCAACTGCTCGGAAGGAGATATGTGGCAGAGGCAGAAGCGAGGTGTAGCCAGAATGCTCATGCGTGTGGGTTCAAGTTTATTCTGGTGCAGTGGATCACTGGTTAACAATGCACTTAATGATGGCACTCCGTTTTTTCTCACGGCAGCTCATTGTGGCAGCAATGCCAGTCCGGGAGATTATGCCCTATGGCAGTTCTATTTTAATTTTGAACGACCCATATGCGATAACTCCGGAACCCCTTATCACAATGTACTTTACGGAGCAGATTTATTAATGGATAACCCCATACTTGAGGGCTCTGACTTTAAATTGCTTTATTTACACCAGGTACCTCCAAAATCTTTTCAGCCTTATTACAACGGCTGGAACCGAATGGATGAGGCAAGCCCTTTCGGAGTGGGAATACACCATCCTGCAGGAGATGCAAAAAAGATTTCAACTTATACTCAGCCGGTAACGACTGCGAGTCCTGTTGTAAGTGGTCAGCAAATGGCAGAAAATTCCACATGGAGAGTTGTCTGGTCAGAAACAGAAAACGGACATAGTGTTGTGCAGGGAGGCTCATCCGGTTCTCCGCTATTTAATCCTCAAGGCCTTATTGTCGGTACACTAACCGGAGGCTCCTCAAGCTGTAATAACACAAATAATCCTGATTTTTATGGCAAAATGAGTCACCACTGGGATCAAAGTCCTGATGCTTTCGAGCATATCAATTTTTATCTTGACCCATTAAATTCCGGAGTTGAATATATATTTGGATTTGATCCTTACCAGGAAAACTACCCTCCTCCCGGTTTTTTAACTGCCAAAAAACTGGAAAATGATCATGTTGAAATCAAATGGCTTAAACCCGGCCAGACACCCAATAATCCTGGCTGGTATACCTATTCAAATTCTTTTCACGACTTCATTTCCAGCGGTCCTCAACGTGCCACATTATTCCACGCAGGTGCATTTGGTTTTAGTTATCCTGTAACAATTACTAAATTATCACATACATTCATGCAAAACCCAAGTTTACCCTGGGCAAGCAATGAGTTTCAGTTTAAAATATATGATCATACCGGTTATCAGCTCATGTATGTATCTCCGGTACTGGAAGCCGAAAGCCTCGTTGAGTTTATATATGAACTTAGCATGCCTGTTACGTTTGAAAATAAATTCTATGTTGCGGTAGATCCGGTTCATTCAAGTGGTAATCCAGCTTCAGTATATCAACTCATGAATTACGGGCACGGCGTTTCGTTTTTTGGAGCTCCCGACAACTGGAACCTTGCCGGTAACAATGACAATCAGTATGTTTATCTTTCAAAAATCTATGTTGAAGACCATACAAATCAACACGAAGATAAATTGAAAATAATTTCACCGGATGATTTCACCGGGTTGGATAAAATCCAGAGCAAATGGGCAAACTCTGCATTTCAATACAATATTTTCAAAAATGGTGTTTTTTTGGATACTTTTCATGCGAACGATGAAAATGAATTAACTTTCACAGATGAAGAAGGGCAAGGTGAAGGCCCTTACGACACTTATTTTATTACAGCCATTTACCCCGAAGGTATTGAATCAGCTCCATCAAATACTGTCTATTTGTTTCATGATGAGTTTTGCCAGGAAAATATAAGTGAATTTCCGTGGCTGGAAAACTTTGATGCCGGAGAGCTTCCCGGCTGCTGGGCCAGTGAAGGTCAGGGTCAGGGCTGGCAGTTTAGTTCGGGATATACCGTTAGCAATATGGAAATTGAACCTCAAGATGATAATCACTTTGTTTACCTCCATCTCACAGAAGATGATAACGGTGGCAACTGGTTAATTACACCTCCCTTTGATTTAAGTGAACCGGATAAGCCTGCATTATACTTCTGGTTTAACAGCAGCTATGCCGGCAGCAATTCCTCTGAGTGCTTCCTTGAGTTGTATGCAAGCACCGATGACGGTTCTTTCAATAAAATATGGGATGCAGGTCAACACCCTTTTTACAAAAGCTCCAATGCATACACTTGGATACAAAATGTTGAAGATTTAGGCCGGTTTCGCAAAGAGAATGTAAGGCTGGCTTTCAGGATGTCTTGCCAGACTGAAGCTTTTGCTGCTTTAGATAATATTGAAATCAAGGATGCTGCTGACAATACCTATCGTGTGTTATTGAGCATGCATCCCGAAAACACCGGTGAAGTATATGGCGCAGGGAGATTTATTGAAGGGCAAAAGGTAACCGTGGAAGGATGGCCAAAAGCCGGTTACTATTTTCATAATTGGTTGCAAGGTGGTGAAATTATCAGCTGGAGGCAGGAATATTCCTTCATTATGCCCGGCAATGAATTATCACTGACTGCTTTCTTTGATACAACAATTCCTGTTTCAGTCAATGATTATGAATTAACAACCGATGAAATTACAATCTTCCCCAACCCATCCAGGGGGCTTGTAAATGTTTCTTTCCCCGCAGACATAACTGGTATGAGCCTGCAGGTATTTAATACTTCGGGCCATATGGTTTATAATCGTGAAGAATCTTTTGTGGCGGGGCAATCAATGTTTGAAATTGATTTTTCATCTCAGCCACGCGGCCTTTACCTTGTAGTTGTTTCTGACGGGAATACCCGCCAGGTGAAAAAGGTGAATATCATTCGTTGATTAATATTTCAGACAATTTAATATAGCCGGCCCTGTTCATTATGGGGCCGGTTTTATTTTATCCGTTTATATCAGTCTGGAGTTTACAGAGGCAAGCAGGTTAAAGGAGGCGGATAACGATTAAATGGCCGGGATAATGCGAGGAAGTAAGCAGGTGATGAATTGACCGGGTAAGAAACTAAATATAACCACAGGCTGACCGGACTAACCGTTTTTAAAGAAAAGTAACAGGATGACCTGAAATAAAAAAGGCTGACCACCATGGCCAGCCTTTTTCTATTAAATATTTCTAAGCGAAAGCAAAGCTTATCTTACATTGAATTTCTGGCTTGCAACGCCATTAGCTGTCATAACCTGCATAATGTAAACGCCGGTTTTGAATTCGCTAACGTTAACAGAGGTAGTATTGTCATTAACCACCTGGCTGTAAACCATTCTTCCGGTAAGGTCAAAAATTCTGATGCTGTTAATCATTTCGCTGTTTTCAACATAAAGAGTGTGCTGAACAGGGTTGGGGAACAATTTGATACCTTCTTCTGCCAGTTCGTTTTCAACAACATTAACCGGCTGTACACCAAATACGTCGTTAACAGTTTTGTCAGCGTCAACAATGATTTGACGGTTGGGGTCTCCGGGCCATTCACCAATACCCCATGTGGGTTCATCAACAATAAGGAAATACTTGTATTGATGTGTGCCTTCTTCGATTGGCACAGTAAGAGTATAGATATTGTTAACGGGATCCGGATCCGGATCACCTGCAACACCGTAAGCTGTGACAGAAATATCGTCGATAGTCATCTGAATACCGTCAGTCCATTTTAAAACCCATGCCAGCCTGATGGTATGTCCATTATAAGCACTGATATCTATCATAACGGGGTCATCGTACATATTGGTTCCGTCATCGCTGTCAAAACTGTTCAAGAGGTCCCACGCACCATCGCTGTGGATCAATAGATTGTATTCGGTAAGCCAGCCTTCGTCAAGGTCATGAACAAAAAATTTCCAATATTCGAGCCACACCTCGTCAGCTTCAGGCAAAACAATATCAGGAGTAATTGCATATGCGTTTTGCACTGCCTGCACATTCCAGTTACAGTGCATTGCACCTTCACCTTCCTTCACCCATGCTTCGGTAAAATTTTCATATATAAAGAAACTAGGAGACATTAGATGCCATCTTTGATCTCCTTCTTCTAAATCCTGAAGATTATTTCCTAACGCATTATCTGCTTTCTTTACTTCCCATCCTTCAGGAAGTGCGCCAGTATCATTGCCAACCAGAAACGCTTCTTCAAAGACAACAACAGTGTTTTTTGATTTTGCAGGCGGAGCAGGCAATAGTTCAAAAGTTTCATCTGAACCAGGCTCAACCCAACCGGCAAATGAACCGGTTACGAATACTCTGTGTATTTCAGGGTCAAAAACTACATCACCTTCTGCAACCGCATCTTCCATATCAACATTGAAAGTAACATCAAACATTTGCACTGTAAGATCAGGTATCAATACACCATCAACAACATGTACTACACCATTGTCGGCTACCAGATCGGGAACAGTTACCTGGGACTCATTGCCTTCAGAATCAACGATAAATACATCACCACCATCAATGGAAACAGTTAAGATCTGTCCCAGTAATGTAGTTATTTCCTGTTCGTCAGAAAGATCAGCTGCCATAACATTTCCTTCAACAACATGATAAAGAAGCACGCTGGTTAATGCTCCTTCAGGATCATCCAGAAGATCATCAAGAAGACCATCGGGAAGTGCATCAAATGCATCATCGGTGGGAGCAAATACAGTGAAAGGACCTTCACCGGATAGAGCATCAACCAAACCTGCTAATGTAACTGCAGTGGCAAGAGTTGTGTGAACTTCGCTGCCTACAATAATGTCAACTACGGTAGTTTCCTCTCCATTACCGGCAACTCCGTAAAGTTCTACTGCAAGGTCGTATTCAAGCGCACCAACTTTTGCACCGGAATCAGCACCTATAAATGCAAACTCGTTGCCTTTGTCATTGTAATTCTTTTGCCATGCGAACAGGTCATCGTCAAGTGATTTATGCCACAGGAACCATCCGTCTCCACCTGAAGATTGAACACCAATCCAACCATCATCCAGGTATGTATCAGGAATATCAATGGTATATTTCCAAACATTGAATCCATTGCCCCATGGTTCTTCTGCCTCAATGGTAGAAGGCATGTCAAATAATTCAAGGGAAGCATTTCCCCAGTTTGGCTCCACCTCGGGATCACTTTCATAGAACCTTATATTAAAAAGAGGTCCTGCGCCGGGATCAGCATTTGCCCAACCATCATCAAAAATAGCATAAAGGCCATAGACAACAATCTGGTTAACAGTTCCGTTTACACCGGTGAAATTCTCAGCAACCTCATAATTGACATCGTCACGATTTGCAGAGGTAGCCGCTGATGCAGTTTCAGTATCCATACTATGTAATACCAGTAAATCCTGCGCAAACATATTGCTTATAGCGAAAACCAGCATTAAAGCAAAAAGCATTGGTAATTTTTTCTTCATGATTGTAAAGTTTTAATGAAACAATAAAGGATTAATAGTTTTAGTTTTTGATGGTTTAAAGATTAAATTGATAATAAATTGATTTGTACAAACGCAAATATAGCTATTATTCAAAAGCAACAAACATCATTAACAATATTAACATAAACCAATCGGACAAAAATAAATAAAATAATTTAAGTATTACGAATTGTAATTTTTTTTTTATCTGTTTCTTTGCAGCAATATCAATAAAATCAAATTTTTATAATACAATTCAACATAGAATAAAGTGTTAGATTGTTTAATTCACATCTAATATATATTCTTGTATTTCAATAATTTAAATCATTTGATTATTATCTGAATTCTGTTTAGATTTGAACTTCAAATCACAGCTATTACTGATATTATGGCCGAAAAGTTAAAATACAAACAAGTCTTTGTTTTTTTGTTAATAATATTCATAGCTGCCTGCAAGCCTGAGGAAAAACCAAAAGACCTCCCTCAAATACTTGAGAGCGGGCAATTGACCGCCATCACCAGCTACAGCCCCTTGTCCTATTTTATTTACCGGGGCCAGCCAATGGGCTACGAATATGAGCTATTGCAGATGCTTGGAGAGCATCTTGGATTGCCTGTTGATATTATAATTGCGCGCGATCTGGAAGAAATGGTCAATATGCTTGACAAGGGTGAGGGTGATCTTATTGCATACGGGCTTACCATAACTACCGACAGACGGGAAAAACTCGCATTTACAGATCCTCTCAATGTTACCCGGCAGGTACTGGTGCAAAGAAAGCCGGAGAACTGGCGGCAGATGAAACTGCATGAAATAGAAAACCATCTCATCCGCAACCCTTTTGATCTGGCAGGTAAAACGGTTCATGTACGCAAGGGCTCTGCATATGTAAGCCGGTTGCACAATTTATCTCTTGAAATAGGTGAAAACATTGAAGTTATTGAAGCTCCCGGCAATCTTACCACCGAAGATCTTATCAATCTTGTGGCAAATGACTCCATTTCTTTAACTGTAGCTGATGAAAACATTGCACAGATACAATCGGCATACTACCAGGATATTGACATACAGACACCGGTGAGCCTTCCGCAGCAAACTGCATGGGCAGTAAGGCCTTCTGCTCCCCTGCTTCTTGATACCATAAACAGTTGGCTCAGAGAGGCTCAAAATCATGCAGACTATTACGTAATCTATAACAAGTATTATAAAAACCGGCAAGCCTTTCGCTCACGTTATTCCAGTGAATATAACCCCATAACAGGAGGTTCCATTTCGCCCTACGACGAATTGATTCGCCAAGGGGCAGAAAAGCTTGGATGGGACTGGCGGATGCTTGCAGCGCTGATATATCGCGAATCGCAGTTTAACCCCAATGCACGCTCATGGGCCGGTGCAACCGGGCTTATGCAACTGATGCCCCGCACTGCAAATGAATTTGGAGCAACAAACCCCAGAAACCCTCAGCAAAACATAAATGCAGGCGTTGAATTTCTTTTATGGCTTGAAAATTACTGGCAGCAGAAAATTGAAGATCCGGACGAACGAATGAAGTTTATCATTGCATCATATAATGTGGGCCAGGGGCATGTGCAGGATGCACGCAGGCTGGCCGAAGCTTTTGATGCCAATCCTGACATATGGCATAACAATGTTGAACGTTTTATGCTAAAGAAAGCAAACCCTGAATATTACAATCTGGATTTTGTAAATTTTGGCTATGCTTCCGGTCTTGAACCGGTTATTTACGTTCAGACTATATACGAATTATTTGAGCATTATAAAAAATT
>REDJ01000147.1 GCA_007693555.1 Bacteroidota bacterium
TTATTTCACCACAACCCTCGGTATATCCGCAGGTATTCTTGTAAGGGTCTGGTAATTAAGTTCATTGCTCATTTCGGAGAAAGAAGCAACAGATATATTCATTCGTTTTTGTTTTCCTATAATCACCACTTCGTCGCCGCGTTCCACACCGGGTATGTCGGAAACATTAACGGTCATGGTGTTCATGGTAACGGTGCCGATTACAGGCACACGTTTGCCGCGTATCAGCACACGTCCCATGTTGGAAAGTGATCTGCTGAAACCATTGCTGTAGCCTACGGGCACAATGGCAATCCTGGTTTTTTTATTGGCAAGAAACGATGAGCCGTACCCAATAAACTCCCCGGCTTCCACATCTTTTACTACCATTACCCTGGATTTCCAGGAAATGAGCCTGCGTAGGGGATTCTCATCCTGCGGGTCTTTGCGGAAACGGAACATTTGTGTTTCAGGGCTGGGCCAGAATCCGTATTGGGCAATGCCTACTCTTACAAGATCCATTATAGTGGTAGGGTAGGTGAGCACGGCTGCGGAACAGGCTGTGTGCTTTCTCAATGGCAGCAATTCATGACGCTGGAAATACCTGTAAAATTTGCGATACAAGGCTATCTGCTCGCGGATACGTACATAGTTGGCAATGCTCTCGGCACCGGCATAATGAGTGCAGAGACCTTCAAATACATAATGCTGCTGATTTTTTTTAAGTTTTTCAATCAGATTTGGCATATAATCATAATCGAAACCTGTACGATGGAATCCTGTTTCCACCTCAATATGCAGGCGGGCCTGTTTTTTAAGTTTTTTGGCCGTTTCAATTGCTTTGTCCAGCCTTTCGGTATCAAAAACATAAAATTCCACATCGTTCATTATCGCCCATTCAATTTCTTCATCATCCAGCAATCCCATGATCATTACATTGGATTTATCTGATTTTACCTTACAAACCTGCAAAGCTTCAGATGCAGAAAAAACGCTGAAATGCGACAGACCATTAGCCTCAGCCATGGGTACAATATTTCCAACTCCATGTCCGTAGGCATTGCCTTTAATTACGGAAGAAATTACTGTTTGCTCACCTGCCAGCTTGCGCAGGTATTTGATGTTTTTTTTGTAGGCTGATTTGCTGATCTCTATGTGGGATGTATGAAACATTATAATTTTTGGTTTTTAAGTTTATTTTTCACGATGAACTGACCAGTTTTTTCAGGGTGTGATAAAAAACCTGAACGGCATGGGGCAGAATTTCATCAGGGAAATCGTAATCATTGTTATGCAGGCCCGGACTATCCTTTCCGCTTCCTATACCAAATAGTGTACCTCTAAAGTTACTGGTAAAATGACCGAAATCCTCCGACCAGCGGAATGCCTCGTCAATCTCAATTATTTCATCGCCCAGCTCTTCACATACCTGCCTGATGGTATCATTGAGCTTTTTGTCATTGATAGTTGCAGGGAATTCTTCGGTGTATGATATATCAATTTTCATTTTGTACTCTTCGGCAAGGGATTTTACAAGGCGTTCGGCTTCCTTAACCAGCACATCCATGTCATCATTATAGAAGGTTCGCAATGTTGCCATCAGAACAGCTTTACCGGGATTGGTGCCAAATGCTACTTCACCCAGTTTTGTATGTATAATGGTTGCCAGGGCAAAGTCTTTGAATTTTGATGATTTCTTTTGCGGAAGTTCCGGAAGTTCCTGCATTACCTGTGCAAGCATCTTTACCGGACTGTTGCCCTGTTCGGGATGAGCAGCATGTGATGATGCCCCGTTGATTTTTACAATCATACCTGTTGATGCTGCAGCAAAGGGACCGTCTCTGAGAACTATAGCAGCTTTTTCAAAACCAGGCAGGTTGTGCAATGCTATGGCAAAATCAGGTTTGATCATTTTAAAAGCTTCATCGGCAATAACTTTTGCTGCACCTTGTCCGGTTTCTTCCTCGGGTTGAAATAATAAAACAATTCTTCCCCCGGGCAGCGGATTATTTTTTAAAGCAATGCCCAGCCCGGCCAGAATTGTGCTGTGCCCGTCGTGTCCGCATTTGTGCGAAACGCCATCGTTTTCCGATTTATGGTTAAAGGTATTTACCTCATCAATGGGCAGGGCATCCATATCGGCTCTGACAAGGATAGTAGGTCCTTTCTCATCAAACACATACACGGCGGCAACGCCGTAACCACCCAAACCTGTTATGATTTTATCGGGTGAGGTCTGCCTGATGAATTCCTCCAGTTTTCGTGATGTGTTTTTTTCTTTTCCGGAAAGTTCGGGGTTTTTATGCAGCCACTTGCGCAGGGCAAAAAGTTCTTTTATTTGGTTATTATTTAACAATTCCATAAAAACAAATTATGGCCCGCAAATTAGTAAAAACAGGCGGATTAGAAAAAAAAAGAATGAGAATCTTTTTTAGTGGTTACAATTTAATTATAAAAGTAACCGGGATATTTCTTCATTTGTGAAAAAGATTAAAATCTGAAGGTTATCTGAAAGTTATAGCTTTTACTGGCGAAACTCTTGCAATGATATAACTGGGAATGATCAGCATGGCCATACATATGATGAATGTTCCTGCATTAAGGGCAAGAATGTAAGGTATTTCAAAATTAATGGGAACAAAATCCACAAAATAAGACTCCTGTGATAGTTTAATAATTCCAAATCTTTGCTGCAAAAGAGCCAGCCCGATGCCAAGAATATTTCCCAGAAAAAGTCCTCTGAAAATTAAAAATCCCGCATGATATAAAAAAACTTTGCGTATCATGGCATTCCCGGCACCAAGTGCTTTCAGGATTCCGATGAGATTGGTTTTTTCAAGAACAGAAATAAGGAGAGTAGTAATCATATTGATGCCTGCAACCAGGATCATGATTATAATAATAACATATACATTCATGTCAAGCAATGCAAGCCAGTCGAATATCTGGGGATAAATCTGGCGAATTGTTTTTGAGTTCAGAGTATAGGGAATGTTGTCGCGGACAAGTTCATTCATTTGCTCCATTTGGCGGGTGTTGTCAAGTAAAACCTCAAATCCACCCACCTGATAGGAGGTCCAGTTGTTAAGCCTTTGTATATGCGAAATATCTCCCAGCACAAAAATCCTGTCAAGTTCTTCCAACCCGGTTTCATAAATACCTGCCACAGAGAATCTTCTTACCCTTGGAGGATCCTGAATGAAGTAGATGAAAACATTATCATCAATATTTAGTTGCAACATCCGGGATACATATTCGGAGATTATGATCTGGTTACTGGTGGTTGTATCTGATAAATTCAGAATAGACCCCTGTCTTAGCCTGTCTCTGAAAAAGTCCCAGCTAAAATCCTCTCCGATACCTTTGAATATAACTCCGTGTATTTCATCATCCGTTTTGATAATACCCGGCTTTGTTGCAAATACCTGAATATGTCTTATGCCTTCAATCTCTGTCAAACCGGGGTAAAAATCCTGACGCCTATCCACCGGTCTGGCTTCATAGGAGATGTTATAATCAAAATTTGTGATTTGAATATGAGAACCAAATCCAATTACCTTACTCCTGATTTCATCCTGAAACCCTGTAACGACAGCTACTGCGATAATCATAACTGCCAGGCCAAGTGAAATGGATAGAATAGCTATAGCTTTTACAAGACCTGTTAGCCTGGGGTTTTCGGCACCCATTTTACTGGCAATGAAATAAGGGATATTCAAAGCAGGTTGGTTTAAATAATTTAATATCCGGGTTTTTGCAAAAATATAACTTTATTTCCAAATCCTGTGGCCCCTTTAAATTTGGTAAGGATTGTTAACATTTTTCCTGTTTTTATTGGATAAAAAGTTCATTCCATAATAAGTTTTAAAAAATTTGACTTTAGGGGTGGATTTGGCTATATTGGCAACATAATTTTATTTTTCTAAAACTCAAAATATGGACAAGAAATTATTAAAATCATTAATGGAAGTTAAGGAGTATCCTTGTGTGTCAATTCTGTTACCTACCCACCGAACTGCACCTGAAAATCAGAAAAATGCCATAAGGTTGAAAAAAATGGTCAGGGAAGCAACTGAAAAGCTTGAACAGGAATTGGGTAAACGGGATGCAAAGCCATTGATTGAAAAAATCAAAGAACTGGCTGCTAAGGTTGACATCAGCAGAACACTTGACGGTCTGGTACTATATGTTAATAAAGATGTGTCTAAGATGGTGGATATTCCTTTCAGGGTAAGAGAAAGGGTTATAATAGATAAAACCTTTGCCACCCGTGATTTGATAAAAGGCATTAACAGAGGCACAAGTTATTTTGTGCTCGATTTAAGCCTGCACCGTGCCCGTCTTCTTTCATGTCACAGAGATCATGCAACTGAAATTAACGAAAACGGATTTCCCATGCAAAGTGAGTTTGAAATGCTGGAGTTGAATCCTACTGATTTTTCCAGGGAAAAGAAGAAGCAAATAAGAGAATTCTTTAACAAGGTTGATAAAACTTTTTTGGCAAATTACAAATTTGAAAGCAACAAACTGGTAATTGCAGGTGTGCAAAAAAATCTCGCCCTTTTTAAAGAAGTTGCAGACGTGAAGAATATCATTTATGAACAGCTGGAGGGCAATTATGAAACCACTTCAGCTCATGATGTGGGTAAGAAAGCATGGGAACTGGTTCGTGAAAAAAACAATAAAGAGAGACATGAGGCACTTAATGAAGTTCAGAAAGCGTTAGGTTTGCAAAAACTTGCTACCGGTATTTCCGAAGCCTGGAGATTTGCCAATGAAGGCAGAATAAACCTGCTGGTGGTTGAAGAGGATTATCATGTTTCTGCCGCAGAAGGAGAAAACAATAATCTGATTTTGGATATTAGTGATGTGGACGAAAAGAATATTATGCCCGATGCAGTTGATGAAGTTGCAGAAGTCGTTCTGGAGAAAGGTGGCAGTGTTATTTTTGTGGATAACGGTTCACTTGGGAAATACAATAAAATTGCAGGAATACTCAGATACTGATTTTATTAACTGATTAAAAAAAAGCCGGGAAATCATTAAAAAATTATCTGATTTCCCGGTTTTTATTTTCAATGGCTCAGAGTGTTAATTTTCAAATACCAGCTCATCATCTTTGACGTTAACCCTGATTTGTGAGTCGCGGGTAATATTTCCTGCCAGAATCTCTTTAGAAAGTCTGTTAAGGATATGCCTTTGGATGGCTCTTTTCAATGGTCTTGCTCCATATTGAGGGTCATATCCGGCTGTAGCAACCCAGTCAACAGCTTTTTCGGTAAGCTCAAGTGTAATACCGTTTTCTGAAAGGGTTTCCTGAACCCTGCGGATTTGAATTTTTACCACATCCCTGATTTCATCATAATTCAGCGGTTTGAACATAATGATTTCATCTATCCGGTTAAGAAACTCAGGGCGGATGGTCTTTTTCAAAAGAGCCGAAACTTCAAGCTGTGTTTTTTCCACAATTTCATCCTGGTTGCTTTCGCTCATTTTTTCAAAACTTTCCTGGATGAGTGAAGATCCGATATTGGAAGTCATAATGATAATGGTGTTTTTAAAATCGGCAGTGCGGCCTTTGTTATCGGTAAGCCTACCTTCGTCCAGCACTTGCAGAAGTATATTGAATACATCGGGATGGGCTTTTTCAATTTCATCCAGCAATACCACAGAATAGGGTTTTCTTCTCACCGATTCCGTAAGCTGTCCGCTTTCCTCATAACCGACATATCCCGGAGGTGCACCAATGAGGCGACTTACAGTATGCCTTTCCTGGTATTCCGACATGTCAATGCGTACCATTGCATTTTCATCATTAAAGAGGAACTCTGCCAGTGTTCTGGCCAGCTCGGTTTTACCAACTCCTGTGGTTCCTAAAAAAATGAATGATCCTATGGGCTTTTTATGGTCCTGCAGGCCCGCCCTGCTTCTACGGATAGCATCGGAAACGGCTTCTATGGCTTCCTGCTGGCCCACAACTCTGTTGTGAAGTTCATCCTCCAGTTTCAGTAATTTTTCTCGTTCGCTTTGCAACATCCGGCTCACGGGGATACCTGTCCAGCGAGAAACAATATCAGCGATATCTTCCGCAGCCACTTCCTCCTTTATCAGTGCCTGCGAAGTCTGCATCTCCTGCAATTTGCCGTTAAGTTTTTCAAGCTCATTTTCCGCTGACTTCATATGACCATAACGGATTTCGGCAACTTTCCCGAAATCACCGTTTCGCTCGGCCTGGTCGGCTTCAAATTTGAGCTGTTCGATTCTCTTTTTTTGTTCCTGAATTCCTTCTACAACTTCTTTTTCACTTTCCCACCGTGCTTTAAGCCGGTTCTTTTCCTCATAAAGATTTGCCAGTATTTCATTGAGTTCTTTTAGTTTTTGCTCATCCTTTTCCCTTTTAATGGCTTCCTTTTCGATTTCCAGTTGCCTGATCTTTCTTTCTGCTTCATCAAGTTCTTCTGGAACGGAATTCATTTCCAGGCGTAGTTTTGAAGCGGCCTCATCAATGAGGTCGATTGCCTTGTCAGGAAGAAAACGGTCTGAAATATATCTTTGCGAGAGGTCAACAGATGCCACAATGGCCTCATCCTTAATCCTTACCTGGTGGTGGGTTTCATATCTTTCCTTCAATCCCCGCAGGATAGAAATAGCATCGGTGCGGTCGGGTTCATCAACCATTACGGTCTGAAAACGACGTTCCAAAGCCTTGTCTTTTTCAAAATATCGCTGATATTCTTTGAGTGTTGTTGCTCCTATGGCCCTGAGTTCACCTCGTGCCAGGGCTGGCTTGAGGATATTGGCTGCATCCATGGCTCCCTCTCCACTGCCACCGGCCCCAACCAGGGTATGAATTTCATCAATAAAAAGCACTACTTCGCCATCTGAGGAAACCACTTCCTTGATTACTGCCTTCAGTCTTTCCTCAAATTCTCCCTTATACTTGGCACCCGCAATAAGAGAACCCATATCGAGGCTGAAAATTTTCCTGGATTTCAGGTTTTCAGGAACATCCCCATTGATAATTCTGTGGGCAAGACCTTCGGCAATGGCAGTTTTACCTACACCCGGCTCACCAATCAAAATTGGGTTATTTTTGGTTCGACGGGATAAAATCTGTAAAATCCTGCGGATCTCTTCATCGCGGCCAATAACCGGATCCAGTTTACCGGAAAGTGCAAGTTGGTTAATATCTTTGGCATATTTTCCAAGCGCATTGTAGGTTTCTTCTGCCGACTGGCTTTTCACCTTAGAACCCTTGCGAAGCTCAGTAATGGCTGCTTTCAGGTTTTTTTCAGTTAAGCCGCTGTCTTTCATTAACTGGCTGATGTTGTCTTTGTTTTTTATCAGCGCAAGCAAAAGATGCTCTATGGAAATAAATTCATCATCAAATTCCTTTAGATGGGCAACTGCACTTTGCAGCACCCGACTGGTATCCTGCCCCAGGTAAACATTGCCACCACTTACCTTTGGGTATCCTTCCACAATGCGATCGAGAACCTGTTTGAAGTTTTGCAGGTTAACATCATTCTTCTTCAACAAATAGGGTGTTACATTTTCATCAACAGCAAGTATTCCTTTCAGTAAATGTCCTGTTTCTATTGCCTGGTGCTGGTAACCCATGGCAATTTCCTGGGCCTTTTGAAGCGCTTCCTGTGATTTTAATGTATAATTATCGAGGCTCATTTTTTATCAATGATATAATTGGGTTATACTGATTTTTTCTCATTTTTTAAATTGCTGTTAAGATATCTTCAAAGAACAAACCAAGCGATGAAATCATTTATAAAAAGACAATATGGCATTTAGAAGGAAACTTATTCTGTCAAAATTTCTCATTTTAAAAGAAAATTTAATAAAACAGCCCGGGTAATATTATCTTTTTGTATTATTGCCGATTGTAATTTTTTTACTCTGTGTTTCAGTATGTATTAATAATTATTGGTTATTTAAGGATAATGATATAGAACGCAGATGACGCAGATACAAAGTAGCGCAGATTTTTTTATGATTAGAGGTTTACATCATTGTTTCCAGGTTAATAAAATATTGCTTCAATTTCTTTTCTTAATTATATTGAAATATTCATAGTTATTGATGATTAAATAAATAACGTATGTTGAATCGGATACAACTCCACTGGCAAATACTTATTGCATTGGTTCTTAGTGTCTTTTTTGGTGTATTCTTTACTGATTATGTTGAATATGTCAGTTGGATGGGAACTCTTTTTCTCCGTGCATTGAGTATGCTTATTGTTCCTCTGATATTTTCGTCTATAGTTTCTGGGGTTACAGGTTTAGGATCTGGTAAAAACCTTGGCAGAATGACTGCAAAAACCATTGGTTACTACCTGACAACAAGTTTGTTTGCTATTGTTACAGGTCTTCTGCTTGTAAATCTGATAAGGCCCGGAATTGGTGCTGATGTGGGCTTAAGCAATAATGTTGTTGATCTTGCTGTAAGCGCTGATACTTTCGGACAAACCCTTTTGAAAATTATTCCTACCAATATAATCGAATCAATGGCACGGGCAGATTTGCCTTCCATTATATTTTTTGCCATACTGTTTGGTTTTTTCACCACCAGGGTTTCTCCGGAATACAGCCGGCCAATAACGGATTTTTTCAATGCAGTTTTTGGTGTGATGATGAAGATCACACTATTTGTGATAAAATTTGCCCCTTTGGGAATATTTGGAATTGTCTCGGTTGTTGTTGCTGAAAATTCTGAAAATCTAATTGGGCTTGCAAGCAGTATGGGTATTTACATGTTGACTGTTGTAGCCGCTTTAGCCATACACGGCTTGTTCACCTTGCCCATGTTGATGAAGACAGTTGGTAACGCCAATCCTTTGAAACATGCCCGAAATATGTCTGTGCCATTGCTGACTGCCTTTTCTACTTCAAGCAGCAGTGCTACACTTCCGCTGACCATTCAGTCTGTTGAGTTTAAAAGTGGCGTTTCCAATAAAACCACGAGTTTTGTTTTGCCGCTCGGTGCTACAATCAATATGGATGGTACAGCATTGTATCAGTGTATAGCTGTTCTGTTTATAGCTCAGGTTTATGGTGTTGATTTGTCAATTTTAGAACAACTTATCGTCATGATTACAGCACTTGTAGCTTCTATTGGTGCAGCAGGAATACCCATGGCAGGTGTGGTAATTATGAGCATCATATTATCTGCAGTGGGTTTGCCGCTGGAAGGTATTGGTTTGATACTGGCTGTTGACAGACCCCTGGACATGATACGCACAAGTATAAATGTATGGAGCGATAGCTGCGGAGCAGTTATAATAGCAAAAAGTGAGGGAGAGGTGACTAATGTTTAATGAGATCAGAAAATAAAATATTCAATAGTTTTAATAAAAAAAGCTGCCCATAAAGGCAGCTTTTTTTATTAAATATTCTCAAAATGCTATTCAAAAGTAGATGTTCCGGTAACACCATCGATAGTATAATTGATGGTCAGAATCCTTTGAGTTTCTCCGTTGTAGGTTCCTGTTCCCTGAATAGAAACCCCCTGGTGAGTTTGCTGGGGAATAGTAATAACAGGACCATTCACTACAGCATTTACAATGATATTATCAAAGTAAAGTTCATTGAACCTTAATTGATTGAATTCAGGTCCTCTGGTCACAATAACCGGGTATGGAGCGTATTGAGTACCATCATCATCCACATCGGTAACCTGGTAAGTTTTTGCCAGTTTATCAGCCTGCACATAAACATTTCTTTGTGCAGTTTCACCTTCTACAGAATATGAAAATACATAATGATCTACGAGAACATTGCTAAACTGCGGATTTTCCAGAACTAATACATCATCCAGTTTTGCTCCGCTGACAGAAACACCTTCCATGGGATCAAAACTATCTCCAAGATCAATGGTAATGTCTGTTGGATCTACAGTAAGTGTAACTTCTGATTCACAAGATGCGAAAATAAATGCACCGATAAACAGTGCTGATGCAAATTTTAACCAATTTTTCATAATTACAGGTTTTTGTTAATAATTAAAAATAACTAATAGGTTGTTGTTTTTATTGTAAGTGCAAAATTAAAAGATTTTTCTTTTAAAAAGTTTTTTCTCTTAATTATGTTTTACTTTTTCACTTTTAAAAAATCGTATCTTTGCAACCGGAGAAATGATATTAACAAAAAAACAAAACAACTATGAGAAAAATTTTCGGAATTTTATTACTTGCTGGTGCCTTTGCTATTACAGCATGTGGACCCAGCCGCAGTGATCGCGAGGCAGAACAAGCCCGACTTGACTCTATAGCAGAAGTTGAAGAGCAGGCACGTCAGGACTCTATTGCAGCTGCTGAAGCCGCTGCTGCTGCCGCCGCTGCTGCTGCAAGACAACAGGAAGCGCAACAAGAAACTAAAACGCAGCCACAAACAGAGCCAGAACAACCCAGACGCAGGGGCGATACCCAAGACAAAACAGAAGAAGAAAGACCTACGCGCCGCGGAGAACAAAAAGATGAAGAGGAAACTCCTCCAAGAAGACGTGGTAGCTGACAAGTTCATTAAACAAAAAAAAGAGGTTGATTCGATAAAGAAACAACCTCTTTTTTTTTGGTTTTTTATTCAGTATTATAACTCAATACTTTTTAATGCTTCCTGAAGTTTTTGGGGAGTTACAGGTTTGCTGATCAAAGCATTGAATCCATATTGATCCAGATTTACTGCGTAATCTGCAGGGTCATGCGCTGTAATTGCTATAACGGGGGTATTACGTTTTTTGGGGTCCTGCATTTTTTTCCGGATGTGCATTGTAGTGTCCATTCCATTTTTTACAGGCATCTCCAGGTCCATCAGGATGAAGTCATAGTGATTTTTCTCAAGTTTCTCGATAGCTATCTCCCCATTGGAGGCTTCGTCATAGGTATATCCCATGGATTTTAAAACAATCCCAATCTGTATACGACTGGTATACATGTCATCTGTAACTAAAACTGTCATCCTTTTGTTTTTCCGTTAATTCGAGGTTAAGAAAATAAAATGGATAATAAAAACATTACCTGATAATTTGATTACCCGAAAAATCCCAAATCCCATTTAATCCAGCATTAAATTTAAACTGAATTCTTTGTTCTGTAAAAGTATAAAAAAAAAAGATAAAAATATATTTTATGATTTAGTTTTTTTAAGTAAGAGAAACCCTTAAAAAGTTATCAACAAATTCACGTAAATCTACTGTTTTTAAAAGATTGCAGCATGTCTATTTTTATCCCATAGTAAATGTTAATAACTTTTTGTTAATCAAAAAATTCTTTTATCGAAGAATTAATAACAGAAAAAAAGTTGAATATGGGTTATAATAGTTATGCCGGTAAAGCGAAAAAAGTTCAGGCTAATGAATTTATCAGAGAACTTTTTTCGGAAATTGACAAATCAGTCAGTAAATTAAATCAGTATTCTTACAACTGTTTTTTGTTGATTCATAAATCATTGATGCAAAAAAGAGGTAAAACCTCTTCTTTCAGTGAAACAGTTTCGAAAATACATGAAATTTCCGGGAAGAAAGGTTCCTCTGCGTTATTTAATGAAATAAGATCAGCGATTTGCGAGCTGAAAGAAGAATTGAAAATATTTGAAAATGAAATTGATGTTTCATTAAAAACCCTTGAGGTTATTCATGAGAATTTTAGCCTGATTTCAGAACCATTCATGAACCTGAGAAATAATCTGAATCAGTTAAATATCCTGTTAACCAACACAAAACTAACCAATACATTTAAGGATCGCAGTTTCAGAAGTTTTTCAAATGATGAAGCCATTAAAATTCATGCTGTGATCAATAAATTGAAGGAAAGTTGCCCGCTTTTTGAAGAAAACATATTTAACATTCTGAAGCATATAAAAAGCTATCGTACCGAGCTTGAAAAAATCAAAAATGAATTGTCTGGCATAACGGTTGGAGGTCTTGATAAACTGGAAAACTTTATCAGTCATTTCGAGTCTCATCATAAAAGTTTTGTTAGCTCAGGAACCGATGTAAAAGAACACCTTGAATCAATAAATAAAATAGCAGCAAGTATGTCCTCAAAAATGGAGGCTCGCAATACAATTAACAGGAGGCTAAATCACATAAAAGACACCCAAAAACTTTTGTTCAAGGAAATATTGCAAAATCAGGATTCTGATACCGGTCGGCAAGAAGATCAATTAAATCTTAAGGTTTCCAAAATTACAGATACGCAAATTGACAGGTTATTGTATACACGGAAAGAATACCAGGCTGTTGTATACGAATTATTTGAAGGACTCAGTGAAATAGATAAGGAAGTAAAGTCGATTATCACAACCATCAATGAAACCGAATTGGTAAATCCTGATTTGACTTCAGTTGACGGTACCTGCCTGGATGATTATATCAAAAAACTCATAACAAAAAAAGATAATGATATAAAGTCTTATAAGGATATCACCAATGATATGACATTGTTATATAAGATACTTAATGAGCTTTTTGACAAGTTTAAAGACCTTGAAATGATGGAGCATGTCATTGAGCAAAAGGTAATTGATAAAATAAGTTTTGGTGATTTATTGATAAGCGAAGATTTGGACACAGCTTCACAGGCTCAGCAAATATTAAAAGTATATGCGGATAATCATTTTGAAAAGAACAAAATCAGAACCTTGTTTTCACAATCATCGGAGCATCTTAAGTCATTTATTGAAAGCAGGTCTGTTTATATGATTGGTAAAAAAGGAATTGATTCAATAGATATGTATTTTGATGGAATTGCGAAATCTATTTGTGATTTCACCAATAATCTTGAATCTTTCAGAAATTTGATTTCCGATAATGATGGAGAGCAAGGTCCTGATACAGATAGCAGAATGGGTTTAAAAGAGAAAATGAAGTTGCATGATTTTCCGAAAAATGATATCAACCAATTAGTCGACAAATTTGAATATATAAATCAGCTGATAAAAGAACCCATTAAAATGGAGTACCAAAGTTAATGACCAATTTCAAAGCATTTTTTTATGGAGTTTTAATTCTTTTGGGGAGGTTTTTTGAAATAGTTTTCAGGGCAACCTGAAATGCAGAGATAACCTTAAATACTACATTAAATACATGTATTATGGAAAACTTCAAATTTACCTCCAGTTGTTGTGATGAAACAGGTGATGCAAAGATTCAGATGATTTTTGAAGGAATGCTGACTTTGCAGAATGCAGAACTGATAAGAGAACATCTTGATAAAACCAATTTAAGATTTGAATCGGTTGATTTATTTGCAAAAGATGTAACAGGTATCGATGTATCGTTTCTTAAAATGCTCGAAAATTTTAAAAATTACCTGGAAAAACAGGGGAAAAAGGTAAACATAAACTTAGAAGTACCTTTTGATTTGAAAAGGATGTTGGTAAATGCAGGAATTCCCTATTCTTTCTGGAGTGAATAAAATGCTCATGACTGATATAACAAAATCAGATAAGCTTTACGGGAAATACTCTCAGGTGGAAATGCTTGATAAAGAAACCCTTGAAATGCTCAAAAAATGTGCAGAAGGGAATTATGATATTATCAGGGATGTTTTTGACTCATTTGTTCCGGAAGCTGAAGAATTGATAAGAACCATTAAACAACAAAAAGAAATCCGTGATAAGGAAGCAATACGTGTGTCAGTGCATGCATTGGCAGGAATTTGTGGTTCTATTGGTGCAGAAAGACTTCGTAAAATTGCCTCAGACATGGAGGGATTAGTCAAGTCAGGCAAGGGAAGTAAAGCTTTTGAACTAATTGAAGTTTTGCTTCTTACCTGGACCGAACTGAGCGATGATATAACCAGGTTTCAGCATTCTCTCAAAAAGTAGCCCATAATTCCTAAAGAAAAGGATGATAATCCCTGGTAAGGTTCCTGTATTCATCAGAAAAATCATTTCTCTTATTTTTTTCAATACACAAGGTTTCAGAATTGAAATCTTGCGCCGGTATTCTGCTGAATACCTGTATGATTCTGACAGGCTGTAGTTTGAGGTTGGGTTTTATGATCAATTGCTTGTTAAGATAAAGCATTGATTTATTGGCAGAATATTCGTTTTCAATTCTCAGATTGTAGGGGGTGATTGTTACAATAATACCTTTTTTATCAAGGAGTTTTTCTGAAAAGTAAAAAAAATCACCAAGCTTCAGATTTTGATCATGCCTGGCAGTTGTACGTTGAATATTTTTGCTTTTCAAGCTGTTCTGAAAATAAGGTGGATTGCTCACAATCAAATCATATTTAATACTTTCTTCAGGAACAAACTCCTGTAATGAGCAATGAAAGGCCTGCATATAATGAGCCCACGGACTTTTTGAGAAATTTTCTGCAGCCTGTTCAACTGCCGCTGCATCAATATCAATGGCATGAATAATTTTACCGGTTTTTTGAGCAATCATCAGCGCAATTATCCCTGATCCTGTCCCCACATCCAAAATCTTATCTGATTCAAATCCTGCAGCATAGCTGCCAAGCAACACAGCATCCGTGCCAATTTTCATTGCGCATCTGCTATCATGCAGGCTGAATTGTTTAAAATGAAAGGGTTTGTCTTTCTTTGTTTTCTCAGTCTTCATCCAGATAAACATCAATCAAACCTTCAGGAGCTTTAAGATGAATGGTCTTGTTTTCTCTGTCAACTTTATTAATGATTTCATCTTTTATTGGAATCAGGATGGTTTTGCCTTTGAATTCGATTTCAAACAACGGATTTCCAGGGTAGTCAAGAACCTGAATAATTTCTCCTATAGCCCCCTTCTCTTCATCAATAACTTTAAATCCGGTAACTTCATGATAGTAAAAATCATTTCCGCTTAATGGAGGTAAAACATCAAGAGGTAAATAAATTTCCGCACCCAGAAGTGGCTGAGCATCTTCGTGACTGTCAACATCCTGAAATTTTAAAGTAAACTGATTGTTTTTATTTCGGATCTCCGTTTTTTCAATAAAAAAAGGTATAAGTTTACCCTTCATATTAAGGAAAATTGCATCCAGATTTTTATAATTTTCCGGTTTGTCGGCATCTATAAATGCAACAACGTCACCTTTGAATCCAAAAATCCGGGTTATTTTCCCAAGGTAAAAACAGTTTTCTATTTTCATAACCTTATGCTCTATATGCAAAGAAACCTGCCAGATTGTAATCTGACAGGTTATGAGTTGAACTTCTAAGTATTACTTTTTTACTATTCTTTCTTATCCTTATCTTCTTCAGCCGTGTCAGCTTCTTTTTTTTCAGTGTCTGATGCTTTAGCTTCGGACTTTTTTTCAGCTTCTTCTTTAGGCTCTTTTTCTTCTTTGGATTCTTCTGCAGGAGTTTCTTCTTTAGATTTTTCTTCGGCTTTAGGTTCTTTAGCAGGAGCCTCTTCTTCAGGTTTTTTCTCAGCTTCAGGTTCTTCTGCAGGAGCTTTTTCTTCAGGTTTCTCTTCAGCTTTAGGTTCCTCGGCAGGAGCTTTTTCTTCCGGTTTCTTTTCAGCCTCAGGCTCTTCAGCTTTAGGTTCCTCAGCCTGAGCTTCTTCTTTGGCTTCCTTTTCAGCCTTGGGTTCTTCAGCGGGTGCTTCTTCTTTTACATCTTCTTCTGCCTTAGCTTCGGCGGTCTCATCTGAAACTGCTTCCACTTCTTCAGTTTCTGCTTTCTTATCTTCTTTCATTGATTCTTTGGCAGCTTTTTTGGCAAGGCTTTCAGCGCGGGCTTCATTGATTTTCCGCTCATCTTCCACCTGCTTTTTCTTCAGTTCCTTTTTGGAAAGTTCAGCATCCTTGGCAACCTGCTCAATTTTTGACGCTTTTTCTTTCAACCAGTCCTGAAATTTTTCTTCAGCAGCTTCTTCGGTAAGCGCACCTTTTTTAACACCTCTCAAAAGGTGATCTTTAAGCATTACTCCTTCCCGTGAGAGGATTGAGCGTGCTGTGTCGGTGGGTTGGGCTCCAACCTGAACCCAGTATAGTGCACGGTCAAAGTTGATTTCCACCGTAGCCGGATCTGTTATCGGATCATAAGTGCCAAGTCTTTCAATAAATTTTCCATCCCGGGGTGCACGACCATCCGCAACAACCAAATGGTAAAAAGGTCTCCCTTTTTTACCTTTTCTCTGTAATCTGATTTTTGTTGGCATTTGCTAATTCTAAGTTTAATTGATTTTAAAACATTTTGACTTTAAGGGGTGCAAATTTCCGACTTTTTTTTGAAATAAAAAAGTTTATTTCAGACAATGTTCTAAAAGTCAGTTGAACCAGACAACCATAGAAATTTTTTTTTCAAATCTGTGAGCCAATTTGATGAGAATTCTTGTATTGATTGGTTAATTAAAGTTTTGACGGCATTAGTTATGGCTTTATGCAATTTTTAATTACAACCAATCATTATGCATAATTTTTATTTAACTCCGAAATTATTTATTCTTTTTCTGATCCTACTGCTTCAGAAATCTGTCATTTTCGGACAGGTAATTGATATTCAGGTTGTACCACCACAGCGACCTGATTTTCAGATGTATGAATTATGGTATGTAACTGCAATTAATAATTCTCCGGAAGCAGTTACCGGTTTTTTTGAAGCAACAGTATATTCGGGTGAAAACTCAGTTGTTGCCCATGCACGTAGTGCTTCAGTAACTCTGGAACCGGGTATTACAATTTTCAACTACAGAAATTACACTCTGCTTGAGCCTATTAACAATATCAGGATTGACCCAAGGTTTGAGGAATACATCTTACGGACAAACTCACTGCCGCCCGGCGAATATGAAGTATGTGTTAGGTTCTTCTCATTTCCGGAAGGGGAGGAGCTGGCCGAGCGATGTTACTTCCTTAATTCGGATAAGATTATTGCTCCGGCCCTGATTAATCCCCCAAACAAATCAATTGTTCAGGAATCAAGGCAAATGTTTGTATGGTCGCCGGCAAGCGGTACAGCCATACAACAAAATCTGAACTATGAACTTACCATTGTAGAAATACTTGCCGGGCAATCGGAGGTTGCTGCCATTCAATCCAATCGTCCTTTCTTTTTCATGGAGAATTTGACCTCTCCCATGCAGGTTTATCCGGCTGCAGCAAGGTCTTTTCGGGAAGGAACAAATTATGCCTGGCAGGTAAAAGCTCGTACCGGCACTTTTGTGGTGGCTGAAAGCGAGGTTTGGGTTTTCCGTTATCAAAAGCAAACCGATGAGGATGAGGATGAAGAGGAAACCGACACCGATACAACAGCAACAGAAGATATAAGTGGAAATCAGTTTTATGCACTCAAAACTTTTATTCAACCGGGCTTTTATGCTCCGGCATCAGATGTTTTATATTTCACATGGTTTAATCCCTACAGGGAAGAGCAACCGGATATCAGCATTTCAGATAATCACGGAAATGAAATTTATACAGCTCCTTTAGAGGCAATTCAAAGCCATGGACTGAATTTCAATAGTTTGAATTTACTTGAAATTCCTCAGTTAAATGCCGGAGTTATTTATACCCTTCAATTGAAAAATGAAAAGGGCATGCAATATAGTTTGCGATTTCGTCAACCCAAAATTGATTACTCAAAAGAATAACCATCATGAAATTTACGACAAAGTACAGAATTGTAAAAAAAGCTGCTTTCTTTTTCGCCTTTTTGCTCCTGTTTGAATCTTTTGTGCCATCCGCACTTGCTCTTACCGGAGGGCCATCGCAACCCGAGGTAGAATATTTTTCACCCGTTTCCAATGATAATATGGTGGATTTATTTACCGGGGCCTTCGGCTATTCCATTCCCCTTCTGGATGTGGGCGGTTATCCATTGGTACTTACCTACAATTCCAATGTGAATATGATGGATGAAGCCAGTTTTGTAGGTCTGGGCTGGAACCTGAATACAGGCGTAATACAACGAAATCTGAGGGGGATTCCGGATGATTTTGCCGGTGATTATGTGAAGCAGGAAATAAACATGAAACCTAACAGGACTTATGGCTTGGATGTAGCACTTGATCTGGAGTTTTTCGGAATATCAGCACAGTCACTTGGCGCAAATGTGTCAGCGGGTTTGATGTATAACAATTTCAGGGGATTGGGTTTAAATCTTTCTTTAGCACCATCAAAGACACTTGTGAATACCAGTTGGGGTCCGCTTACCGCTAACCTTGGTATCAATGCCAATTCTTTCAGTGGTGTCAATTTAAATGCAAGTTTGAATTTAATTGATAAAAGGGATGAAAACATTGAATATATAAATAGTTTGGGCTATAATTTCGGTTCCAGAGAGGGAATGAAATCCATTTATTTAAATCAAAACAGGGGTGTAAAAGAAACCAGGGTTTCGCGTAATGATAATCTTACTTATTCATTTGGCAATCCTACCCATACTCCCATGATACGTTTTCCTCAGGAGTCAATCAATCTATCCTATTCCGTTAAACTGGGTCCGGAGCTGGTGGGGACTTTCCCGGCAGGGCAGGTGAGAGGTAATTTCAGCTACCAGGGACTGAAAAGAAATGTAGATAGTCTGCCGGCTTTTGGTTACATCTATGCCGATCAGGCACGCAATCTCAGCCATGCTATGATGGATTTCAACCGCGAAAAAGAGGGTGCCTTTATACCGGAAATGCCACTTTTACCACTGAGTAATTTCAGTTATGATGTTTACAATGCAAGTGGTGCCGGAATCTCAGGTGTTATCAGACCACACAGGGGTGATATTGCTATGCTGAACGACAGCAGAGTTTCACATAATGCGCTGGATGCTGATTTAGCCGGTCTTAATGTTCCTTTACCGAGTCTTGATGTATCTGTAGAGGTTGGTGCTGCCAATGCTTTTCACCTGGGAGCGGACATTGTAGCGAATTTCTCAAACAGTAATTCATCAGCATGGAACAACAATAATTTGATAAAAGACCATCTGAATTTTATTTCTTCAGATGATACAAATCCTGCTTATGAGCCTTTTTATTTTAAAAATGGCGCGGAAATTACTCCCTTAAACCGGCAACTGTTTGATCAAACCGGTGGCAGTGATGCCGTTGCTGTTGATCTGGAAGGAAGTCATCCTGCTTTGAAAGCTTCAGCACGCCTTGTTAATAATCAGGGGAACTCATTTAACTTAAATGAACCGGTTAAAATGTCTGAAAGGCAAAGCAGAAACCAGCATTTCAGCTTTCTCACGGCAGGAGAAGCCTTTCATCTTGCCCTGCAAAGGCATATCCGGGATTTCCATAAAAATAATTTTACTGATGATCCTTATATTTTCAGAAGGGTTGACCAAAGCCGTAAGCCACATCATATGGGTGAAATAACCATAACAAATGAAGGTGGCCAGAGGTATGTATATGGAATACCCGCTTACAACCATTATCAGAAAGATGCAACCTTCAATGTTTCGGGCAGAGTTAGCGATTGTGCAACCGGGCTGGTAAATTATATGCCCGGAGAAGATAATACCGTTGAAAACAACAGAGGAATTGATCATTATTATCATGCTACCCACCTGCCGGGCTATGCTCATAGTTTCCTGCTGACGGCGATTTTATCACCCGACTATGTTGACCTTACAGGTGACGGGCCTTCACCTGATGATTTGGGCTCATATACACTATTTAATTATAACAGGGCACTGGAAGATTACAGGTGGAGAATACCTTATGAGCAAAATATGGCATCTCACCAACCTGGTAAACTTACCGACAGCAATGACGAAAAAGGACATTACGTGTATGGTGAAAAAGAAATATGGTATCTGCATTCCATTGAAACCAAAAACTATATCGCAGAATTTACCCTCGCTGACCGCAAGGATGGACTGGAAGTTAGGGATGAGAATGGGGGTAGAAATCTGGATCCCACCCGAAGATTACAAAAGCTCAAAAGAATTGATCTTTATACCAAAGCAGGCCGCGATGCAAAAACACCTTTGAAGTCCGTTCATTTTGAATATGACTACTCCCTGACCCCCGGAATACCAAGCTCTGAAAACTATAATGTAACGGGCCAGGAAGATCAGAGTGGAAAATTAACCCTGAGAAAGGTTTATTTTACCTATGGCGATTCAAAAAGAGGAAAACATATAGCTTATGAATTCAATTACAATGATTTAAATCCTGCATACGACCCCGCTGCTGCGGATATATGGGGCAATTATAAACCCAACGATTGTCTGATTCAACCTAACCGGGAGTTTCCATATACACCCCAGTCCAACAGAGAGTGGGCCGATAATCATGCAGCACCCTGGTCACTGACAGAGATCAAACTGCCATCAGGCGGAAGAATTGAAATAGAATACGAAGCCGGTGATTACAGTTATGTACAGGATCAGAGGGCCATGCAAATGTTTCGCATTGCAGGGTTCTCTTCAAATCCTGAAGTTTTACCAGATAACCCCAACAGACTTTATGAAGATGAAATGGCAGATCACAGACCCAACAATTTTGTTTTCTTTGACTTAAAGGAACCTGTTTCTGCTTCTGACAGTCAATTGGCTCAGGCGAAGCTTTCAGATTACTTTGAGGGCATTGATGAGTTGTATTTCAGCCTGCTCACTGATATAAAGGGTGAAACGCCGGTAACTCCTGTCTCTTATGCTATATCATTGATTTTTTCAGGTGGGGATAGTTTCGAAAACATCGATGGATTTATTCCTGTTAACCTTGAAACATATGGAGAAGATTTCGGTTTTTATCAGGGCTCACTGGAAAATGGTTCCTACACAAAAGCCTGGATTAAATTACCCGATACACGCCTTGGCGATACCAACTTGCTTCCGGGTCTCAGAGGTTATGTTAATCCAATGTCCCGACAGGTATGGCAATATTTAAAAAATCATATGCCTGCAGTGGCATACAATTCACCCACTTTTGAACAGAATATTTTTGAGGATTTGGTTTCCAGTGTAACAGGCCTGGCAGGGGAACTTCTAACCATGGTGACAGGCTTGAATGATTGGCTTAGAGAAAGAATGGTTGCTTCAGAGGCTACCCTTGAAAGATCCTTCATACGCCTCAATTCACCTGATAAAATGAAAATTGGAGGTACTTCACGGGTTAAGAGAGTTCTTATGTATGATGAATGGGCTGCTATGGCAGGCGATGCCCACGAAACTATGGTGTATGGTAAAGAATACTTTTACACCAAAACGGAAACCATTAACGGCCAACCACGCACAATCAGTTCAGGTGTTGCAGCCTGGGAACCTTCGGTAAGCTTTGAAAATCCTCTGCGACAACCCATAAGGTATAATGTTGATAGGGAAAGCAGGTACATTACCGGACCTTTTGGTGAGTCATTCTTCCCTGCGCCGGTTATTGGCTACAGCAGGGTAAAGGTAGCCAATCTGGCCCGTGAAAATGTTGCAAAGACCGGTGTCGGTCATGAAGTTCACGAATTTTATACCGCAAAGGATTTTCCGGTTTATGTGGAAAGAACGGATGTTAATGTAAAGGCCAAAAAGCCAAATCTGCTCTCCTCATTTGCTTTCAGCTACAATGAATACCTGACAGTCAGCCAGGGTTTCCTTATAGAAACCAATGATATGCATGGAAAAAAGAAGGCCCATTGGATTTATCCCGAGGGGAGCGATATTCCTTTGTCAGGGGTAGAATACCATTACAAAGCAGAAGGCAACAGACTGGTCAATGAGGTTACAACAATTGACAGCGAAGGAAACATTGAAGAAAATGTATTGATGGGTATTGATTATGATCTTGCAATTGATACACGGGAAGAAATAAGCGAATCAAATTCAGTTGGCATTGAACTAAACACCGATGGATTTTTGCTTGCCATTGTACCGGTTGTTATACCCATTCCTTTACCAAGACTGAATGAACAAAAGGTTGAATTCAGAAGCATTGTCGCAACAAAAACAATCAAGCGGAAAGGTCTGATAGAAAGGATAGTAACCTACGATAATGGTGCGAAAATGGAAAGAGAAGTTGTTGCTTATGATGCAGTAAGCGGACAACAAATGATTAACCGCCGGCACAATGAGCATATGCAGGCTTATTATGAAACATCCATTCCGGCATGGTGGGAGTACCCGCGTATGGGTATGGCCTACCAAAATAACCTGATACAATTTCAAAATATTAATGTAACAGGTTCAAACGGGCACGTGCAAATTAACAATGCCGGGGATTATTTTACGCAGGGAGATGAACTGCTTGTAAGGCAGGATAACATGGTACAAAGAGCATGGGTGTTGAATATCCAACCAAATCATATTTATCTTATCAGACAAAATGGTTCAAATCTACCTTCAGGTGAATATGACTTAAAAATTATCAGGTCAGGATACCGCAACCAAACATCTGCCAATGCAGGAAGTCTCATTACTTTACAGAACCCTATTGCGCAGGGCACACTGCAGTTTAATGATGTCATTGATGCTTCTGCTGTGGAGTTCAGCGAGCAGTGGCAAACCTATAAAGGAATGAATATATTGAATGAGCCGGAGCAATGCGAGTGCGAAATCCTTACATATTTCGATCGCTTTACCGGAAAAGACCGAACTTTTCTGGAAAGAGCTTTAAACAGCCTTGTTGACAGCAACTTTCTCACTCAACCCAGGGTGCAGGTTGGACAATCGGGGGCAGAACGCACAATCTGGAACTCAAGGATATCAGGTGGAATACTGGAAGGTTATTTCAGCACCTTAACAGGAGATGGTCTCAAATATCCTGAAGAAGAACAGTGCCGTATAACAGTCAGAAATCTTGGAGGCTTTGATTTTCCGCCAGGAGGAGAGTTTACTGATTTCCAGATGATAAAGCCTGAATTTGAGTGTGATACCATATTTGAGTTTACCGGTAAATATACCTTTACAATTGATCATCAGGAAATAACTTATAATATCAGGGGCTCCAATACCTGCATGCCCATAGCAATATGCCAGATGAGTGAACCCCTGTTGACCTATCATTGTGAGTTACCTTTCGGAGAAAAGGTGAACCCTTTTGCCCTGGGTATTCTTGGTAACTTCAGGCCCAAACAAACATTTCTCTATCAAACCAACAGGCAGTCATCGGGAAGAGTAGCTGACGACGGGGTTTTTGAAAGTTTCACTCCTTACTGGGATTTTCTCACCGGCAATGATAAAACCAACTGGATATCTGCCAACGAACTTACTAAAATTGACCCGTTCGGCAGCCTGCTGGAAGAAAAAGACGCACTGGGAAGATACTCAGCCGAATTAAAAGGGTTTAACAACAACCTGGTTATTGCCACTGCATCCAATGCACGGCATCAGCAAATCGCATTCGATAGCTTTGAAGACAAAAACTATCAAAACCGAAGTCTCAACGCAGGGGAGTGTGATCAGATAGTGCATCTGCAAGGGAAGTGGAAAAGTTCAGGAGGTTTTACTTTAACCAACCAGGGAAATAACTATGAGAATAGTGAATCTCATACCGGAAAATACAGTGCCAGGGTAACATCTTTAAATTACCTGGAATACGATATAAACCTCCAACCTGAGTGCCATCTAATACAGGCTGAATCGCATAATATAAATTCATATCATTTACAACCCTGTGATGTGGCAGGTACATTTAATCCATCGCCCGGCAAATACCTGCTCAGTGTATGGGTGAATGACAAAAACAATCTAAGTGGCAATGGACATGTGAATATCATTATCACAGGAAGCAGTCCGCGCAACTATACCCTTGAGCCATCGGGACTTCCCATTGACGGTTGGCAAAAAATTGAAGGTGTATTTGAAATACCTCAGGGCTCGCAACGACTGAGAATTCAGTTGAAAGCTGCTACCGGTTCTTTCGGTCACTTCCGATTCAACTCAGGAAACAGCAACTTCGATGATCTCAGGATACAACCTTTTAACAGTATGATGCAGACATATGTCTATCATCCTGAAACATTGCGCCTGGTTGCCATACTGGATGAAAACAATTACGCAACATTCTTTGAATATGATGAAGAGGGACAACTTATCACCATCAAAAAAGAAACCCATGATGGAATTGTAACTCTTCAGGAATCTTACAGATCTGTTCAAAAACAATAAAGTATATCAATCATGAAACGACTACTTATTTTTGCCATACATCTTCTTATTTTTACTTCCGTTAAAGCCTCTGTTGAGCGTTTTACATCTTATACCGACGCTTCGCAACTGGTATTGAATGACAGTATTACCATAACAGTTCAGGACGATAAATTTTTGGATGAGAACGGGTTGTTTGATATTACCTGGGATGACGATTTCCATATTACCAAAACCACCAATTATGTGGGTTTGATGCTCAATCCTCAGGCAGAGATACCGACAATACCTTTTGAACTGACCGTAAACTTCTTCATTGAATACATTACTGCCGATAATGAAGAAGAAACAACACAGGCGAGTATTACCATCGGATATAACCCGCAGCAAAATACCCAGTATGCATCTGAGCAGTATTTCAGATTTGAGGGCGGGCACCTGGTAAATGCCATAGCAACAGATTACAGCATCTCCGGAATTTCCGTTCAGCAACTTGAAAATATTGTTTTTCTGACCAATACTATCGAGGTAGAACGATTTTATAAAATGAACACCAATGAGGCACCCTCCATAAATGTAAATCTGAATACCTCAAGTGGTGAACTCATACTTACGTGGAATCATATTACAGGTGCCGAAAAATATGAGCTGGAGTGGACTTTTGTAAATTCATATGACGGCAATGGAGGTACACTTCCATCGGTTCGATATGATTTCAGGGAAAACAGCCGGCGCATAACCATTGGAAGTACCCAGCACAGAATACCCATGGTTTTTGAACAGGGTTATATCGTATACCGTGTAAGGGCTATTGGCAGAAATGCAAATCTGGACCCTTTGTTTGGTAATTGGTCCCGGCCACAGGACAGTGGAACATTGCAGGGCAACGTAAGTCACGGTTACGCATTTTCTGTAACCGGTAACAATGTTCACGGGCAGGATAAATTCAACTGGCAATATGTTGCCAGATATTCTGATCAGGGAAAACGCAGGGGAACAGTCAGCTATTTTGACGGCTTGTTGCGGAAGCGTCAGGAAGTGAATCAGCTAAATACTGGCAGCGAGATTCTGGTTTCCGAAATCTTTTATGACCATCAGGGCAGGCAGTCGATTATTACCTTACCTGCTCCGGTTAATGAATCAGCTGTTACGCAACCTGTTGCTATGCGGTTTTATCCGGGCTTCAGCACCAATTTACAGGGCGAACCTTACGGCCCTTCCGATTTTGATACGCAGCAGGGTTGCGAAAATAGAGCTGCACCCATGAGTGACAATACAGGGGCAGCCCATTATTTCAGCTCGTCAAATCCTATGCAGGAAGAATTCAATCAATTTCTGCCACAGTCAAACGGATATCCTTTTACCCACACAGAATATACTCCTGATCTTACAGGCCGCATCAGTAGGGTTAGCAGACCGGGTGAAGACCTCAGGCTTGAGAGTGGGAATGAAAGAAAGTTTTTCTATGGCGTACCTGCCCAGGATGAACTGGATTTTATTTTTGGAAACGATGCCGGACTCGCTGAATTTTATAAAAAGAACATTACTATTGATGAAAACGGGCAGGTTTCTGTAGCTTA
This sequence comes from Bacteroidota bacterium, assembly GCA_007693555.1. GTDB lineage: Bacteria > Bacteroidota > Bacteroidia > Bacteroidales > UBA7960 > SKVR01. Next base: position 25,538 of record REDJ01000147.1, read on the forward strand.
CTTAAACAGCCGCAATCAGGTTGTTGCTACTGCCCTGGCAGGCGATGCACCTGATAACCTTGATGCCCTTAGCGCTCCATCTGCCGGGCAGATTACACAAAGTATTCTTCAACACGACCGCCGCGAAGGAAACAAATTAATTACAGTATACAATTTCGTGGTTGCCGAAAACCAGGTAAACTATTCATTTAATTACAACCTGTTCCCCGAACAATATAATGAGTCTTACTGCGATCAATATAATTTTTGTTTTGATTGTGTGTATGACCTGCGGATTGTTTTACGAAATGATGAATGCGGAAATATTGTTTATGAGCACTACCAGAGTATTGGCAGTATCAGCGATCTTACCGACAACTGCACAGGTGGGCAGCAGCAGGTTCTGAACTTCCAGGAAGTATTGGATGTGGGAAGTTATTCGCTCATACGCGAACTGATAGTAAATGAAGAAGCGGCCAATCAATATGTTCGTTTGTATATGTCAGCTGATCCATGCCTGGAATTGGAATGGCAAAATATTCTGACAGAAAATGTTGAACGGATGGATACCATAGGATGTATCATGGATTGTGATAACTGTTTTGTTGAAAGTTATTATGAAGTAGAGGTTGATGGGGAAATCACAATTGTTGAATTCACTGAAGAAGAAGTCGCTTTGCTTCAGGAAGCCTGCGAGCAGGTTTGTGGTATTTCCATCGACTTTTGCCAGAGTATGTACAGCACACTTCTGTTTGATGTGAGCCCGGGCGGGCAATATGCATTATACAGAGACCCTGAAGATGGCTCATTCAACCCGGGGGCACATGTTACATCAGTACTTAATGATGATGTATTGCAAACACTTTTACAGGATACGCCTTTTGGACCCTTAGTTGAGGATAGTTTACCTGATGGAGTGGAAGAAATGCTTAACTCCAGAAACTGGCGCAATCCGGTGGGGCAATATAAAGATATGAACGGTGATCCGTCTTACATAGTTATTAACCCGCAGTCAATGCTTCCCGAGCACCTTGAAGATAAGTCTTTTTATCTGGGAAATGATCTGGTAGTTGCACCGCAATACCTGGTGCATGTGAGTGATTTCATTGATAACTGGTTACCATCATGGGCTGAATCACTGGTGCAGTATCATCCTGAATATTGCTACTATCAGTATTGCCAGGAAAATAAGGAAAGTTTTGATTTTGACAATATGCTGATGGAAATTACGGAATTCAATGTTGCACAAGATGAAGGAATATTAAACCTTTTACAGGCTGATCCCTATTTCCAGGATGTAACATCAGATGATTTCCAGCAAATGGCAGATAAGCTGGCTGATTACTATACCGATGAAGATGGTAACAGCTTCAGCATCACTGATATTGTGCTTGCAATGGTTTATTGCAATAACCCCGCCTATGATGCACAACAACTCATAAATTGCCTTTCCGGTCGTACATTTGGCCAGGATCCTGCTACACGCGATCAGCAATGGGAGTTTTACAAAACTCTATACATGGCGGCAAAAAACGAAATAGTCAATCATAATCGTCATGTGTTTGCTTTGAATTGTGGCGGTTACAATGCCTGTATAGGTAAGGAAAATATTCTGGCAACCGATTATATGTTTGCTTCTTATATGTATCAACAAATATTAAGTGGGTGCACTGAATGTTTATTTGAACAAAATTGCATGCTTTTTCAGGCACACTATACCAATAAGCAAAAACGATTCCTTGAAGCACAGGATCTGTATGACATGCTGGGTGTGCAGATGACCGGAGATTTACTTGCCGACATTGCTGCCGGAGAAAACTATGCCGATCACATTATGATGGATATGTGCGACAAATGCCCATCAGCGATGGATATTGAAGCGCTATTGTCGAATCTTGCTCTGCGATATGAGTTAACCGCAGGAAATGATATTTCTTCGGGAGGTTATATTTCACCTTCTCTGCATGATGTGTTACAGGGAGAAAACTACCAGTGGAGTGTAAATATCACTGATAAGGAGTTTACAGGTACCATTTCCATGGACAACCGCGAAGATTGTCATATACGGCTTTATAATCTTCAGGATACGCTGATTAACTGGAATGACATTCGCCTGTTTTCCTGCATGGAAGCCATATTTTCCCCCATGCATTATGATTATGTTGAAGGAGGAAATTTCAGGATTCGTGCCATTACAGCTGATAATCATGTGTACTGGTTGGAAGGATTTATATCCTGCCTTAGTGTCGGGGAGTGTGATCTGCCCCCTTTATGTTTACCATCTGATGCCGGTAAAGAGTTAATAAATCTTTTTAATGCAGTTTTTCATGATCGTCCTGCACTTATGCCTTCGGCTGTTTTACCGTTATCTAATGTTCCGGTTGCCAATTTAGCCGGTGAAGCCATTAAAACTGCCTTTCCTGAGGCTGAAAACATTCCCCAGTTTACCTGGTCGGGATCGCTTACCAATAATGAAGGAACAACACTTGCTGCAACTCTTGTGAACGGAAAAACCCAATGTCAGTTTCAATTTCAGATGATAACCGAAGGTTATACTTTCACTGAGCGATTCAGGATAAACGGCATGATTCCCGCAACAGATAACTATCGCGATTGCATGCTGAGTCAGGCTATATTGATTGCTGAAGATTTGGAGGGAAATACTTTCCGAATAATGGCAGCTGTGTCTTGTCTTGACTTTATTGATTGCTGCTCATCTCCAACGGCAGCAAAGGATTGTCCGGAAATTTTACCCAACGGTAACTTTTCTGCAGATATTGACTTTTTGTCTGATCTGACAGCTGCAACTGATACAATTCAACCCGGTACTTTCAAATTGATGACCCGCAGACAACTCAGCTCTTACTTTGCTCAGTCTGATCCTCAGGAAGAAGAACCGGGGTCTGGAGAAAATGAACCGCATATAGATCCTTTGGATGGAAGTATCCAGGATGGTTTTTTTGGCCAGGGTGGTTTTAAGCCATTGGTTCAGGGTGGTTCGGGTCTTTTTGACGGCAGCCCCATGAGATATCTGGTGCTTAAACCGGGAAATGTAAATAGCTTTAAAGCCTGGGAGAAAGAGATAATTCCTACTGAGGGAAGGGAGTATGTTTTCAGTGGACGAATTGTTTTGCGTGATGCAGCTACAGGCGAATCTGATATAATGCCTTCGGCTGATGGTCTTGTGTTAAGAATCAACCAGCAACCGGTCCAGCTCACATTTACTGAGAATCCCCGAACTGATGAGTTGAATTTTGAAGCGATCTGGTTTGCTATATCACCGGGAAATACAAGACTGGAACTTTCTTATCAAACAACCGCAGATCCCGATAACGCTTTGGTTATCCTCAGCAGGTTGTCAATGAAAGAACTAAACTGCAAGAGTGCTTACTGCTGCCCGCCCGTTATACCGGGCACTCCGCCCTATCAGAATCCTTGTGGTGATATGTTGTATGCTGTTGCCGAAAAAAATGCACGCAACAGGTATAATCGTATGGTTTTTAACCGTAAGCGCGAAATAAAAGAATCATATATTGCAAAATGTCTGGATGCTGCTGAAACTTTTGAACTGAATTATTCGCTGCGCCAGTATCATTATACACTTTATTACTTTGACCAGTCCGGAAATCTTGTGAAAACTGTTCCTCCCGCCGGAGTTAATTTGCTCACACAGGGACAAGTAGCCAATGTGAGAAATTACAGGACCGGTCAGTCACAGATACCTGTATATCCGCAACATGCGATGGCTACCGAATATGTCTATAACTCCTTCAATCAGCTTATAGAAAAGAATTCGCCCGATGAAGGAAAAGAAAATATGTGGTATGATCCCCTGGGGCGTATTGTTGCATCTCAATCTGCCGAACAGCAAACAAGAAGTTCAGGAAACCGGCATGTTTATAATTATGTTTTCTATGATCCCCTTAACAGGATTGTGGAAGCAGGAGAAGTGAGTACGATTGCAATTTCAAAGGATGATTTGTTAAACCAACGGGATTTCCAGTCATGGGTAATGAGTGGCACTCGCAATCAGGTAGTCAGAACCATTTATGATACACCGTTTAATCAGGCTGTAAACAACTACTTTTCTCAGGGTCAGCAGTTCCTGCGTAACAATGTGGCCTCCATTCTTTACTTTGATGAATACAGGGAAGGAGATATGGATTATGATAATGCATTGCACTTCAGCTATGACATGCATGGCAATCTGAAAACGATGATCCAGGAAATGCCTGCTCTTGCAAAAATCAACCAGCATATTAAAACCCTGGAATATGAATATGATATTGTAAGCGGCCAGATCCACAAGATCATTTACCAGCGAAACCAACCCGACCAGTTCCTGCACCGGTATGAATATGATGCTGATGAACGACTGACAAAGGTTTTCACCAGCCGCGACGGCTATATCTGGGATAATGATGCCACTTATTTCTATTACAGGCATGGTCCGTTGGCACGTATGGAACTGGGTGGTGAAAAAGTGCAGGGAGTGGATTATGCATACACGCTTCAGGGCTGGTTGAAAGCCATAAACAGCGGTACTTTGCTTGCCCCTAATGATATGGGAGAGGATGGAAAA
>REDJ01000077.1 GCA_007693555.1 Bacteroidota bacterium
ATTCCCTTATATTGCTCCTGCAGGTACTTCTCCGTTTTCTTAAAGTAGGATTCATCGAGACTGAAAATGGTAATACTGAGTGTGAAGAAATCATCTGTTTCTGTTTCCACGATGATCTTAGGTTCTTTTTTCTGTGATGACCAGGGAAGTGTAAGAATGGATGTCCGCATATTTTCAATGGTTTGGAAAATATCAATATTTTCATTTACTGCAATTTTCATCTGAAAATTGTGACTTAGCAAACTTTGTGACGGATATGATTTCAGCATGATATTGCCCACTATTTTGCTATACGGGATAGTTACGATTTGTCCGCTGTAATCCTCAATTTCAAGATTGCGCAGGCCCATGGCGGTTATCTTTCCTGTAATGCCCGAAACACTTATGTGATCGTTGATATGATGTGTTTTCCCTGTTTTAAAAATGACACCTGCAGTAATATCTTTCATTGAGTACCATGCGAGGTAAAGTATCAGGATGATAAAGACCAGAAGAGGCACAAGTGTGATGATTTGGCCCCGACTGCCCAGATACTGAATACTCCACAACAGAAATAGAATCCAGATAATCAGTTCTGCCAGAGGAAGATACTTGTTGAAAAAATCAACCTGCTGAAGAGGAAGCCTGATAAACTGCATCAGGTATTTAAAGAGCCTGAAGAAGACAAAAATAATAGCCCCAACCATCAAAAAAACAATGATGGAAAACTGAAAAATGTTAAATGTAGTTGTGTCCATTGTCGTTTTGGTTGATAAGTTTATAGGTTTATGAGTTGATAGGTTAATGATTAGTATTACAGCAGTTCTTTTTCAATGAGTCTTTCCCTGATAAAAGGGTGAAGGTTGGGGTTGAGCATAAACACACCGGGGTTGGGTTCGTTTACTATGGCAGCGCGCTTCAGGTGCATGACCTTTTCTCTTACCTGTTCGGGAGTCATAAACATTATACGTTGAATTTTTTCGTAATTCAGCCTCTTGTGCAAAATAAACTGCACAAGAAATATCAGTGTATCGGCTTTAAGCCTGTTTAAAACAGAAGTGTCGGGACGCCGGGGTGCCTTTATGATGAGAGTATAATCTTTTACATCAGTAATAGACGCCATCCATGTTTGTAAGCTAAGGCCTACATTGCCGCGGGTATAGTTAAAATAGGTATTGAAAAGCTGTGCATAATCCCACGAGCGCATCTCACTTTCCTTTTTGCTCTTATAAATGAACTTAAGGTTGCCCGATTTATGCCTCTGCATGATTATATTTTTTAATTCCTCGGCATTAAAAGGATAGCAGTCTATTGTGCTCAGAAGCCATGGATCAATCTTTTTAAACCTGTTAATGCTGTTGAATGCGTGCAGGTTTACAGTTATGATGAAAAAGAGCCTTGAACCGAATTTTTCAATAATTTCACAAATCAAATCAATGATTTTGAGACCACCGGGAGTTTTTTCCCACCAAAGTTCAAGGTCTTCAAAAACGAGAACTGATTTTTCAGGTATTTGTGTAAATATTTCTTCTGCAGATAAATCAATATCCGTGGCTTTCTGAAGTGCAGACAAAAACTCTGATTCGGAAACGGAACCTGCAAAAGGTGGCTGTATAACAAATACATTCCTTGATGATAAAAACTTGTGGCAGATGTAGTTAACCATAAATGTCTTACCCGAATTATGTTCACCACGGATAAGCAATGCCCCGTTATGACCTTTCTCCTGCCGAAGTATGGTTTTGCGTGCTTCCTCCAGTTCGTCGGGTTTGCCATGCCAGAAGTCCATAAAAAAGTTGTTTTTTCGTAAAAAAAGCTGCTGGTAATAGGGTGGTACCTTATCCAGTACATTGTCTTTTACCGAAACCTCCTCATTAAGAGCATGTAACTGACTCACCGGGAAAAATTCATCATTGCGATAGTGGCGCGTCTGAAATGCATAAACCATTCGCTTGCTTCGATCAAACCATATTTTAACCAGGTTTCTACGCAAAAACTCCCTGGATGTTCTGAGTTTCATCTTTATCCAGTTATCCTTTTTTTCTCCTGCTTCTTTGCTTTTGACAAAGAGTTTCATATTGTCGGCAGTTTTCAGAAAAACAGGGGTGCTCAGATCTCTTGAAACCTTATTGAGCATGTTTTGCAATTTATCGTCTATTGATAGCTTTATACTTTCCATGTTTTGCACTGCCAGTTGCGCTCTTTGCTGTTGCTCAGCAAAGAAATACCTATCTGGCATTTGCTGAGGCTCTTCTTTGTCACCTGTAAGAGTAATTTTAATCAAACGGGCAATTTCCATGATATCCTGCTCCGTTTCTTCCAGCTTTTGAGAAAAGTTTTTCAGATTTTGCTGGAAGGGTGTAATAAAGTCTCTTTGAATGATGAAATGAATCAGTTTTGAAACTTCCACTCTTTCGGTTTCAGGTACATATGAATGTATTGATGAAAGATCAGCGTAGGATTGGTTTTTGAAAAGTTCAACCTGGCCAGGTAGTCTGCTTATAGCGGTACTAACTTTTTCAAGAGTAAAGTCTTCAATATCTCTTACTTTGCGATAAAGATCCTTGCCCTGGGTTACAGAAAAATCAGGCTGAGCCGGAAGTTTTTCACTGGAGAGTTTTTCGATTGACTTTTCTGTATACTCAATAATACGTTCAGTAAGTTGCGCGCCGGTGAGTTTTCCTTCAGGCAGGGTAAGGTTTTGCAATTTTTCCGATGCTCTCAGTGTAAAGTGCCAGATTTTATAATCTATTTCAGATAGTTTTAATTCCAGTAAATAGTGATTGAGCTGTGTTTTTTGATTTTGTTCCCATATGGCAGGCCAGTTTTCCATGAGTCTGACCTGTTGTTTTTTTACTTTTACTTTTTGCTTTTGTTTATTGATAATAGAATTTACATGAATATGATTCAAAGCGCCACAAATAAGCTGTATACTTTGGTTGTTTTCAGATTCTGCAATTTCAAAAAGTCTTTTTTCTGAAATGGTCACAAAGTCGTTCAGTTTTGAGAAAATACTGAACACTTTTTCTTTTTCTTTTTTTATAAGTGATTGGGAAAAATTATTATTATTTACAGCTGTTTCTATGATTTGCAGGCTATCCCGAAACTGTTTAAATGCATTCTGCTGTTCTGTAAGATACTGAACACCAAAGCCGGAAAACTTCTGCCATGTTTTTTGTTTTATATTTTGCCATGTGCCAGGATAAAATCTTCCAATAAGCTTTCGGATAAGAATTTTTTGTTTTGCATTTTCTTTACCGGTAAGACGTTTTCTCCACTTATAGAATTTCAGTGAAAATTTATCTGCTTTTTGCGAATTAAGTTCTAAAGGGTTGAGCTTTAAGGAAAGCCTTTCAGGTAAGTCAGCTATATATTGCTCAGTGTTTTCAGAAAAATTATGAAAAAAAACTTCAAGGGTTTTTTTCTGTTCTTCCAGCAATTGTTTGGCCAGATTTGACAGAATCTGTTCGTAACGTATAAATGAATTATTGGTCAGTTTGTATAAGGTTGAAATATTCTTTTCTTTATTATTATCGTTTTCATGAAGAAGTATTTTCTTTTCTATAATACTGAATGTTGTTTCAACCCTGCTTTGTGCATTTACTAATATTTCTGCATATTGGTTCAGGATTTTTCCAAAGGCTTTATGGCGCAGTTCAAGGCCTTGATTCCTTATATCGTCATAGATTTTTTTGCAGAATAATTCGGCTTCAGGATTTGCCGGCCACCTGATATTCAGGTTTGCCGGTGTACTGTCTGATGATTGTGATGGTATCATGTGAAACTCAGGTTTACTGATAGGTTTTGATTTCAATCCGATATTGAGTCTTTTAAATTGAGAGGAAGCTTTAATAAGCACAACAGTACCCAGGTCGTTACAAAGGGCGTGGGTTTGCTCGATGAATTCAGCTTCCTTTCCATCCTTAATTTCGGGTATTCCCAGGAAAATTATATCGGAATCTGCTGACTCAACACGAACAATGTCATAAAAAGGATTTTTCTCAATCTGATTATTAATGATATTGATTTCTGCATTTACCCTTAAGTTGTCAAGTACCTCCCTGGCAAAATTGTAAATATTTTCGCGTTCATCATTTACCGGGTTTTCAATCATCAGGCGGGTTTTGCTGTCTTTCCATTCATCTGAAAGCCAGAGAAATTTTACAAGATTTATTGCAAGATTTCCGTTATTGCCTGAACCTCTCCACCATATATCAATGGTTTTTCTTTTTCCAAATCCTTTCATAAGGTCATAATCCATTAAAAGGATATTCATGTCCAGGCTTATGATGTTTTTAATAAGCTTTACAAATCTTTCCTGTTCGGTTTTTTGTCTTGTCCATCCCATCAGAATGGTATTGGGCTCCACGCCTGCGAACCCATAGGTTTGAGCCAGATTTTCAATCCCTTCATAAATATCTGTACAAGGATATTCACGTGTAAAAACTCCTTTATAATCCCGGTTTTCTTTTGTAAACTTACTTTGACTGAATCTGGAACGGGGGGCTTCACCAGGTTTGGTTTTTCTTAGATTGATGATTGTTAGTAGTCCGTGATTTGCAATAAGCGCAGTACCGAGTTCAATTAGATTGTCTCTTGTAGCCGGATTTCCACTGAAAAGCATGATGTTGGGCTTCCAGTTCCTTTCTTCAATACCCCTTGCATTCATTTTAAAGAGGGAATGTCTTATAATGCTTGCCCATACGCTCTGCCATACATCACCCGGGTCAAGTTCCTGCTCACGTTTTTTCATCAAAAACCATGTAACCCAAATAAGAATAAGGGCAACAAGCATGGCAATAAAATCTATCTGGATCATTACTATAATACTGGCGGTAAAACCTAACCAACCTACCCAGCGTGGTACTTTGAAAGAAGGTCTGAAATCGGTGCTGGCCCAGCTTTCAAGAGCAAATGCAAGATTGATAAAACCATAAGCAGCAATGAAAAACATTGATACCACCCTTGCAATGGTATTAAGGTCGCCGATAAGCACACCGCCCAAGGCAATAATAAATGTGAACAGGATTGCAATACGAGGTTCATTATTCAAACCAAAACCTCTGCTTAAGATACCGGGCGCCATCTTATCTTTTGCCAGAGCCTGAATAATTCTGGGACCACCCAAAATACCTCCCAGTGCAGATGACAATGTAGCACCCCAGATACCTGCAATGACCAGAACAGGTATCAATGCAATCTTTTGCAGAAAAGCTGAATCCTCAATAAGTAAATTCCGGTCGACAAAAAATGCAAAACCTACTGCAAGTCCAACATAAATTATTAATCCACCCAGGATGGCCAGCATGGTTCCCAGAGGAATGGACTTATTTGGGTTTTTTAAATCACCTGACATAGCAACACCAACAGTAAAACCCGTTACGGCCGGGAAAAATACAGCGAACAATACATCCGGTGAAGGAGAACCGCTTGCGGGTGTTATAGAAGGTATGGCTGGATAAAAGTCAATGTTTACAGCCATACCTGCAAAAATCGAGACCAGTGATAATGCAATTGCAGTTAGAACGATATATTGTGCTTTGATTGCCAGCGAGGTACTTATGAACGCTATGATAGTAATTACCACTACAACAGCACTACCCATTATGCGGTAAGAGTTTATATCCTGTTCAAGTCGTAAAAATTCTCTGATGGTATCAATAGATAAAAAACTCTCGGAAAAACCAACAATATATAAAGCAATACTGAGCGCCATGGCAAGAAAAATAGTGGCGCCGATGGCTCCACCAATGGGTAGACCAAGACTACGAGATAAAATATAATAAATACCTCCGGCCTTTATTTTTTTATCAGTAGCTATGGATGAAAGGCTGAGGCCGGTTGTTATGGAAATAACATGGGCAATTAAAATAATTCCAAGGGTATAGATTAAACCTGCTTGTCCTACTACCCAGCCAAGCCTGAGGTACATAATAACACCCAGGATAGTAAGCAGGGAAGGGGTGAAAACGCCGCCAAAAGTTCCGAATTTACGGGCTCTTTCCATTTATTTCTTTTCGCATTTAAGGCTTGCTGTGAGCAAATATAGTTAAAACCGCTGATAAATTTAATTATCAGAGATTAAACCTCAAATGATAAGGAAACTATATTATTGAACAAATCCGGAAAGTACCTTTTATGTCTGCATGTAAATATTAGCCGGTAAAGAGTTTATCATTCCATAGGGAAGTATAAATATTCACCCAGGAGTGCCCCATCAGTTTGCCGGGTTTTTTCAACCTGAAGTCTGGCAGAGGTAAGGTCAATGATGAACCAGATCTCTCTGGACTGCTCCAGGAAAATGGTCCTTGAACTTCTTAAAGACCAGAAATCAGTTCTTGCAGGTCCAATGGTTACATATCCTTCCGGATAAAAAATTGTAGGAGCATCCATGTCTGGCATACTCATATCCTGAGGGGGTCTTAGCATTTGTGGCACTCCCCATTGAGTTAGTAACAGGTCGTTAATGTCAAAATGAAATTCGGGGTCGTCTTCACAGGATTGAAAAACCAGAGTCAATGCCAGCAAAAAGACCAAAAAGGGAAATATTTTATATGTAGTTTTAGCGTGCATTTTAGCTTTTTCTATAACAACCCGTAAGTAATTGGTTTCGGTGTTTTTTAAAATTAGAATTCAGAATGTAGAACCCGTAAAATATAAATTTCTCTCAAATTTACTAAAAACAGTTGAAAAACACCAGCTTACAGTACCAGATTGCTACCTGTCAACCACCATGATTTCCACTCTGCGGTTTCGTCTTCTGTTTTCTTCCGTGTCGTTGGGAGCAGCAGGTCTGGAATCTTTCAGTCCGGTAAATTCAATATTACTGAATCCGTTTTGCACCATATATCTCATTACAGCATCAGCTCTTTTTACAGATAATTCAGCGTCTTCAAGAGTTTCGACTGCATCTGAGTGTCCTTCAATGCGTATTCTGACATTGGGGTTCTGTTTCAATTGGGTAATAAGCCTGTCAAGTTCGGGAAAGGCTTCAGTAGGTATGTCTGCACTACCCGGGCTGAATCTTAAGTTGTTAAGCTGGAAACGTGCACCGATGGTAATAGCTTCCAGTAAAATGTCTCTTTCTGCATCCTGTATGGTCAGGAATTGTTCAAGCATGAGCCTTTCAGAATGCATCCAGTATCCGTTTGCAGAAACAAGCAGCATGTATTCGTCGCCGGTTACAAAGGTACTGTTATATCTTCCGGTTTGTCTGTCGCTAACGGTTTGTTCAACCGTATTTCCCGTTTCATTGTTATACACTTCCACATTAGCCCTTATAGGTTGAAGTGTTGCCGCATCCCTTACAGTACCGCTGAGATTGGATCGTCCTACACGACGAATCTCCGTCTCCAGCTCGGAAATACCGGGAGAGAACTCAATCTGACGACGAATCTCGTCAAATACAAAATTTACTTCAAACTGTTTGAATCCGTTAAGATTTGCCCTGAAATTATTTTGTCTGAGATTGAAATGATCCCTGAAAATGTTGTTTATGGTTACAACATAATTATCAACACTGGGCACATACATTTCAAAGTAACCGTTTCCATCTGTCAAAGTTGAAGTTTCGCGTCCTTTACTATCTGTTGCTGTAACCTTTACGTTGCTGATATCAACCCTCCCCAGGTTGGAAAGCCTGCTTCGGTTCATAATAATCTTTCCGAAAATCTTATTGCGTTCGAGGTAAGGAACATAAAGTGTATAATCTCCTGTGAGATTAACAATAAACTCCTGCCTGTCGGGAAAAAATTTACCCTGATCTCTGCCGATATTTTCCAGCTCTATTTTGTAAACTCCCCTGGCAAGGTTTTCATAGGTAACCGTGCCGTCCATTCCGGTAAGCAATTTTGTGGAAACCATATTGGATGGTACTTCATAATCCACCCCGAACTGACTGTATTTTGCAGGATCAATACTGGTTATGCTTACAACAATATCTCTTACACCGGGTTCGTTGAAGTCTCTCCTTAAATTTCCGTTAAGGTCTTTAAACAGATTCACTTCCAGGTCATAATATTTGATTCGGGGCTGGTTCCAGTTAAATTCTTTTCTTAACCGTACTTCAAAGTAGTTATTGGTATAGGTGTAGTTCTGTTCTGTGAGAAGGTCTGTAGTAACCTGGTGGCTGAATGTGTTGAGCAAACTAATTGTATAATCATTGCGCAGGTATATATCCAACTGATTATTGAAATTTAACCGGGTGGTTTTAAAGGCAAAATCATGTAGAAAACTAACCTTGGAAGATAATTTAACCTGATCCCTGTAAATATATCTGTCAATATAAGGCATGATCCTTACCGAGTGTGATTCAATATTGTAGTAGAATTGCGACAGCTCCTGATTTACAGAGTAAGGCCCGTAAAAGTAATTGATATATGCACCCCAGTGATTTCTTCTCAGGTTAACACTTACATGGCTGTTAAACATTGTTTTGGAGCCACCCCTGAGAGCAAAATTATAAACTTCAGGGTCGGGCATGGAATAGTCAGTTACAAAAGAATAACCAAATGTTACGCTGGGATTGAAAGAAAGCCCGTTGCCATCGCTGATTCTTGAACCTATTGTGGCTTTTGCGGAGTGCGTTACAAATGGATCAATATCATTGTAAAAAAGAAAAATATTGGTGGCTTTTCTTTCATAGACAGGGCCTGTATAGAGCAAAAACCCCCGGTCAAGGTATTTGCGTCCGATAAAATTCACCATTCTGTTGTCTACGAATCTGTCAGACTGTATTCCTTCCGAGGTCTCCACCAGGGGTATATATTTCTGATCATTAGCGTTGATATCAAGCTCATAATCGTTGGGGAGCGGATGGTAGAACCGCGCAGTGAGATTGTGTCTTCCTGCAAACTGACCATAATAATTGGCTGAACCGAATTGTTCTCTTATCCTTAGCGTGCTTCTGTTAAACCTGCCGCTGTATTCAAGGTTCAAGCCATAGCCCAGAAGGCTGTTGTTGGTAAGGTTGTAGGTAACATTGCTTACGCCTACATCTGTCCGCAAGGAATGGCCCGGAGCCAGACGAAATAAAGCTCTTGCTCCTCCCAGAAATGAGTAATTGTCGAATATCTGGTTTTCACTGTATGCAAAACGTGTATCAGTATTTATTCCGGAATATCTTTCTTCCATTATAATACCATAATTACGTATGGGTCTGAATGGATTTTCACTGGCCATGGCTCTGAAACGAAATTTTTCCGTGAGGCGGTAAGCGAATTCACCACCTTTACCACCTCCGTATTTCAGTTGCAATCCTGTGACATCCCCCACGGCCAGAGTCATTCTCGGAGTATTATAGGCAAGCCGGGTACGGCTGTATTTCAGAAATTCACTTACCGGTCCCGATCCATATCGGTAAAAAACATAATTTATATCCCTGTCTCTGGGTAACAGAATATTTCCTCTGACCCCTCCGGCCACTACAACGGGTTGTTCGCTTAACAGATTCTGCAATGCGATTTCAGCAATCAGCATTTTTTCTGATTCAGGAATGGGATAGCGGAAGTGATTATCAAGATGGCTGAACCAGAATGAAGTACTGAAGGTACGATCTTCGGTAAAGCCGGTCATATCAATTCTGTAAAGGCTTCCATTGAGTAAATTATAGTTTTCAACTATCCTTACCGGTAAAGTTATAATGGTATCGCTTCTTGCCGGAACAACAAAATCCATATTGAAAACATTTTCTCTTTCGTCCTCGATGGCAATATTTCCGGTAGATTGAAAGCTCAGATAAACCAATTCATTGATATTTCCGCGGTTGTTAAGCCGGAAAACCAACTCACTTCTACCGGTTTGCTGGTCAAAATAACCTACCCGGGTTAAAGGGCGGAAATAAAAATCAGATTTTCGGGGAATTTTTATAAAACAGTAAGCATTGGTAAGGGTTTCGCCGGTTCGTCTGTTTATTGCAGCTATAACGGAATAACCAATTTCACCTTCAACCATTTTAGATGGTGCGGCTCTCATGGGTATGAGAACTGAATCGCCGGGCTCGATTAAGAAATTCCGGCTTTCCATTGCCATAAGAGACCAGCCTGTTGGTACATTAATCTCAACGGTGACTTCTTCCCTTTGTTCTCCCAGGTTTTCAATAATCAATACATTGAAAAAGGTAGCCTCAGGCTCAATAATCAGGTTTTCCTGCCGGAAATGTGCGGTAATATGGGGTGCAGAACGGTTAAAACCATTAAACTCCTGGGCAATGGTTTCAAAAATACATGAAATCGAAAGCAGCAGTGTGAGCGCATATGTTGGAAGTAACTTCATGTAAGTTTTTTGCCCCTTTAATCTGATTTTAAATCAAAATAGATTTGTACAAAATAGTAGTCCGGATGCTCTCCTAATAAAATATTTCCCGGATCGGTGCCAATACCATAATTAATCCAGATAACGAAAGTACCGGGTCCCAGTCCGGTAGCAAGTGTTTGGGGTCCGCTACTCAACTGATTAATCGGGAAATAATTCAGGCTTTCAGCCTCCAGGTTATCTGCAACTGCCGTTAAGGAGATATAATCCAGTTCCAGGTCTCTTCCATAGTCACCTGTCAATTTGTTGTCACTTGCTAAAATCTCCAGTCTCCAGCTATCTAATGGTCCCAGATCTTCAATCAAAATGGAAAACCGGGTCCAGTTATTAAGCTCCATTCCTTCTTTGTATTTTTGCAGGGAATTAATATGAAAGGGCACAGAGCCACCACTTTCCAGTCGGATGGTTCCGGTTGGTTGAGAAATACCCTTTAACTGGCACAAAATCAATAGAAATGAAGCCAGAAAAAACAATTTACCCTGCATGAGCATTTAGCTTTTTTGCTTAATTAAAAAAGTGTGGAGGCTGTATATTAAAAATTATAATTCTCAGGTGTCTCCGTCACCTGAGAATTATAATTGTCCCTTATGTTTAGTTCGCAGGCTGAAGTACCAGAAACACATTGGTTGCATAACGGTCAGCTGCAATTGCCTGACCAAGGATACTTTGGCCGTTCATTGTACCTTCCTGTGTTCCGCAACGCCAGTGAATAGTGAAATTATTCTGAAATATATCCCCGGAGTTAGGAACAGTCCCGTTATATCCTACCAATACTGTAGCTGGGTTGTTTGTCAAAGGGACGGGATTGGCAGCATCAGCTGATGCAAAAGTCAAATCATTTCCAATGGTTCCTTCACTTATAATATGATAACCAATATTGTCAAGTGACATGGTATTGGCAGTGTTTCCACCTGCTTCAATGATATCTGTGCCTATAAGATTTGCGTTCTCAGAATACATTACAACGTCCCAGTTTACGGACGAAGCAACGTTAAATTTTGTCTGATAGGCTGCACTTGTGGCAATACCATTCTGATAATCATCCAGGGTATTGAAATTAAACTCAATGTTACCCCCTGAAGTCACATTCAGGCGAAGGATGGAGTTGAGAGTCACAGCGACAGGGATAACTGCCCGGTCGTCGATTTGGCCAAAACTCGTAGTGGTGAACAAGATAAGGCCCGCAATTAACAATGTTAATTTTTTCATAGTCGGTGTAGTTTAG
This sequence comes from Bacteroidota bacterium, assembly GCA_007693555.1. Taxonomy (GTDB): domain Bacteria; phylum Bacteroidota; class Bacteroidia; order Bacteroidales; family UBA7960; genus SKVR01. The sequence continues at coordinate 11,516 of REDJ01000077.1, forward strand.
TTTGTTAATTAAATAAATAAAAGTTGTTTATTTTTCGATTTATAAACAGTTTTCAAGGTCAAATATATGGTTTAATTTATATCATTTGTAGTAACTCATCCTCAAACAATTAAAATCAGGTGTTTTATACCATATAAATCTGGTATAAATTACCTGTTTGTTAACCCAGCCTGAAACCAATTACCAACACATCATCTATTTGATCTTCCTGTCCTTTCCATTGATTAAATTGTTCTTCAAGGATTTTTCTCTGTTCCGCCATTGGTTTTTGATAAATGGAGAAAATGAGTTCTTTGAAATTTTTCAACAAAAACTTTCTCCCCCTTTCACCCCCAAACTGGTCGGTATATCCATCTGTAAGGATGTAAAACCAGGTTGGTTGGTCTACTTTGATCATGTGAGGGGTGTATTTTCTGTCTTTTAGTTTTTTCTGTGCACCACCTATAGCCAGCCTGTCGCCTTTGATGGTTTTCAAATTCCCGTTGCTAATATAAATCAAAGGATTATTTGCACCGGCAAATTCAACCGTTTTGTTCTTTTTGTTAATAACGCATAAGGCAATGTCCATCCCGTCCTGGTTGTTCCCTTCTTCCTGCTTAAGGGTTCTTCTGACACCCTTATTGAGTTTCTCCAATATTCTGTCGGGATGAGATGTTCCTGTAATTGTAATTGAGTCCAGAAGGTTGTAACCAATCATTGACATAAAGGCACCAGGGACACCGTGTCCGGTGCAGTCAACTGCAGATACTATAAATTTATCTCCTTTTATGGGGAGAAATCCGTTGCTTTGAATTGTTTCAGGTGCCTCATTGGGACTTTCGTTTTCCAGTTCTTTTAGTGGCGAGGTATTTGGATTGCCCATTTCCCTGAACCAGTAAAAGTCTCCGCTAACCATATCTACAGGTTGGAAAAAGATAAAGGATTCGGGTATATAGTTATTTAGTGTCTTTTGCGGAGGGAACAACGCATTTTGAATTTCACGGGCATAACTGATACTTTGTGTAATCCTGTAATTCTGGTCTTCAATTTTAATAAAGGCTTCTTGCAGCTTATCCTGTGCCTGTTGTATTTGCTGGTTTTTTAACTCCAGCTGTTTATTGGCTTTTTGTTTTGTCTTATAACCTCTGTAAGCGATTAACGCAAGTAATAAAACAAGCAACAGACCCCCGGCAGTAGAGTAAATAATCAATTGCTGGAAATTCTGAACAGCTATTTGCCTCTCCACTTCAGCCTGTGCCAATTCTCTTTCCTGTTCTATACGTTCTATTTCACGCATCTGGCTTTCAGCCCGGAGTTGAGCCAGTTCAAGTGAATCTTCCCGTTCCTGAACAATTCTTTTTATGGAATCCTGCTCCAGTTGAAATAATAGCTGGTTAATCTTTATCTGCTCCCGGCTTCTTTCTGCGTCCTCCTGTGATAATCTTGCTTCAACCTGGCTTTGAATTGTACTTTCTTCATACTGCCCTCTCATACTTTGCCGTGCAAGGTGTTCTCTTATATCATTGTATTTTCTTCTATATTCCTCACCCTGTCTTACATTATTTATACTCATATAACTGTTTGCCAGCTGGTTGTAAATATGGGGAAGTATGGTTTCATAATTTAACCGCAAAGCTTGTTCAAGAGCTTCTTCAAGTAAACCAATGGCTTCCCGGTGCTCTGCCATAAGACTTTTCACCTGAGACAGGTCAACAAGTGCAGAAGTAATGCCTTGCTGATCTCCAATTCTTCTGCGTATCTCAAGTTGCCGGGTAAAAGCCCTGTTGGCACCTGAAATGTCTTCCAGATCAAGTTGAATCAGTCCGATTATGCTATAAACTTTATGGAGATTTTCAAGGTCATTAATTTGCTCGTAATAACTTGCAGTGCGTTGAAAAGATTGAATAGCTCTGTCTGGTCGGCCATTCTCCCAATATATATAGCTTATCTGATTCATGGCCGAAATGGCCGAGCTAATATCATTCTGATTAAGATGATAACTTGCCAGCTCTTCGAGTCTTTCAATTCGTTCCTGGTTGGTTGGGCTTAAAGGTCTTAACTGCTGGCTGTACAATTCAGGTATATGTAATAAGGAAAGCGCTATTGCCATGATAAAACCGGCAACTGCTAATGTTATTGAACTTTGAAAAGTATTTCTCATATATTAAAATCCTGCGCTCGTATTTAATAATTCCGATTTGTTTCCCCCTGATAATTTTTTTCCGGATATGCTTTTAAACTTGTTGTTTAATTTTTACCAAAAATACAGTATAATTAATACGAGCCTTTAAGCGTTTTACGTAATAATTTCAGCGCAAATGCAAATTCTCACCGTGATTATACTTGAATGTATGTACCGGGGTTTCATGAATTTTGTCAACAACAGTATTTTAACATATCTTGTTTCCATGAAAGTATTTTGATAAAAAATGAATATGGGGAAACACTTAAAATGATTAAGAATTTATTACATATATTTGCCGCACGAACCACTGATATAATTAACAATAACATTATTTAAAATGAACAAAACTCGTCTGTTATTTGCCGCATTTATAGTTATCTTCTCTGGCACCAAACTAACTGCACAAGACTTTGAAGTAGCTCCTGTGAGGCTTGATTATAATGTAGAGCCAGGAGAGTCGCAAAATCGCACGGTTACCATAAAAAATCACGGTAACCGTAAAGAGACATTTACGATTCGAATGAATGATTTTCTTGTTCAGAGAGATGGCAGCCTTGAACTTTTACCTTCCGGTTCTACAAGAAATTCAATCAGCGGCTGGATTAACCTGAATCCTTCATTTGTAGAATTGCAGCCCAATGAATCAGCTACTATCCAGGTAAATTTGCAGGCACCTGCAGATGATTATTCTGCCAAATGGGGCATAATGAGTTTTTTTACCACTGCCGAACAAACAGCTTTTACGGCTGATCGCGATTTGGCAACAGGTGTAAGTGTTTCCGGCAGGATTGATATTTACCTTTTCTATAATCCCAGAACAGGTGACCCGGGCAGGGTTGAAATCGGAAATCTACGGGAAGTAGCAAGTAAAAATGATGATGAAAGATTATTTGCTGTTAATCTTGATAATCCGGGAGAAAAAATAATGAATACCAAGGTTTACCTTATTGCCTCCAATCTTCAAACCGGAGAGGAGCATAAATTCAGGACCATAGATGTGGTTTCTTATCCACAGACAGCTCGCATTGTTGAACTGGGCCTGCCTGATACTTTACCCCCGGGACGATATGCTCTGGCAGCAATACTGGACTACCCGGGAAGTGCTTCATTGAAAGGTACACAAATTATGATCAATGTTGAAGAATGACAGTTCTGTTATTTATTTTTTCAGGTTTGTTATAATTCTGTCCTGCATTATAGGTCCTCATACTTTGCAGGTTACCGGACAATCAAATCTTTTCGCGCGCTATTACGAAAACAGCGATATATTAATGGAAGAGTTTGAAGGCTTCATGCAAAATGGTGATACCATTAAGCACGGAGCCTATCATTTTTATTTTCCCAATGGTAACAAAAGACAGAAAGGTCAGTTTGAAAACAACCAGATAACCGGCTTGTGGTATATTTATTATGAAAATGGAACCCTCCATCAAAAGATTCACTTCAAAAACAATTTAAGGCATGGGGAATACCATGCGTTTTATGCTTCAGGCGGAAAAATGCAGCAGGGTTTTTATCTTAATGGACTTTTGCATGGTGAATTCATTTCCTGGTATGAAGACGGGATAATGGAAAGCATTATAAATTACCACTCAGGACTTCAGCACGATGAGAAAAGCATATTCTACCCCAATGGAAATCTTTATCAGCAAATTGAAATGAACATGGGTCAGGAAAGTGGCAGGTTTAAACAATATTATAAAAAAGGAGGAATTAATTACCTGGGATGGAAAAAATCCGGGATGTTTTCGGATACTTTGAAAGTATTTTATGAAAATGGCAAGCTCCAAAGAATTGGATTTTATGAAAACGGAAATTTAGAGGGAATTTATAAAGCATATCATGCAAATGGAAATCTCCTGATAGAAAGTCATTATATAGGTGGCATATTGCAGGGTAGTTTTACAGAATACTATGAAAACGGGCAGATAAGTACCCATGGGAAATACCTTGAAAATCAAAAGACAGGTGAGTGGATATCACGTTATCCCAATGGAAAGCTTTATACAATCGGAGAATTTAAGAGCAACCTTTTACAAGGCAACTGGATAGTATATTATCCCAACGGCAAAAAAAAACAAACCGGACCATATCATAAAGGCAAACCACAAGGCAGGTGGTATTTTTTCAGAGAAAATGGAACACTAAAAAAAACCGGAACATTTATTTTCGGTTTAGAACAGGGAATATGGTCTTTTTTTGATGAATCACCTGATAATCTTCCCGTATCTTATGTTTTTTATAAAAATGGAAAACAACAAGGTCCTCACTGGCAGGTGAAACGCAATACCTATGAAAAAAATATCATGATTAACGGATATCCCTTAATACTCAGGGATAAGGATGAAAATATATGGTAGTCATGGTTACTTCTGCAAAATCTTCCCCGGCTTCAAGCATATCCTCATCATCCTGCTGGTAATGCCAGTCAATGGTCAGTTCACTGTTTTTTTTCTCCACATTTTTTATCAGGTCGATGATCTCCATAATCATTTTGGATGAAGCTGTATTAAAATAGTCAAATACAAAAGTTACGTGAGTAGATTTTGCAGGATTTTCTGCATAACCGGATAACCAATTCTTCACCGGGTCATAAAAATTTTTGGGATTTTCCGGTAATGATCGACCTGAAAACTTAATAATACCCTCTTTCTTGTTTAAAACAATTTCGGGGGTTTCATTGGTTCCCTCAATAATTACATTATCTTTTCCGAATATTTCATTTAAGTCCATCAATAATAAAGTGTTTTGGTAAAGAATCAGGAGATTGGATATAAATTATATGTTTTGAGGCATACATTATTAATTCTTAAAATATTATTAACTATACTTTTTTGCTAAAAATTTTATTTAGCCAAAAGAAAACATAAGTTTGGTTGAGATTTTAGTAGCGGCAAATGTAAAGAAAAAATTTTTAACTCAGCTTAAACTTTTCTAGTTGGCCCTTAATATGAGTTTTAATAAGGGTCTAATTGTAAAAAATCAGAAAAAAATGCAAATTGTAATTATTTAAGATTGATTGCCACTGAATGGTTTTTTCAGACTTTTTTAACATTGGTTTTTTTTCTATATTTACAGAAATTACTTTTACATTATTTCAGTAAAAGATTAAAACGTTAAATCATGAGAACCAGAGCACAAAAAATCCGTTTGGGAATTTTTATCATGATAAGTTCTGTTCTTTTGTTAATATTAATTGGCTTTTTTACAGCCCGGAGATTGTTTGAGAGAACGGATACTTATTTTGTAGCTTTCAGTGATGTTTCCGTAAGTGGTCTTGAAGTTGGCAGCCCTGTTAAGTATTTGGGTATCAATGTTGGTACCATAGCAGAGATTTACATTGATCCTGAAGATATAAACCAGGTAATTGTAAGATTATCATTAAGGGAAGGTACACCTATAAAAGAAGATGCAAGTGCTGATATTGTTGCAATGGGAATTACCGGGTTAAGAACCATTGAAATAAGGGGTGGTAGTACAGAGGCAGATTTTTTAGAAGAGGAGCAGTTTATAAGGCAAGGAATTTCTTTTGTTGACGACATCAGCGGAAGGGCTGAGGTAATTGCATTCAAGGTGGAAGAGGTTCTTAACAATATCCTGAATTTTACTCAACCCGAGAACCTTGATAAAGTATCACAAGCCGTAGAACAGGTCAGTATTTTATCAGAAAACGCAAGTCTTTCTTTTGCGCTTTTAACAGATGTGATTGAAGAAAACCGTGAAGATATGCGTAATACTTTTGGGCAAACTTCGGCAATAACAGCACAATTGGATACCACTGCTGCTGAACTTCAGGCAGCAATAGCCAGATTTAACCTAATTATGCAGGGAGAGGAGATAGGTGAGGTGCTGGGCAATCTGAGAGATGTTTCCATTACCCTTAGGGAAGCAAAATTGAGTGAACTTATTGAAAATCTTGCACTTACGGCAGCACAAACACAGAGTTTACTCATCAGGCTTGATGCAGACCTTGAAGAAGGCTCCAAAGATTTGTCGGATAATCTTACTTTATTAAGACATACGTTGGAAAACCTAAGTGAAACCTCCCGAAGAATAAGCAACGATCCGTCTTTGCTAATAAGGGGTCCAAGAGCAAGAGACATCCCTGACAGAAAACTTCAATAAAAAACCTGTCTTTTAAAAACATAATTGCTATGAAATATCTCCTGAAAATCATGCTGATTTTATTGGTTTTTCTGCCTTCTTGTCGCAGCAGTAAACCCGTGGCTAAAACCTATTATGTAATTGAGTTTCCAGGGGAAAGAGCAAAAGATTCTCAACCTTTATTATTGCCTTATTCATTGGAAATATCTACTGTTGATATTCATCCGGTATTTGCAACACATCAGATTGCTGTAAGAGAAAATGATCATGAAATCAGGTATTTCAGTAATCATGAGTGGGCCGTGAGGCCAAAAGAGAGCTTTACCAGATTTGTTCATGATTATTTTAATCAAAAAGGATTATTCAGAAATGTAAATGTGAGGTTCTGGTCGCTGAGGCCTGATTACAGATTGGTTACTCGTATCAATAATCTGGAGGTGCTTGTAGAAGGACGGGATTATTATGCGCGCTTGCAAATTGAGTTTCGGCTGATAATGGAACAGGGTGAAGTGCTGATAGTTCAGCATTCAGCCGATAGAACCAGATTGCTGGAAAAAAGAAATCTTAATCTTTTTACCGGTGCCATCAATGATATTTTTTACGAAGAACTTCATTATTTTGCAGGTATGATTATTCATGATTTCACTCATGAATAACTACTGAAAACCTTTGGCTGTTATGAAGGAAAAATCAACCGGGATTAAAAAAGCTTTTCTCGAAAAAGATATTTTTTATCATTTTGAGCATAATACACTTTATTTATCCGGTTCTTTGCTGTTGCCTCAAACTATTCCCTTAACACGCAAACTCCCAAAAGAAATAAAATCCTTTAAAACAAAAGAAGTAGTTTTAAATTTAAATGAGCTGGAAAATATTGACAGTGCAGGTGTTATGGCACTTTATCATTTAAAAAATGAACTAAAAAAATCGGGAATCAGTTCCCGTTTTGAAGGAGGAACAGAACATATTTTACAAAAACTTGAACTATTTTCACCAGGAAGTATAGAGAAAGAGCCCATTCCGCGATCTAAGAATATTTTCGAAAGAACCGGCGAGACAGTTTTTAATTTCTTCAGAGAGTATGTAATGGGTTTTATCCTGCTGGCGGCTGATATGTTTTTCTGGGCATTTACAGATTTGTTTCGCAAGCGCACCCGGAGAAAAGGTGAAATAACCAACCAGGCGGTTCTCATTGGGGCAAATGCCGCTCTCATTGTGGTTTTTATGTCATTTGTTATTGGTTTGGTACTGGCCCTGCAATCCTCATATCAACTGCGGATTTTCGGTGCAAACATTTTTATTGTAGACCTCACAGTAATTGCCATGATGAGCCAGATGGGGCCGCTTATTACCGCTATTCTGGTTGCCGGACGCAGTGGCTCCTCCATCGCTGCAGAAATTGCCACCATGAAAGTGACAGCTGAACTGGATGCTCTGAAAACCATGGGGTTAAATCCAATCCGTTTTGTTGTTGTGCCAAAATTGTATGCCTGCCTTATAACAATGCCCTTCCTGATTGTGCTTGCAAATGTTTCTGGTATATTTGGCGGGGGCGTTGCAGCATATTACTATCTGGATATTACACCGGAAATTTTTATCAATCGCATGGGTGAAGTTATGCGAAATAAAGACCTTTTAACAGCATTTGTAAAAAGTCAGGTATATGCAGCATTGATAGTACTTACAGGAAGCTTTTATGGTTTCAGTGTAGTCAGGGGAGCAGAGGGAGTAGGTAAAGCAACAACTACAGCAGTTGTAGTTGCAATTTCTTTGGTTATTCTGGCAGACAGCATGCTGGGTTTACTGTTTTATTAATTGATTTTGCATGGAAAAGGATAAAGTTATCAGAGTTTCAGGTCTGGGAGCATCTTTTGGTGATCTTGTTGTATTATCAGATATTAACTTTTCTGTATACAAAGGAGAAATAACAGTCATTTTGGGTGCGAGTGGTTCCGGAAAATCAACCATTTTCAGGCATTTGCTGGGACTTTTATCTGTCCGGAAGGGGAGTATAGAAATTCTCGGGAAAAATATTTCTGCACTTACAGAAAAGGAGCAACTGAATCTCTATCTCCAAATGGGTGTATTTTATCAAAGCGGAGGTTTGCTCAATTCAATGACAGTAGGTGAAAATATAGCGCTTCCCCTTAAGCAACACACTTATCTTTCTGAGAGCCTGATTGAGGAAATTGTATACATGAAGCTGGGTTTGGTGAATCTGCAGCATGCATATCATTTTTTTCCTGCTGAGTTGAGTGGAGGCATGTTAAAGCGCGCTGCCCTGGCAAGAGCCATTGTAATGGACCCTCCATTACTTTTTTGTGATGAACCGGGTGCCGGTCTTGACCCAATCTCACTGGCATCACTCGATGAACTGATTGTCAATCTGAAAAATCAACTTGGAATTTCAGTGATTATGGTCACGCATGAAGTTACAAGTATTATGAGAATAGCAGACAGGATTGTTTACCTTGAAAACGGGAATGTAGCTTTTGAAGGCAGTCTTAAAGATGCTCTCTCCTCGGATGTAGCTTCTGTAAATCAATTCTTCTCGGTAATTGAAGAAGCAGATAAGTTCAGAAGATAATTCGTCTTACTTACCTGTTTTGAATTGGTTTTACATAATATTTCTGCAGCCTCATCAGTAATAAAGTTAGAAACTCTTGCCTTATTGTTTCCTTAATTTGCCATGGCTATTTATATATTGTTGAATTCGAGCGAAAGTAAACATAAAACGAGAATACAAAACCCCGGAAACCTGTTTTTCTGATTTCCGGGGTTTTAATTTAGCCGGACATTTTATCAATTATTCTAACAAATTAAAAACAGTCCGTTTTTTGAAGATATTTCTATCTTATCAGTAAAAACTTTTGCTCAAGTTTTCCGGCTTTTATGATGTAAGTTCCTACAGGCCAGTTTTCAGTTTTAAGCTCAAAAAATCTGCCTGTTTGTTTGCTCCTGAAAATTTCGCTGCCATTTAGATTATAAACTATTATTTCGTCGGAAAAACCTGTTGGCAGTTCAATTCTTACATAGCTTGAAGCAGGATTGGGGAATACTTTTATGTGGTTCAATTCAGTTTCATTTACAAAAGTAGGTTCTGTTACGGTTATGGTAACCTGGTCGAATGCTGTGGTTTGTAATGCGTCAGTTACTCTCAGTGTAAATAAATAATTACCAGGATTGGGAAGACTTAATAAAGGATTTGCCTGATCACTTGTCCATTCTCCGCCACCAAGTAACCAAAGGTAAGTATAGGGTCCAACACCATCAACAGCTGAAGGATCGCCCCCCAAAGTAAACTCCTCATTTGCTTCTACGGTTTGGTTCGCGCCTGCATTTGCCTGCAGTTGTTCATAAACTGTAAGCAGCATATTATCTTCAGCTGTATTGTTCTCAGTATCAGTAACAGTTAGTGTAAAATTATAATCTCCCTTATTTTCAAAACTTACCGCCGGACGAGATTCCTGGCTCGTCCAGTCCGAATCTTGCAGACTCCAGAGGTAGCTATGCGGCTCCATACCTCCATCCGAAACAACCTCTGCCCCCAGGGTTATTGTATTATTTACTTTCACAAACAAATCATCACCTGCATCTGCAATGAGTTCAGGATATACAAAAACTTCAAGTTTTGCTGATCCGGTTAATTCTTCACTATCACTTACAACCAGGCGAAACACATGAAGCCCTTCTTCTGTGAAGCTATATGTTGGATTTTCCAAATCACTGGTCCATTCGCTATCATCTAAAGTCCATGCATACGAGTATGGTGCTTCACCACCGATAACTTCAAGATTATCTCCCAATTGAGCATCATTGCCTGTCATGATATTGAAGTCATCCCCAAGGCTTACCTGTAAACCGTCAAAGGGCAATACGAGTGAAATAAAACGAGCATTGCCTGCTACCATCTGACCAAGGTTCTGATTCTGCCTGTTTATTTTATACACACCGGAGTTGTTTGTTACCAGGATATTGCCATCAGGAAGCTCATGCACCCCTCTTAAACCGGTTACTATATTGTAGAAACCTACCTGGTTACCCTCGCTGTCATATTCATACAATCCCGGAGAGCCGGAGAAATTTGCAACAAGAATGTTTCCGTTTTCAAGTAATTGCATTTGCTCGGGGAAGGAAAGACCGGATACAAACATATCTATAAATTCACCTTCTGAGTCATAGCGGTGGATGCCTGAGGAACCATTGGCACTTACAAGGTAGTCATCAAAGTCGGGACGGTATAGAATATCCCATGGGCCATTCAGCCCGCCGGCTCCGTTTGCAATAAAATTACCCAGATATTCTCCGTCACTGTCAAATTCAGCAACCGAATTAGAATTGGCTCCACCAGCCACTGTGACCAGAAGATTTCCGTTTTCTCTGAGATGAATGCCTCTTATATTGTGTAAAATATCCTGATTTTCACCACCTATAGGAGCAAATGTCCCAAGAAAATTTCCTTCCTGGTCATATTCCTGAATAAGTTTCTTCAACTGGTCAGAAATAAAAAAAGTTTGCCCGTTGAATAAAATTTCAATGGGTGTGGAAAGGTTTTCATCATCCGGAGGAAAAAATTCGACATCAATTAGTTCTCCGGTTTCCGGGTTCAATGCCATAATGGTATTGTCTCCACTGTTAGGCACAAGTAATATTCCTTCCTGCGGAATATCTTTTGGGGAGAAATTTCCTCGAGAACCAGCAATCGCAGTCTGATTGACTTCCAAAGATGATTTTCCGGTTGATTCCAGATACTCAGGACTGTTTTCTGGATACTCAGGATTTCCTGAAGTCTGCGCCAGCATTATAGTCGGCAGAAACAGGGAAAGTGCAAGCATGTAATAGTAGATTTTTTTCATCGTGTTGGATTTTGGTTAATAATAGTTGGAGTTTTATCGTATGGATTGCAATGAATCAATTTTAAAAATACAATACAGAAATTTATTAAGCAAGAAATTCGTATTGTTTTTATGCAAACTCTCCCTGATTTTATTTGAAACTATTTTAAGTAATAGCTCAACAGAAATTGTTTTTTGTTCATTATCAGCAGGGGTTTAGATTTTTAATGTTCTTTCATTTTTGAAATTGAACCAGCACAGCAAGAAATCTGTTTCCGTAAGTAATGAAATCAAAAATTTATCATATTCGTTTGTTTATTCTCGGGCTTTTTGTTTTTTTTCAACCCGCTATTAAAAATACTTTTGCAGAAAGTATTTACGATGGAGTATCAACGGAATACTCAGATACTATCCCAGATTCCTTGATAGTTCAACTTGATGAAGTTGTAGTATCGGCATTTAACAGGTCCCAGGCATTGATTGAAATACCTGGTTCTCTCACTTATTTGGGTAATCTTATCATAGAAAGAGAAAAACCCACATACAATCTTTTTCCGGTATTGAACTATGCCCCGGGTATTTTTGCACATTCAGGAGCTACAAATACCAGCAGGGTTACCATAAGAGGAATAGGAGCCCGTGTGCCCTATGCCACCGGAAAAATCCGTGCATATTTCAATAATATTCCCCTTACCAATACCTCCGGGGTTACTTTCATACAAGATATTGACCCTGCAGTAATAGAAAGTATGGAAATCATAAAAGGTCCTGCAACAAGTGTTTATGGTGCAGGGTTGGGTGGCACAATAACAATGACTGCCCGACGCCCTGCCGGCAGACAAACCGCTATTAGAAACACAACCCAGGCAGGTTCTTTCGGAATGTTCAGAAACTCCGTAGCAGCAGATCTTGCGCTTGATAATTTTGCCACCAGCATAGTTTACAGTCATACACAGAGTGAAGGATACAGGGAAAACAATGAATTCCGACGCGATGCAATTACTTCGGTAAGCCAGTTTGAAGGCTTAGGAAACACCAGTTTTACCACATTATTCGCTTTCTCCGACTTAAAATCTCATATACCAAGCTCCATTGACAGTATCACATTTGCAAATGATCCTCAGTCAGCTGCTACCAACTGGCTGAAAACCAGGGGTTATGAAGATGCACGTCGTCTGCTGGGAGGGATTACTGCTTCGCGTAACTTTCTGCCCGGATTTTCTGCTGACCTGAGTGTTTTTACCATTTGGCATGATGAGAAGGAAATGCGCCCATTTGATGTGTTTTATGAAGAAAGATTTACCCTGGGCTCAAGATTTAAAGCCAACAGAGGCTGGGAAATAAATTCTGTCAACATGGAATTCATTGCGGGAGGTGAGGTGTTTGTTGAAAATTATCTTTACAGCAATCATGAAAATATTGATGGAGAAGGGATACAGGGCGCTCAGTTCAGCGACAATAAAGAGTGGGTTTCTACCTATAATGTTTTTGTGCAATCCGATGCAAACTACAATCGACTCAATCTGTCAGCAGGTGTAAATCTTAATTTTACACAAAGAGATTATACCGATTTGTTCAATGAAGGGGCTCAAAATCTTTCCGGCACATATGATTATGGTTTTATCATTTCTCCCCGCATTAGTGCCGGATATCTTTATTACAAGCGTAACTCCGTATTCCTGACGCTTAGTCACGGCTTTTCGCCGCCTTCCCTGGCTGAAACACTCACACCTGAAGGTTTTATCAATCCTGATATTCGTCCTGAGAAAAGCTGGAATCTTGAATTGGGCTTCAGAGGAAATCTGTCAGGCAATCGTCTTTTTTATGATGTAAGTCTATATCGCATGCAGGTTCAGGATTTACTGGTAGCCGAAAGAGTAGCTGAAGACGATTGGGTAGGCCGCAATGCAGGTGAATCATTACACAGAGGGATTGAGGCCGAGTTGCACTGGGTTGTAAAACAGAATTTTTTTGCAAAAGGATTTGAAATATCGGAGTTTTCAATAAGAACCAATTACACTCTTAACCACTTTTATTTTACTGATTTTGTAGACAGAGAAAATGATTACTCCGGAAACCAGATTCCCGGTGTACCTGAAAATATCTTCTTTTCCGGAGTTTATGCAGAACTGGGATTTGGGATATATGCCATGGGCGGTTTAAGGTATGTGGGAAGCATGACAATGAATGATGCCAATACCCGGTTTACTGACCCCTATTATCTTATGGATATTACCCTTGGATATAAAAAGGAGTTTGATTTCCTGAGAACACTGGATGTATTCTTCAGGGTTAACAATCTTTTCAATACAGAGTATGCATCGATGATTCTTGTGAATGCACCTTCATTTGGCAATACCCTCCCAAGATACTACTATCCTGGTTTGCCGGTTCATTTTACCCTTGGTTTGCGTGCAGGGATATGACAGTTTTTTATAAAGGTTGTGTCAAATCGAATTGTGCTTCAAAAAGCAATTCTCCTTCATGATGCAGCTGATAACTGAAAATACTCATATCGTCTTTGAATTCTACAACCCATTCGCTGTCTACCGATATGGGAATTAATTCAATTGTATAATCATCGGCAGGAAAAATTTGTTTGTATGCAGTTCCTCTTTCGGGCTCGGCATAACCTCCATACATGGTTACTTCTTCCGGGGTTCCGTCTTCATGACGGTGGTCATGACGAAACCTTAAGTTTCCATTCTCATTAAAAAACATCCAGGTGCGTGAGCGGTCTTCATTTAGATGAAAGGGAATGTGAATTACATAATCTTCGCAAACTGTCACATGCATAACCATTCTTTTATCCTCCCAGCTTTCGCGACCTTCCTGCATGTATATTTGTTTTCCCTCAAATGATTGTTCGCAAAGTGTTCTCAGGTTGTTGAAAAAAGCGGTATAAGAATCATGCTGAAAGGTAAACAAATCTGCTGCTATTTCAGGAGAATGAACCTCTTCAGCAGGCTCTGTGCGGGGTCCGCAGGCTGTTAATGTAAGAATTGCCATAATCAGTAACAATGTGTTGAGTTTTTTCATGGTTAAAGGTTTTAGGTGGGTTACAAAGCTAATAAAAATAGAAACAGAAGTGTCTGGTAAATTTAACCAGATACTTCGCTTTGCTCAGTATGACAGGTTTTTCGTGTCGAAACTGGGGAGAGGGATTGGTTGGGGCAAAGCCCCAACCAATCCCTCTCCACTCTCATCTATCTCATATTAACTGCTTGTCATTCTGAGTGAAACGTAGTGGAACGAAGAATCTGTTGATTGTTTATTAACTTTAATTGGACTACAATGAAATAAAACGCAATTTTTCTCTTGATTTAACAGAGCATATGATGCTTTTTGATTACATTGTTGGCAAAGTTTTGTTTGTCATACAATCAAAATATCCGATAACTCCAGTACAGTGAAAGAAAAGTTGCTGAAAAAGATAGAAATCCTTGCAGATGCTGCCAAATATGATGTATCCTGTTCTTCCAGTGGCAGTTCACGCAGCAATCAAAAAGGGGGCTTGGGCAATGCAGCTTCCTGCGGTATTTGTCACTCCTTTACTGAGGACGGCAGATGTATCTCGCTTTTAAAAATATTATTTTCCAATATTTGTATCTATGATTGCGCGTATTGTGTAAACCGCAAGACCAATGATATTCCACGTGCAGCCTTTAAGGTAGAGGAATTGGTTGATCTTACCGTAAGTTTTTACAGGCGCAATTACATAGAAGGTTTGTTTTTAAGTTCAGGAGTGATGGTAAGTCCTGATTTTACCATGGAAAGGCTTATTGCCGTTGCACGTTCTCTTCGTCAGGAGCATCAGTTTAATGGCTACATTCACATGAAGGCCATTCCCGGAGCCAGCCAGGATTTAATTGAGGAGGCGGGTCTTTATGCTGACCGCCTAAGTGTAAATATTGAGATACCTTCGGAAGGAAATCTGAAACTGCTGGCTCCGGAAAAAGACTTTCCCAGTGTTTTGAACCCCATGAGCCAGATTGCCAACAGAATCATCAGCAACAAAGAGGAGCGAAAAAAATACCGGAAAGCCCCACGATTTGTTCCTGCAGGCCAAAGCACACAATTGATAGTTGGTGCCAGTCCTGAGCGAGATTTTGATATATTGAAACTGGCCTCTGAACTTTATAACGGGAAAAATCTCAAAAGGGTTTACTATTCTGGTTATGTGCCGGTTAACACAAGTGATTCCCGGCTTCCTGTTTTGCAGAGACCTCCGTTGGTAAGAGAAAACCGCCTTTACCAGGCAGACTGGCTTATGCGTTTTTACCAGTTCGGATATGATGAGATACTGGATGACCGGCACGATACTCTGGATATGAATATGGACCCCAAGCTGGCCTGGGCTTTGCGAAATCCTCATTTTTTTCCTGTGGATCTGAACTACGCTCCCTATGAGATGATTTTAAGAATACCCGGCATTGGAGTGCGAAGTGCCAGGCTTATTGTTGCCAATCGCAAGTGGGGAAAAATTTCTTTTTTACACCTCAGGCGTATGGGCGTTGCTTTAAACCGCGCAAAGTATTTCATTTTATGCCGGGAGTTACCGGAAAAGGGTTATAAACTTCAGCCGGAGCAGGTAAAACGAAAGCTTGTAAAATCCAATGAAAACATAGGAGTTCAGTTGAGTTTATTCGAATAAATAGAAAGAGAATTTTTCATGTTTGAAATACGGCTTCAATATGACGGTACTTTTGATGGTTTTCTGAGCCTGGTTTTTTATGCTTTTGAAAATAAAACAGAGCCAAAAGAAATTGCAAAACCTGCTAATGTTTCACAGGATTTGTTTTCAGAAGTCATTGAAGTGGAAACCCATACAGCAAAGGCCGAACGAGTATGGAAGGGTTTGGTCAATAAGTCATCGTTGAAAAATGCAAGATTGATTAGTGTGGCGTTTATGTCAGAGCTGCCCGGTATCGAGGTATTGCTATGGCGATATTTAAAAAAGGTTTTTACGTTTCCACAAAAAGATTTTTACCAGAACATGCTTGATGAAGATGTTTACCAGGTGGTGCAAACTGCCCGCAAAGTAAAAAAGGAGGTGCATCGGTTTCATGGATTTGTGCGCTTTCAGCAAACAGCTGACAATATCTGGTTTGCGCCCATTGAACCCGACCATGATATTATTCCACTGCTTGTTCCTCATTTTAAAAACAGATATAGCGGCCAGCCTTGGGTAATATATGATACCCGGAGGAAATACGGTATTTACTATGACACTGAAAGTGTAAGTGAAGTTTTTATTGAATACCCGGCTCTTGACCTGAATACCGGCAGATTGTCTGAAAAAGCAAAGGGTTCGCATGAAGATGATTATTTGCACCTATGGCAACAATATTACAACTCTATCAATATTCAGCTGCGTGAAAATAAAAAGCAAATGACACGTCTGATGCCACGCAGGTACTGGAAATATTTGCCGGAGAGAAATCGGTGATCAGTAATCGGTGAAGGGTAATGGGTGACGGGTGACGGGTGACGGATGACGGGTGATAGGTTGCTGAAGCGAAGCGGAAGTCCCGAGAGCGATAGCGATTCGGGAATAAGTTTATAGGTTGATAAGTTAATGGGTTGAAAAGTTTACGCCGGCCAATTCCCTCTTTTAAGGGGGCGAGGGGGATGTTGATAGGTTGAGAAGTTGAGAAGTTTATGAAATTTATGAGTGATAAGTGAACTCCTTTTCTGGCTTTTAAAAACAAATAAACTTTACCATTAAATCCTCGCCACATTTTTTGTATTTTTGGCCTGTTTTAACAAATCCCTCTGTTTCTCATGAACATACTTCTCTTAGGTTCGGGTGGGCGGGAGCATGCTTTGGCGTGGAAGATTGAGCAAAGCCCGCTCTGCAGCAGATTATTTATCGCTCCCGGCAATGCAGGCACTCAGCTTTGCGGCACCAATGTGCAATTAAATATCAACGATTTTGATGCGGTAGCCGGGTTTGTTGTGGAAAATAATATACATATGGTTGTGGTGGGGCCTGAAGATCCGCTCGTTAATGGCATAACCGATTTTCTGAAGCAAAAACCTGAGACCAAAAATGTGCTAATAATTGGCCCGGGCAAGATCGGTGCACAGTTGGAGGGAAGCAAAGAATTCGCCAAAGAGTTCATGAAAAAATATGACATTCCCACAGCAGCATATAGAAGTTTTACCACTGAAACCTACGAGGAGGGTGTTGATTTTCTGGAAACTTTAAAACCACCTTATGTTCTTAAGGCAGATGGACTTGCAGCAGGCAAAGGGGTGGTGATTGTAAACTCTCTTGACGGGGCTATCGATACACTCAAGCAAATGCTGAAAAATAAGGCATTTGGCAAAGCATCGGAAAAAGTAGTTATAGAGGAGTTTTTGGATGGAATAGAGATTTCAGTTTTTGTTGCCACCGATGGAAAAAACTGGGTGCTGCTGCCTGAGGCAAAAGATTACAAACGTATTGGTGAGGGTGATACGGGTCCAAATACCGGTGGTATGGGGGCTGTTTCTCCTGTTCCGTTTGCCGATACAGAATTTATTGAGAAAGTAAAGTCCGGAATTATACAGCCCACCATGGATGGTTTGATGAAAGAAAATATTGACTACAAAGGTTTTATTTTCTTCGGACTTATGAATGTAAATGGCGATCCTTTTGTAATTGAATACAATGTAAGAATGGGAGACCCTGAGGCAGAAGTGGTTATTCCACGCATCAATTCCGATTTGGTGAATATGATGCAGCATATGGCCCTGGGTACCCTTAATGAATATGTAATTGAATTGTGCCCGCAGTTTGCTGTAACGGTTATGCTGGTTTCCGGTGGTTATCCTGAATCCTATGAGAAAGGGTTTGAAATTTCCGGTCTTGATAGTCCGCATGATAGCTTATTGTTTTATGCCGGTGCAAAGGAAAAAGATGGAAAAACAATAACATCAGGGGGCAGGGTAATAGCAGTAACTTCTTTGCATAATGATATGCGAAAAGCTATCGAAATGAGCCTCTCAATTACCCATAAAATTGATTTTGCCCACAAGTTTTTCAGAACGGATATAGGAAAGGACCTCCTAAAATAATCAGCATATGCTCATTGGAAAATTCAAAACAAATCAACCCTTTTTATTTGTAGTGCTATTACTGATAGCCGTTTTCCTTTGGATAGATGCTTTTCTAACTTTCAATTCCGTAAGTCTCATTGAAGAAAATGCCGCACCTTTATATATCTGGATTGGGCTGTTTTTTAATGAATACAGGTTTTGGAGCGTTTTTCTGAGTTTTGCCTTTATGATTATCCAGGCATTTATGTTTAACCGCGTAATAGCCGGAAGAAATCTGGT
>REDJ01000096.1 GCA_007693555.1 Bacteroidota bacterium
AACTTAAATTCCTGCTGCAGGAGCATTACACCGAAACACTGAGTCCCGGTATCCGGCATTCGTTGAGGAGGATGATGGAAGGTTCGGAGTAGGAAGAACTTTATGCCCACTTTGTTGTAGTTAGAGCCTCCAATTCATCTATCATCTCATACATACCGGTAGACGGATTTTTAAACAAAGTTAGTTTTCTGGCTCGCTCGCAGGCTTTATTCTGATTTGTTTTGAGCTTTTCGGCCAACCGGGGATCTATTACACCCTTTTGATAGGGGGTTCGATTCCGGTTTTCAATTTCTTTTATGTAATCTTTCCCATTGATGAAGGTTGTCTGGTTTTTATAATGCAGCAGAAACCAAAGTTCAATACACGGATTGGATGCAATAAGTTTCGCACCTTTGATGGAATGCAGTCTCTGCAGAAATTCGATCACATCAGCGTCATAAACCAGGAAGTCCTTATCTTTTTTGTGTGTAAATCTGCCTTGCTTGCATTTAGTGATATATTTTTCGGTAATGCTGTTACCTGCTACTTTTGTTGTGATTTCGATAGGGATACGATATTGCGACCTAAGCATTGCAATGTAGGCCGCTTCCGTTTCACCCTCACAGAAAACCCAAAATGTGGGCTTAATCTTTTTTCCCTTTGGCGCTGCTCTTTTACTCCCCATAAATCAAGGTTTTTAGTTGTTTACGGGTGTCTACCACAAAAGGCACAGCATCAAACCTGCCCTGCAGGTAGGCTTTTTCAAGATCCATGGTGTCGCGAAAATCACTGTAATCATAGAGAGAGTAAAGGTCAGTGGCACCATTGGTCCCTTTGTTGGCAAAGTATATCTGGTCCTTGCGAAACTTTTTCAAATCCAGGAACCGGGTATTGTGAGTGGTGCATAGCAGTTGGGCCTTATCGCCTGAGCGGAACAGGTTGAAAAGATACTCAATGATGCGTGGATGCAAGCTGTCCTCTATTTCGTCAATCAGGAGCACTTTATTGTTTTTAACCACATCCAGGATGGTGAGCATAATAAAAAACAATTTAATGGTGCCCTGCGATTCCTCGGATAGAAAATCAAAGGGTACATTGGGTGCAGCTTTGTGGTAGGTTTTGATTTGCAAATGGTCTCTTACCACATCTTCCACCGTGAGGGTCAGATTATCCAGGTCGGCATTAATGTTTTTGGCAGGTCTTTTCAAAACCTTAATGCTTACATTGACAATGTCGCTGTCGGCAATTTTCAGGGCTTCAACTATTTGCTTTCTGTTGGTGCTGGTAAGGTATTCAATATTGGCACTGCTGTAACCAATGTATTGCAGAATAAAGGTGCGGTGAAAGTAATTGAAAATTTCCTTGGCAATATCCCTGTCCATCTGGCTGGCCCGTGAGATATACAGCGTTTTATCAGAGGTGTTTTCGGCCACATCCATGGGGCGGCGTATTTGCTCTCCAAATGAGTATTTCTCTTTTTTTGTTTTGCCCAGGCGTTCGTCACGGGTGAATATTTTGGTGATTCTCCCTTTGGGGTAATAGTGCAGACTTTCTGTTATGATTTTGTTCCGGTTGAGGGAGAATGCATATTCATATTCGATGCCCTTGCTCACAAAACGGATAAAGTAGGAGCTGGGTTTGTTTTCCCAGCCATCAAACTTGAAGGATTTGAAACGAAACACCGTATTCTCATTATGCAGGTGCGATTCAAATACCATGGCATGACAAAACCGAATGGCCTTGATGATATTGCTTTTTCCTGAGGCATTGGCTCCGTAAATGGCCAGCGTTTTCAGTACTTCACTTTTATCAAATTCAAAAAGGTTATCCGACAAAGCCCTGGCATTGGCCGATTTTATGGATGCTGCCCGAAAATCCAACGTAACTTCTTCTTTGATGGAGAAAAAGTTACTTATTTTGATTTCTAAAACCATATTAGGGTTATTATTTGTAAGTAATTTACAAATATAGTAATTAAAAAGGATAAGATGAAGTTTAATACTGATTTTTATGGCTGTTGACTTTGTTTATTTAAGATTCACAGCCCCCTTCCACTTCTCCAGCGAAACGGCAAACCGGGCTGCTATGGGGTCGTCTGTTTCTGAAAGTATGGAAATGATGTTGTCGAAGGAGATTACGTTGTCTTTGTTGTCCTTGTTCAAAGTTATATATAGCACTTCGGGTAAGTTGCTCTTAAAATCAATTTTGAATGATTATTAAATTACTTGTGCGTTAAGAACTTTTCACTTTTGTGGATAATTAATTGAAAATCCAATTGACTGAATGCCTTATTTTTGTATAGTGTTGAATATAAAAAATTCAAAAAAATATCTCAATGTTTAGTTCAAGCTAAACCTTATGCCTATATTTGCGTTAAAGAAAATAGAAGCCATTATCGGAAAACAGGAGTTTTTCGAAATTATTATTGATGGGAAAAGTCAGTATGAAGATTTTTGTGATAAAATTAAAGGCAATCAACAGTATAATTC
The DNA here is from genome assembly GCA_007693555.1 of Bacteroidota bacterium. Lineage (GTDB taxonomy): Bacteria > Bacteroidota > Bacteroidia > Bacteroidales > UBA7960 > SKVR01. The sequence continues at coordinate 2,469 of REDJ01000096.1, forward strand.
CGAACTAAAAACAATACTTTCTTACATGGATTTGGTTGCCAACCTTCAAAGTTTGCCGGAAAAAAGATTTAAAGATATTACACTTGCCAAAGAGACTGTAAAAGAATATGAATTTAAATCGAAAAACTTAAGAGCGTATGCATTTCATATTAAGAAAACCGGAAAGTTAGTTGCTTACTGGGGATTTAAAAACAGTCAGAAAAAGGATATTGTAAAGTTTCGATCTATAAAGAAACAATATTTGCAGAGCTTAGAAAAATGATAACACGCGAAGAATTAATCAGAAGCAAGGAATATTGGCTTGCCAGATTACAGGCCATGCTATATCAACAAGTAGAGGAATACCTGAAGGAAAACAAGATGACCAAAAGCGATTTTGCGCAAAAGCTGGGTGTAAGCAAAGGTTATATTTCGCAGGTATTAAACGGTGATTTCGATCATAAGCTCAGTAAGTTTATTGAATTGAGTCTTATGATTGATAAGGTACCTTTGCTGAAACTTGAAGATATTGAAAAGATACTGTTGCTGGATAAAGAGGAAAAACTGAATGAAAAAGGGAGTTCTGCTACAGGCATTACCAAAAGCTATAATTCGGATGTTAAGCGTGCAAAAGAAGAACCCGGTTGGGTTGTTAATGATAGTGATGAAACCAAACCTGATTAGCCCAAAGGACTTATAGTCAATGGTTTAAATCATTTTAAACTTTCTTTAAAAAAGCTTAAACTGGGTTATTGGCTTAGGATGAAAAGTACCAATAATCAAAAAGGGGTTTGGGGACTTGAAATGATGCAACTTGGTTGTACCTAAAAAGAAATGCAAATCTTTGGTTTTGGCAAAATCGTCAAAATACTTCTTCTTAACATCTTCACAAGCCTTTTTTTCATTTCCATCATGACGTTTCAGGCAATTCCAAAATAGCTGTCCGGTTTCCCAATCCTCAATCATGAGTGTACTTTCTCTACCTTCATCATCTTTAAATTTGAAGCTAAACTTGTAAGGAAGCTTTCGTACTACCTTAAATTCATTGTTCTTTTCTGGCTCGAACAGATTCAATTGTTGGAATTGAGCCAGTTTGTCTGCCGGCCATTCCCGAACTTTTTCTGCCTCGTATGTAAAATCAATTATTTCGGATGGTTTAAATACTGCTAAGGAAGTGCATTTTTGTCTGTCTTTTGCTTCGGCAATTAGTTGGGTCAGATTGGTATGCACATTTTTTAAAACAATTTTACGCCGCTCTTCCCAGGTGTCACCATCTGGTTTAATTTCTCCAATTTTTACAATCTGTGTATCATGCGAAATCGGACTGTAGCTTTCAGGCCTGAAGTCATTGGACTTTTTTAAATCAACTTCAATCCAATCATATTTCGCATACTGTTCATTGTAGGCTTTTTTTCGGAATTGAACCGGATAAATCCGAACCCAGGAACCATCTTCCAGAAAACCTGCCGTACATACCAACTCTTCATGTTTTTTAGAGATGGCCGGATAAGTCTTAACTGTAATCAGTACCTTCGTTTTTGCCATCAGATATGTTTTAGTTCACAAGTATATTCCTGCATTTTGGCAATGGATTCTGCCAGATGTTTTCTATGGCATTGATGGATGTTGGCTTCGAAACATGTGAGGGCAATACGTTTTTTGGTTTTTAGCAGATTCAGGATTTCCTTTTTATGAATGTCTGCATTTTTTAAAGTTTGCGATTTGTAATTGGTAAAAAGTTGATCATAATCTGACTGGGTATTCAACTGCTGTCTTTTATCAGATTCGATGCCTACTTCAGGAATATGAATGTAAGTTATTCCCACACCTTCACATGCATTTTTTAATTGATTTTTACTAAAACCATATTTCATGCTTAGCGGATTTTTCCGCACATCGCATAATAGGGTTACCCCGTTTATAATCAGTTTGTTTAAATATTGTTCAAGAGATAAGCCTTCATAGCCAATGGTGAATAAGGTTTCTGTGGATTTATCCGGCCGTTGTTTTTCTATCTTTTTTATTTCATCCGTTGTAAGGATGCTATTTGCAATTTGACTATTGATGGCATAAAAGGGATATTGCCTGTAAGTAAGTGTAATCAGTTCATCTTTGGTTAAGGAACCATATTCTTTAACGATGAACTGTATTGCTCTTTTGTCTTTTGGCTTGAGTTCGTCCAGGTAGTTAATTTCGTCAGTTTTTTTCCAGTATTTCAATGATGGAACCACCTGTTTGTATTTGGTCATAGTATGCAAATCCGCATTGGCCTGAAAGGAAAAACAACCAAACTTATAAGGTACAAAGTGGTAGGATTTTACCTCCTGTTGCCTGGAAAATAAAAACAACAATTTCTGCAGACTGATTTTATCAAGCTTATTACCTGAAGCCTGCAATAAAGAAAGTAGTATTTTTCGGCGGTAGTACATGGGGCAAAGGTAGTAAAAAAGAGGATTTTGATTGTGCAATTAATTGCAATGCAAATAATTACCTCCCTGTATGGCTAGGAGTAAAGCACATCTGGTACAAAGCAAAAAAGATATCTGCCCGCCGCTCCAGCTGGTAAGCTGGTAAGGTGCGCCAATCGTCGAGGAGGTTGAAGAGGTGGTGGATGGGCATAAGCGTGTGATTTAAATATGTTTATAATCCCAGTTGCGTTGCAGCTGTTTTTATCAGCAGTCTTTTTAATACATCAAAAGAAGCAGTGCCCATTTTGCCTGTAATTATATCTTTTGCTTTCTTCCAAATCGTATCGTTTCGTGCAGCATCCAGAAACTCATGACCTTCCCAGGTAAGGTTAATCGCTGCCCATTCAAACCCACCCTTGCCACCCAGATTTTTGGCATCTAAAAAGTCTGCTTCTGCCAGAACTTTAATGTGATAGATTATCTCATCTTCTGAATAACCTTCAATTTCAGGAATTAACCAACCCGTAGGGTCTTCCTTCTTTTCAATTTCCAGCAGGATTTTTCTTACAAGGTCGATGTCTCTTTTCATTGGCTATCCGCAGTAATTCTCTTAATTTTTGGTTTTCTTTTATTATTAATTATTCCCAGAGTTAGTTCAATAATCTACCATCACCCATTCCTCCCCAAAAAGTAAATCGGATGCAAGGGTAGCATATTTTTTTCCTCATCGCTGAGACGTGTATAGTATTCCTGCCAGAGAGAGATGAAGCGTTCGAAGTCAATCAACTCAATATGTTTGTCGGTAGAGCGGGCTTCAATTACAGCCTGGCTACTGAAACTGCCGGAAGTAACAAAAATACCTACATCAGTTCCTCTTTTCATTGTGCCTGCCAGACGTTGGATTTCATCGGAGGAAATATTGGACTCAGGCCGGTGTTTTACCTGTACGATGATTCGGGGTGGTTTTACACCCAAAGGGTCGGTGTAGGCAATGATATCGATTCCACCGTCGCGCCCCTTGGGTGCAATATGGGCAATGTGATAACCCATGGCTTTTAGTAAAACAGCAGCCAGATCCTGGAATTCATAAGGGTTTTTGTCAGCAACAAACTCCCGGATACCTTCCAGAGCACGCGTTTCATATTGTTCAATCAGTGCCTCCTGCTGTTGCGCCCCTGTGCTTTCATTATCCCCATCAATTTCACTGGTGACATCATTGGCTTCTTTCAGCTTTTTCTGTTTGTCCCATTCTCTGTATTTCCGGGTGGCGGTTTCCAGGAGTTTCTCAGGCCCCAGTTTAAGCGCTTCCTCTCCTTCATCGGTGATATACCAGATACCCTTTTGTTTTCTCATGTAACCGGCTTTCATGCAGTCAATGGTATAGAAGTGCATGATGCTTTCCCATCTTACGTAACCTGTTTTTTCGTATATATGAGATTCGTACTCATCAAACGTAAGCCGTTCTCTTATCTTGTCTACTACTTCTTTGCCTCTTAACTCACCACCAGATTCCTTAAGAATTTGCAATGCTGCAAAGATGGTTTTCTGGGCGATTTTTATGGATTTGGATGTTTTTTTCATTCTCGCATAGTTTTTATTTCAACAAGTCCCTATTTCCAATATTCTGAAGTAAGGTCATTTGCTTGATGGCAATCTGGTTCAACTTTATCAGGCGCTCAGATTGTGAGAAACCTTCATTGATGAGCATGGCGTTGATGTTTTCCAGATTGGAAAGACAAATCAATTCATTGATGTGAGCATAATCCCGCATATTACCTTTCATCTCCGGATTTTCTTCTCGCCATTGCTTTGCGGTTTTGCCAAACAATGCTACATTGAGCACATCAGCTTCACTCGCATAAATCATAGATGCTTGCTGTGGTGTAATTTCAGATGGTATCAGATGTTCTTTGATAGCGTCGGTGTGGATATGGTAATTGATTTTTGCCAGTTCCCGTTTGGCTGACCAGCCTAGCTGCTTTTGTTCTTCTTCTTTGAGTCGCTGGAACTCCTTCAGTAAATACAACTTAAACTGAGGCGAAACCCATGATGCAAACTCAAATGCAATGTCTTTGTGGGCATAGGTGCCACCATATCTTCCTGCTTTTGCCAAAATACCCTTAGAGTTTGTTTTTTCTACCCATTGTTTTACAGATAACACAAACCTGTTTAATCCGGCATGATTTTTAATTCCCTCGAATTCGGGGGAATTAAAATCGGGATTGTACATTTCTTCCCAAATTCCTAAAAACTCAATGGTATTTTTATTGCGCAACCATTTTTCAATCAGTGTTAGCCCATTCTCTATGGTTTTAACCATATCTGTAAGGGATATGTAATCTGCTTCGTTGAAAGCAATGACAGTGATTTCGATATTATTTACTGTTATTTTTGCCATATTTTGTCAGCATTTTTTATTTGCATTTCCAAAGAAATATAGTTGTTCTCTATTTAATTCAAATCAAAAGGTACTGCCTGTTGATAATTACATATTCACCAATCTGGCTTAGGTTGTGCCCTCCACAATTTTTATCTCCTCCTCCGTCAACCCATACAACCCATAAACCAACCGGTCAATCTCTTGCT
>REDJ01000196.1 GCA_007693555.1 Bacteroidota bacterium
GAACTTGCACTCACCGCGTGATTCAGAACATATCATTAATTGTATCCGGGACAAAGGAGTTATTACCACATGCGTACTTGTCCGTCAGGACATGGGATAGAACTTTGTTTCTTGGTGGGAGGACCCTGGTTAAACTGGAATATCAATGATATCTCATGGGCACCACCTGTAGAGTTTATCAAACGGCTAACGGTAAAATCATAGCTGTATGCTACCCTGAGATTTTGTGTACGCAAACCGCCACTAAGTACAAGTGCATCATTATTCATTAGCCCGTGAATGGTATTGTTGAAAAGGGGTATACCTCTGTAAAGCAATCCAAGCGAAACAGGGTCTTTTGACCAATAAACACCTGCATCAATCTGGTTGAATTTTCCCTGATTTTTATAGAGCAAAGCAATAGATATACTTTCAGGTGTTTGTTGTGAATATCTGCCACCAAAATAGAACCTGTAGCCGCCAAATGCCGAGAATTTTAGTGGAATACGGCTTTCTTCTCCGGTCATTGACTGGTTGGGTGTCATCATATGATCCACTGCAAAGCCGGCCCATGTATCCGGGTTATAAATAAGTAAAGACGAAGATGCATCAAAATATCCGACCCTTTCTAAGGGTTCGGGAACGTTTGTATTGGGTAATGTTCCATCCAGAGTTAACTGGTCTCCAAAAATATGCCTGTGAAAATCTACAGTTCGCTGAGCATAAAGAAACTGCAGGCCCGGACGTAAGGTCCAGTCGCGATGTACTTTAAAGTTATAGCTGTAAACCAACCCACCATGTGTAGTTGCCAACCGGCCTGAACCGGCCTGGTCTCTGAACAAAAGAACTCCCAACCCACTGTTATATTTATGGAAATAGTGGTCAAAAGAGAAAGCGTATGTTACGAAAGCACCTGGTATCTGGGGCCACTGGTTGCGGTAGTTCATTACAATCCGACTGCCATCTGTAGCTCCTGCAAATGAAGGAGCCAGATACAGAGGCGCTGCATAGAACTGAGAGAACTGAGGTGCCTGCCCCTTAACCTGAAGCAAGGTAACAGACAAAAGTACTCCCAGTGCCAGCTTAAGCAACCGGTGTTTTGTACTGTATTTCCTCGTTATTATTTTCATTTTGTAAAATTTTAATTCATTAATTCCTCAATTCTATTTTTAGTAATTTGTTTTTCTTCCTTACCTGTAAAGAGTTACATCGCCGGCATCTTTTATTTCAGTTCCATCAGTACATGTTACCCATACTTTCCACACATACACATCCATTGGTGATAGTCTTCCCCTGAAATAGCCATCCCATCCAATCTCCAGGTCCTCGCTGCGGAAAATAAACTCTCCCCAACGGTTGTAAATCTCAAGCTTATATTCGCTGATACCCGTATATACAGGATAGAATACATGATTAGCAGGATCGTTGGTAATATATGCACCCCCATTTGGACCTGTGGTGCTTGGTGTAAACGCATTGGGAAATATGATTTTACAATTCTGCTCGGCAGTTACAGCCCCTTCTTTGGTAATTTCATCAAAACACTGCGGATCAGTATCGCTGCCAACGATAAGGGTAACATCATACAAACCGGGTTTTTCATACTGGTGTTCAGGCTCGTATTCATAATACACCTGTCCATCTCCCATATGCCATTCAAAATAGGCTCCCAGGCTTGACAAATTGACCATTTGCACATATTCATAAGGGAGCTGAATCAAAGGAGGACGCGCCCTGAAGTTTGCAACAGGTGGCTCAAAAACTGTGATTGTCTGATATGCCGAATCTAATCCCCCTTCTCCGCTTACCAGAAGTTTTACTATATATTCGCCGGGATCATGAAATATATGTCTGGGATTTTCTTCATGGGAATGATTTCCGTCATCAAAATCCCAGAAAAACTCAAGCCCATACTGGGTTTCATTCCTGAATTGCACCTCTAATGGAGGGCATCCTTGTTCGGCGGGCTCAAAACCAACAACAGGATGAGGAGCAAGTATGACAACATTCTGGCTTATCGAGTCATTGCAAAACTCATTTCCTGCTTTCAGAATTACGGTGTATTGTCTGGTAGCATAATCTCCACCTGACCAAACATAAGTATAATCGAAAGGAGACTTATCGTCTTTGGTAAAGCTTGTTCCATCTCCCATATCCCAGTGATACTGGAAGTTGCCCGGAGCACTCAGGTTTTCAACCAATACGTCCGTATTGGGATAAATCTGGGTATGTGGACTTACAAACAAATCTGCAACCGGTTCAGGATAAACCCTTACCAGTTTTAATAAACTATCCTTACAGCCATATACTGACTGAGACCTGAGCATTACCTCATAATAGCTCTCGTGTGTGCTATGTGTATGATAAACTTTTGAAGGATTCATGGTTGTTGAATGGCTTCCGTCACCAAAAGTCCAAAGGTATTCATGGGCTCTTTCAGACAAGTTTTCAAATGACAATGGCAACGGGTTGCAACCCGCAAGATGTGGATTGTCAGCGGTAAATTCGGCAACAACCTCGGGAAATACATTTACCAGTTTTGCACTTTGTCTGCTGCAACCATATTCGTTCATGGCTGTAAGTTCAATGCTGAATGCCTGCGGATTATCATCAAAATTCCTGAAAGCATGTTGAAAAACTTCTTCTGCAGTATAGCTGGTGGTGTTGCCGAGTTTCCAGTGAAAATCTTCTCCTCCGATTGAAAGGTTTTCTATTTCAACCCACAGAGGTGAACATCCATGCGTAACATTAATAACAAAATCGGACAGAGGCCTTGGAAATACGTTAATTTCCTTTATTATCTCAGCTTCACAACCATAATTTGATTGGGTTTGAAGACTTACAAAATAAGTTTCTACTTCTGTATAACTCTCATTAAGGAAAATATATTCAGGAGATTCTTCATTTGAATTGCTGCCATCACCAAAACTCCATGTGTGCTGATCAACTCCAAGCGAGAAGTTATCAAAACTAACCTGCAAGGGATGACAACCTTCTGTAACAGCACTGAATTCTGCCGTAATTTGTGGATAAACAGTAATTTGCCTGGTGGTGGTATCTTCACAACCGTATTGATTTTCAATATACAATTCTGCAGTAAACTGCCCGAGGCCCTGGTCATGGGGCTGATGGTAAACATGATTGACACTTCCTGCAATCTGCGAATGATATCCATCTCCAAAATCCCATGAATATTCATTTGCTCCAATTGACCCGTCAGTGAATCCAACGTGAAGCGGGGAACACCCTTCGCTGATCTGTGGCTCAAAACCAGCCTTGGGACGAGGATGAACTGTTATATTAACCTCTGTAGAATCCTTGCAACCATAATAAGATTGTGCTTTTAGTTTTACAGTAATGTTTCTGTTTTGTGTGTGGCTGAAGTTATTAAAAACATAAGATTGGACGGTATCCTGAGAACCGGATACATTTCCCTCTCCGTAATTCCACAAATATGGGTTGGCTGCTGTTGCTCCCTGCGAGTTGTTGATGATATCAACTTCCAGGGGATGACATCCGCTGGTTTCTGAAACCTGAAAAGCAGCTGTTATTTCCGGGAATACCTGCAGATTTTTATACAGAGTATCTTTACATCCATAATAATTGCTGGCTATAAGTCTTGTTGTAAAAAGGATTGCTTCATCATCCGAATTTTGGAAGATATGCGACACAGTGTTCTGACTAGTATTTTGCTGATTACCGTCACCGAAATCCCAGGAATAAAAGTTGGCTCCCAATGCATTCTGTTCAAAACTTACAGGCAGCGGTGAACAACCATAGGTTTCTGAAACAGAGTAATCCGCTTTGGGCTTGGGATGCACAATTATTTGCTCAACAATAGAATCCCTGCAGCCATGAATAGATTCAACAAGTAACCTGACCTGATAAAACTGATTATTGTAATGACTTTCATTGGTAAAAATCCTTGAAGGTGTGGCTTCCTGCGAGCTTCCGCCATCGCCAAAATCCCACATATATGTAGAAGCACCTGTTGAAGTATTTTCAAAATTAACCTCAAGGGGATGACACCCGGATGTAGTAACATTAAATCCAGCCTGAATCTGCGGAAAAATAGTTACCTCACGCACCAGAGTGTCAGTACATCCGCTTGCATTTTCTATCACAAGACTTACAGGATAGGTTATCTCAAACGGGTTTTCATTAACATATTCGTGTGACACATAGGGGCTGTTATCCTGAACGAAGTTCCCATCGCCAAAGTCCCAGTAATAATTCACTCCCCCGGCAGAAGTATTAATAAAAGTAACCTCCTGCGGAGTGCAAAATGATGTATAATCAAAGGTGAAGTTGGCCCTGATACGTGGATAAACCCTTATTTCCTGTTCAAAAATATCCGTACATAAATATTCTGATGTTGCCAGCAAACTCACATTAAAAACAGCTGTGTCGGTAGGGCTTGGATTCTCAAAGAGAACAACCGGATGGGTTTCTGAACTGGTACCTTCGCCTGAATCAAAATCCCACAGGTAATTTTGTGCACCGGCAGAAAGGTTATTAAATTCTACCGCAAGAGGATTACATCCTTCAATAACATCTGCTGCAAATTCTGAAATCACAGGCGGATAAACCGTAACCGGCTTAATGAGAGTATCCATACATCCAAATGCATTCTCTCCGATAAGCCAGATTTCAAAAACTTTCGGAATGGTATCATTGTTTTCCAGTAATTCTGTAAATTGAGAGTTATCATTCTCTTCAAAGTTTAATCCCCCATCAAAACTCCATAAATTGGTAGTTGCGCCAAATGATGTATTGGTAATTTCCACCGGGTAGGGGTTACAATGGCTGGGAGGATCCAGGTGAAAACCCGTTTCAATATAAGGTTGTACAACAATTTCAACAGTATCCCTCGAAATACATCCATAAGCTGATTTTGCAGTAAGCACTACCTGGTAGGTTTTTTCTTCATCGGTAAAGTTTTGAAATACATGCGTGGGTGCTCTTTCTGTAGAGGTAGAGCCATCATCAAATTTCCAGGTAAAACTCTCTGCTCCTGTGGATGAGTTTTCAAAATTTACCTGCAAGGGCGCACAACCACTTATAATATCAGGCTCGGGGTGGGCATGTACTTCAGGGTAAACAGTAATTGCCGTAATAAGGGTATCCCTGCACATAAGAGTATTTCGGCCAATTAACCTAAGCTGGTAGGTAACTGCACTATCGGTGGTATTTGTGTAAGTGTGGTCAAAGAACTCAGCAGCAGTGGTATAAACCGTACCATCGCCCATTGTCCAGGAATAATTTGATACCCCGTAAGATTCATTTTGTACTGTTATCTCAAAGGGAGAGCATCCAACCGATTCATCAATGGTAAAGAGTGCAATAACAGGATCGGCTACCTCAATAAATACACTGGCGGAGTCTACCATATTGCATGCACCACTAACAGTAACCGTATATTTTATAGATCCATCCGGCAGGGTAATGGGCATATCACTGGTAGGGTCATCAAGAAAATCAGGAGGATGCCATGAATATTTTGTACCTCCTTGAGCAACAAGTTGAATGGGTTCACCAAAACACGCTTTGGTTACTAAACTCTGACCACCATCACCGGTTATTAAAGCCTGAACATTCAAAGGATTAAAGTCAGAAAAATAGCCGTACATGGTTCCGGCAGTGGGGCCACCATTGATTATTCCCAAATGAAACACATCTTTGGTGTTTTCAATTAAACTTGCTGCGCCTACAGGCACATCGGCCAAATTACTGAATTCAAATTCAGCAGCAAGCCAATCGACCGTACCTGGTATTGGCTGAAATGCCGCAGCAGGTATTATGGTGTTGGGTCCGTCACCATTAAAGATAAATCCATCTTCTGCTCCTGCTCTTGCCAAAATATTCAGAAAGAACCTGCCGTTTGCTCCTCCCAGAGACCTGGTAAATGCAACCCTGGTTGAGCCGGTACATACATTTATGGGAGGCAATACCGCTCCACCCAACTCACAACCAAACCCTGCAACATGATATACGTAACTTGGTTTAGATGTTTTGATAAAATAGGTTTGCTTATTGAACTCCCAACTAAATTGCTCACCCGGTTGCAAAACTGCTTCTATTACACCATCAATCTCCACCTGGGTGTTGGGCTCAGTTGCAAGTACATAAAAATATTCATTAATGGTAAGTCTTCCCCTCATTGCAATATACTCAGTACCTATAATACTAGTGGGTATAAGTTGATCACCAATCAGGTCATAACAACCGCCAGGCAAACCCCTCACAGAATCGTCGCTTGTTGATACGGCTATGGGTTTATCAGATTGAACCCTTGTGCCGGCCAAACGATTCTCTGCCAACTGTCCGGAAGCAGTATAATCATCGGGTGCAATAGCTATTGACTGTCCTCTGTTCAAATTAATATTAAAGGGAACCCCTGCCGGCCTGCCCGGAAAAACCGGACGGGTAGGTGTAATCGTCAGTTCTGTATTGTCTTCGGTGGCAACTATATAAATTGCGGAATAGGGTCGGTGGGGATTAAGCGGTTGATTGAAGTGAATATCCTGAAAGGGAACAAAAAAGTCATTTCCCAGTGCATTTCTTCCCTTGAGTGCAAAAATATCCGGATTGTTATTTGTACCCACTTCAAAATATGCAGTTATATTGTTTGTTGCCGTAATTAGTATCCCTCTGTTGTATATTTGATCAGGGTGTTCGTTCCACATTTGATAAAATAAATCAAGAGGCGGATTTTGCCATTCATCTGCGGGTAGCTGTACTGTTATAGCCGTATTGGCCGGAACATCATGTACAATGGGCACAAATCCGGGGTCTGCCGGCATGCTTATGGTAATTGTAGCAGGTAGATTTAATGTAGCAAACCGGAAAAAAAACTTTCTGTTATGCCAATTATGAGATTGTGATACTTTGGGTATGGCAAACCAAAACTCCGTATCCGTCTGTGCCACTGCCGGGCGCACACCTTGAAGAAGCAACAGGAAAAGGAATATGGGTAAAAATCTTTTCATTCACTGACATTTTGGTCGCTATTGTTTGGAAAGGGCTTTACGATTCTTTCCGAAAAAAATCTATTTAACCCTTATTAGTATACAAAGTTACTTAAGGCCTTACTCTGTACAATAGCGTAATTTCCCTATTTTAAGCGGGGTTTTACGAGGAAAAGTATCGGGTATTTTTACCTGTATCGGAAATGAATTTTCAAAAAAAGGGTATGAAATGTTCTGAAAAGAATCAAGTCGGGAGGAATATATTCGGAACTGTTTAAGGTAGTATATA
>REDJ01000092.1 GCA_007693555.1 Bacteroidota bacterium
ATGTTCTATAAACTAAATTCAAAAAAACTATGAAAAAGAAATTTTTAACTTTGGGATTGATTGTCCTTGTTATGCTTTTGGTGGCATCTCCAGCTGGGGCAGAATGTAACTTAGTATCCTTTGAATGTTACGAGGGTGCTGGATTTGGTTACACCGGATATGTTTGCGGCAACTACTTTGAGCAACAATGGCAAGAAGTTGTTTATTTCGTTGAGTGGTGCGTAAACGTCTGGTAATTATTTTAACCTACCAGAGTAATGGCAAATCTACCAGCATCATTTTGTTATTATTAAGTCAAGTATTGTGATTAGGTTTGCGCTGGTATTCAATATAATTTTTGCAAAAGATACTATGCCAGCGCAAATCTTTTCGATTAAGGTTTCTGTAAAAAGAATTCGAAAAACCGGGTAATCATTTTAAGGCAAACCTTTAGTTTCCTTTCTTCACAAAACAAATTTTCACTATGAAAACAGTCATTATAATACTATTAGCGCTCCTTTACAATTCATCAGGAGTATTTTCCCAATCACTAATTCCATTTAAAACAATTGATACACTTCAATTTAGAGTTAAATATGAATTAACATTCCAGCCCGATTCAACAGATCACCGAACTTTTTCTGAAATGATGATTTTATTGGTTGGTAACCAGGCAAGCATATTTATGGGTTATAATGTCTTCAGATATGATTCGATTATGAGTAACATTAAAAATGAGGCTGACTTACAGAGCTTTCGTCAATCTAGAATGCGTCAACCAGAATTAGTGCCACGCATTTTATATCGAATTCATAAAAATTATCCTACAGGAAAAACGACATTTACAGATATTATAATGCCTGATTTTTTCCAATATTCGGAAGAATACGCCAATTTTGACTGGGAATTAACTGATGAGAAAAAAAAATATCAAAGATACAATACCCAAAAAGCAACCACCTATTATGGCGGAAGGTTCTGGGAAGCATGGTTTACCACTTCTCTACCCATAATGGAAGGCCCTTACAAATTTGCAGGGTTACCAGGTTTAATTTTAGAATTGGTAGACAGTGATAATTATTATAGATTTTCGCTGGTTTCAATTGAAAAGATTGTTGCAAAAGAACATATTCAATTACCTTTAGATCTAAAACCAATTAAAATTACAAGAGAACAGTTTCTCAGATCATATCTGGTATACACACAAAACCCATTCCAGGCAATGGAGGGATTGATAGAGGCAGATCCTTTGGATATCGAGATCAGGAAAAGACAGACCTTACGCCGCAACAATCCCATCGAACTCAAAGCTGATTGATGAATATGCATTAAACAAAAAAACAACAAAAACCAAAAACTAATTATTTAGTTATATATTTGAAATCCTGTAAGAGTTTAATAAGAATTATTGACTGAAAACCAAGGCTCTTTTTTTAATAACACAAATGACACTGTCGATTACAAGCCGATTTGCCATAAATGAAAAGAATAAAGAAATAATAGCTTTGGTGCATTGATGCGGAAGATGCTAATCAGGTTGATTTGCTAAATTCGAAACATGTTCTTTGTTTTCTTGTTTTTATCGTTTTTTTTTGTTTGTTTGTAGAGATATTTATGTTCTATAAACTAAATTCAAAAAAACTATGAAAAAGAAATTTTTAACTTTGGGGATGTTTCTTGTGCTAACGTTTGGAGTGTCAAAAGTTGCAGATGCAGGAGATAGCAGTTTTACATGTATAAGAATAATAACATATTGTGGACATCCAGCGGTTGCCTGTGGTTCTTCAGCTGAACAAATAGCCAATATGGCAATTCTTGCAAATAATTATTATTGCAATCCATGAATTTATCATAGCAAGCAATATTAATAGATTCTTGATACTTTATTCTATACAAACGCCCCAAAATGTTCTTCAAGTATGCTTTGAGTTCATTTTGGGGTAATGGTTTTAAATAATTTTTCATTCACTTAAAATCTGTAATATGGTTTTCTTTTACAATCTCAGGGTGCTATTGCTATCAGCATTTGTCGTTACAATTACCACAATTAATTCTTTTGGACAAAACCATCGCAAGCCTGACCCCATTGAGGTTATGTGCTTTTACAATGTTACATACCGGCCAGACTCAACAGATATGGATTATGTTTTGCACGAGGAATTTACTCTTTTTATTGGCGCTGACACTTATCAGAGTCAGAGTTCAAACTCCCTGATACCTTTTCTTTATATAAATGTAAACGACCTGGATGGCTTTCTCAGTGCTATGGCCCAGGGTAAGATCCCACCTACCCGTTTTAATTCTACGCATTATATTAACAATCCCAAAGGGAAAATAACCAGCATTGAAAACATTGGCATGACCGAATATAAGTATACAGTGCCAATGGAAAGTTTACAATGGATCATAAAACCCGAAAATAAAAAGATAGGGAATTTTGCTGTTCAAAAAGCACTTACAACTTTTGGCGGACGTGAGTGGGTTGCATGGTTTACAACAGAAATACCCTACAGTGCCGGTCCGTACCTTTTTCATGGATTGCCCGGATTGATAGTAAAAATCAGCGATACCCGCGATCATTACATCTTTGAACTCCATAACATTTCAAATCCTGAAGGATTCGAATTTATTGAAATCCCGGATAAGCCCAGAACAACACTTTCCAAAGCGGAATTTTTCGTTTTGCGCGACAGGTTCAATCAAAATCCACATGCCAGCTTGATGCAGTCTATAGAAGCTGAGGGAGCATCTTTAACATTTGACGATCCTGCTACAGCGCAAAGGTCAGCCAATGAGGTAGCACGCCGCCGCAACAACCCCATCGAGCTCAAAGCAGATTAAGAATCCACAAAATTTTATGCGTAAAAGAGGCTGTTTATTGTTTTTACTGTTTATTCTATTTCTCCAGAACCCCTTGCAATCACAAACGGTTTTGAAGGGAAAAGTACGGGATGAGAATCAAAAGCCCCTGTCACACATCAACATCCTGGTGTATCCCCATGGCAAACAGAATCTCATTGCCTTTGGTATCAGCCGTGGCGACGGTAGCTTTGAAATCAACCTGCGCACCGCGACCGACAGCCTGCGCCTGGAAGCTACCTCTGTACATTACCGCAACGACAGCCTGTTTATTGCCAATACAAGCCAGGAGGTGCTTTTCAGCCTTGTGCCCGAAACCAAAGACCTCAGTGAGTTTGTGGTGCGTGCCAGCCCAATTGTTCAGCGGGGAGATACCATCAGCTACCTGGTAAGCAGCTTTGCCCGTGTACAGGACAGGGTAATTGCGGATGTGTTGAAACAGATGCCAGGCATAGAGGTAGAACCCTCGGGACGGATTCTATACCAGGGCGACCCTATCCAGCATTTTTATGTGGAAGGGTTGGATTTGATGGGAGGGCGCTACGGACTGGTGAGTGGCAATATGCCCCACCGGTCGGTGGCCACAGTACAAATTCTGGAAAACCATCAACCCATCAAAATCCTGGAAGATCGGCTTCCCTCCCACCGTGCTTCCCTCAACATCACCCTCAAACGTGAAGTTACCACCACCGGCACTGCCCGCCTGGGAAGCGGACTAACGCCCCTGTTGTGGGATGCCAATGCAACTCCCATGATGTTTACACGCAACTTTCAGCTGGCAGGCTCATACCAGGCCAACAATACCGGCAATGATGCCACCCGGCAACTGGATGCACTTACCATGGAAGGTCTGCGCGACCGCATGGAGAATAACCTTACACGCCCTTCTGTGTTGGGGATACCCTTGTTGTCGCCTCCGGGATTCAACGAAAACCGCTATCTCGACAACAACCTCCACCTGCTCAATGCCAATGCCCTTGTTAGGTTGCCCGGTGAGCTGCAGTTGCGCTCCAACCTGCATTACATCAACGATTTGCGTCAACAGCAAGGCAACACCCGCCGCACACTTTACACACCTTCTGACACACTGGTATTCGACGAACAAATCCATAACGAACTTCGCGACAATGCCCTGCGGGGAGAGTTTACCCTTACACGCAACACCAAAAACAACTACCTCAATAACAAACTGGAATTTCAAACCTATCACAACCAACAAAGCGGCAACTTCACCACCGACACCACTGCATCAGTCCAAAATCTCAGAAACCCTTTCCATACCCTCTCCAACCGATTGAATATGGTAAAGCCCATAGGCGAGAAACTTGTGCAGCTTAACTCTCACCTTTATTATGATCGCAGCCCGCACCAACTGGCCATTGCCCCGGGCAGATTTGAAGAAGTTTTTAGTGCGGGAGAAGCCTATGATAAAATCATTCAACAAAGCAACCTGCAAAGATTCAGTGCTACCCATTCGGCGAGTTTATCATTGGGTTGGCGCCGGTGGTCCATCACGCCAAGGCTGGGCTTTCAGTTTCAACAACAACACCATTCAAGCAATATTGTTACCCAGACAGACCAGAGCAGCTCCGAACCCGGCGAAAACTTTATCAATTCACTGGATGGTTTGCGCACCCGTACCTACCTGCAGACAGAATGGTTGTACAAAAGGGGTGAGCGGTTCACTTTCACGGCCGACATACCGGTGAGTCACATTTACATTCAACTACAGGATAAACCGCTTGAGCGTGAGCAACAAATCAATCGCGTATTGGTGGATCCGCGCATCAGTGCCGATTACAGGTTGGGCAACTTCTGGCGCACAAGAGCTTCATGGAGTTACAGAAATCAATTGGGGGAAATGGACGGCATACATTATGCCTGGATACTCACCAATCACCGCAACCTGCACATCAACGATGCACCCCTTCAGGAAAGCCAAACACAGAGTTTTTTGGCTTTCCTGGGTTACAGAAACCCCATCGAAGCATTTTTCTCCTCGCTCACATACATGTACCACATCAGGAACAACAACCTGCTGTATACCAACACCATTAATGACGACGGCACGACCCTGCGCGGAGCCATCGAACTGCAAAATACTGCACGTACCCATAATGTGCATGCCCGCGCCAGCAAATACTTCAGCCGCATCAAAAGCACTCTTTCGGCACAAGGCTCTTTGGGTCTAAACATCCAGGACCAATGGGTAAATGAAGAGATTTTCCCCGGAAAAAACCACACTTTAACCCTGGCTCCAAAAGCCAACATCCGGCTTACCGAATGGATGAACACCGAGTGGAGTGCCGAATGGCTCTACTACGATACCTACCGGGACAATGTAAAGCTTAATACAGTAAACAGAATGAAGTATTTTGGGAATCTGCTTTTCTTTCCTGCCCGTAACCAGCATCTGGCCATCACCGGAGAATACTATCAACATGAAAACCTGAACAATTATTTTGTGGATTTACAGTACCGGTATACCATTACTGCACGAAGGATAGATGTAGATGTGCGATGGGTAAACATTTTTAATCATAAAACCTATCATGATTATCACATTGGACCCTATTCTCTTATGGAAAATCAGTACTATTTGCGACCTACCCAATTGGTGGTCCTTGTAAGATTTAGTTTTTAAATTTATTTCAATCAACCCAAAGGCTCAAAATATATGGTCTGAACATTACACCGGAAAACTTAATTTACCAATCTTCTCAACATAAGCCTTCGAATAACCCACCAGCTCCGGAAAAAACTCAGCAAAATCCTGTCCGAACTCCTTGTAATGCTTTTTAAGGTCGGTTACAGCTTCTTCCATCCCCGAGTTGAATGATGTGCGACGAGCCATACCCTCCATGTGTCGCTGCAGGCTTTTCAGGTCGCCGTAATTTACCAGCCAGTTGGAACCCATCATAATAGGAAGTATAAACTTGGCTCTGCGGGGTAGGATAATGTAGTTCTTCAACAATACATTGTAGGCATTCTGCACAAAGGTTTCCAATGACTCATCGCAATAATCTGTCCAGTTCAGGGCCAGAAAATGGTCATAAAACATATCCACAACAACCCCTGAATAATGCCGGTATTTTTTGCGAATACGGTCTTTACTGCGAGCCACAAAAGGGTGGGTGTCGGTAAATTCATCGATTTTGCGGTGCAATCTTATGCCCTTAATTACCTCCGGCGAATATTTTTCTATTTGCCGCCCTTTTACCATGTCAGCAATAAAATTCCCCAGAATCAGATTTTCATCTTTGCCGGAAAGGTATATATGGGCGAGGAAATTCATTTTTACAGATAGAGACGCAAGGTCGCGAAGCTTTTTAATTTTATAGAGAATTATTTGTTTTTCTTTTTTTAGTTAGTCACAATAATAATTCTAACAAAAATATAATGAAAATATTACATGCATATACGTTTTATCACCTGAATTAATAAAATATTCTACAAAATGTTTATTATTTGCAGAATCTTCAATTGTTTCTATTTTCTTGAAAATTCATGGATGTCCGGTAACATTTTGGAATCCAAATTTTTTGAAGACAGACTTCTCACTGCGTTCAAGGTGACAGGCAGTTTGCTTCATCGTGTCATTAGTATTACTTTACCGAGACAAAGAAATAGCAGTGAAGCTAGATCTCATGTTTTTTTGAAATTACTTAAAAAAACAGATCATTTGAGAAGATTTATTCTGTTTATTTAAACCCATTCTAAAAACCCCGAACCTGACCGATATTTCCCCGGCTATCGGATTATTTTTCTTAGTTTTGCAGCAACTTAAAAATCCTATTCAAAACACAAATTGACTAAAAATATCACCCTATGCAAAAACAATTGTTATTAGGCGACGAAGCCATTGCCCAGGGGGCAATTGATGCCGGGCTGTCGGGCATTTATGCTTATCCGGGTACCCCGTCTACCGAAATCACGCAATATGTTATTGACAGTAAGGAAGCTAAAGAAAAAGGGATTGTTGCCACCTGGACGGCCAACGAAAAAACATCGGCCGAGGCAGCACTGGGCATGAGCTATGCCGGAAAACGTGCCATGGTATGTATGAAGCACGTTGGATTGAATGTGGCAGCCGATGCTTTTATCAATTCATCCAT
>REDJ01000149.1 GCA_007693555.1 Bacteroidota bacterium
CAATAAAAACTTTTAATTATTTTCTGACGCCTGATACAGAATACTCTATGGTGGCCAGATACCTGAGAGACAATGATACAATAATGGTTGTTAATAAGGGATATATCAGGGTTATAAGGTATCGGATGTGCGAATTACGATGCTATGACCTTGACCGACCCGAGGTAGACCTGCGTTTATACTAAAATTAATCACCTGCAGGATTTTGTAATTCATGATAAAGAGGGCAATGACTGCAATCGCTGCTGCAATCGGAGCATTCATCTGGTTTTGTTTTCGCAGGTTTCCTGAAATATTTTACTATCCTGAATACAGCGTAAAACAATGCTGCGACAACAATTACTATGGTAAGAATCCATTGTATCATGAGTAATTCTTGTTTTAGAACCCCAGCAGACTACCTGTTTGATATACAACAAATGCCATTAGCCAGGCAACTCCGGTAGTGTAAAATACCGTAAATACTCCCCATTTCCAATGCCCCGATTCTTTGATTATTGCTGCCAGAACCCCTATGCAGGGGAAGTATAACAATACAAATACCATAAAAGAAAGTGCTACAAGTGGGTTGAAAACTTTTTGTCCTTTCCTGGGCCCTTCAGTATAGGTTTGTGTCTGAAGTTTTTCAGTAAGGGAAGCACTATGAGTCTGAACATGTTCGTCAGCCAGGTAAAGCACACCCATGGTACTTACTACAATTTCCTTCGCAGCCAGCCCGGAGAGCAAACTTATGCTCATTTTCCAGTCAAATCCAAGTGGCGCCATTACAGGTTCTATAAACCTTCCCAGGTTGCCAATCAGGCTGTTTTCCTGTCTTTGCTGCAAAATGGATGTCTCCAACGCTTCCAGTTCATTTTGCTTCATCTGCAAAAGGCTGTCTCTTTCTGCCTGATGTGTTTCAGGTATTTGATTGAGCAAAATTGCATAATCTTCAGAGATAAGTTCAGACTCCCTTTGAAGCTTTTTGCTGTACTCAAAACCACCCGGGAAATAACCCAATACCCAGATGATGATAGAAGCGACCAGAATGATACCACTGATCTTTTTCAGATAGTGCACTGCTTTGCTCCACATATGTATTACTGCTGCCTTAAATGTAGGAACACGGTAAGGTGGCAATTCCATAACAAAAGGAATTTCTTCGCCCCGGAATATTGTTTTTTTGAAAATAATTGCCGAAACAACAGCAGTAGCTATTCCCAGGGCATAAATCAGAAAAAGTATAGTGCCTTGATAGCTTGTAAAAAAGGCTGTGATAAAAAGAACATATACCGGCAATCTTGCGCTGCATGACATAAATGGATTGATTATCATTGTCAGCAGTCGATCATTGCGGTTTGCCAAAGTTCGAGTGGCCATAATTGCCGGCACATTACATCCAAAACCCATAAGCATTGGAATAAAGGATTTACCATGCAGACCTATTTTGTGCATGAGCTTATCCATGATAAATACTGCACGAGACATATATCCCGTATCTTCCATTATACTTATGAAAAAGAAAAGCAGCACAATATTGGGTAAAAATACTATTACACCACCTACACCACTGATTACTCCGTTGATAAGCAGGTCTTTGAGTGGACCTGCTCTCATAGTTTCTCCCAAAAATACACTCAACCATTCAACACCGTTCTCAATCCATTCCATAGGATAGGAGCCCAGGAAAAAAGTTGTTGAAAACATTACCCACATAAAAAACAGAAATATAGGAAAGCCGAATAATTTATGGGTAATCAATGTATCTATGACTTCACTGCTTTTGCGCCTTTCACTTTCAGCCGGCTCAAGGGTTTCTTTTAAAGCCCCGGTAATGAAACCGTATTTCAAATCGGTTATGAGAGTTTCAGTACCGTCCTTATATTCGTCTTCCAGTTTCTGAATTTCTTTTTGTGAACTTTCGAGAATGTCTTTGTGGTTATGACAGTTTTCGATGATTTTCGTTGATATTTCAGGGTCTTTTTCCAGGAGTTTTAGGGCCATAAATCGTGTGGAAACCCTGTCGGTCAGGTGCTGGTTACCCGGAGCGTTGATTTTATCCTGAATCAGCTTCAGTGATTTTTCAAAAGATTCACCATAATTGATGTGAATATGTCGTTGCGTTTGATCTTTGTCTTCAAAAACTTCAATAACTTTCTCAAATACATCTTTAATACCCTTACCCTTTGAGCTTACCGCAGGAATTATGGGTATACCAATCATTTTTCCCAGCGATTCATAATCCAGCTTATCTCCCTTTTTCTCCAACTCGTCATACATGTTGAGCACCATCACAACTTTGATGTCCATGTCAATAAGTTGTGTAGTCAGGTACAGATTTCTTTCCAGGTTGGATCCATCAACGATATTGATTACAACATCAGGGAGGTTCTCTGTTATGAAATCTCTGACAAACAGTTCTTCAGGAGTGTAAGCTGAAATAGAATAGGTCCCCGGAAGGTCAGTTATATTGAATCGGTAACCTTTTTGTTTAAACCAGGCAAGCTTGGCATCTACAGTTACTCCACTGTAGTTTCCTACTCTTTCCCTGGAGCCGGATGCATGATTGAAAAAGCTTGTTTTACCACTGTTAGGATTGCCCACAAGGGCAACGTTAATATTCCGTCCATTCTGACGTGTAACTTTAAAACCTTCGCTTACTATTACACCTTCAAAGTCAGGAGTTTTGAAATCCCTGTGCAGGTCAAGTGGTAATACTTCAATGAGTTGTGCTTCGCTGCTTCTTAGCGATACATTATAACCCATTATACTATATTCAATGGGGTCTTTCAGTGGAGCTTTTTTAATTACTTCTACCGTTTTTCCTGACACAAACCCCATCTCAATAATCCTTCTGCGGAAAGCTCCCCGGCCTTTTACCTTTAAGATTATTCCCTTTTCACCATTTTTAAGTTCCAATAAAGTCATAACCTGAAACTGTATTTATCTTTATTTAATTTGACAAAAAAGGATTGTGGTTACTCCTGTTTTGAGCTTATGTTTATTGAGATTGGATTAAGCCAGCAAAATTAAGTAAAAAAAGGCTTTTTCTTTTATGCATTGTATAAAATCCCCATTAATGGGGATGCATGATTTATATAAAAATCAGTTTTGTAATTAAAAAATTCAATATATTGCTAATAATTCGCATTCAATTATCATATAAAGATTTTCAAAGAAAGTTATATTCCGGTCAAGTTTCATCTCGATAAAATTTGTTTAAGTATTTGGTCAGATGGAACTTACATGAATGAACTTATCCATTCTCTTTTGTGAGCGCGGTGGTCATGTAAGTTTCATTATTATGTTTCTTATTCAATCTGTATTTTTATAATTTTGTAGGAAATTTCCTTATCACAAATTCATTGCAAGGATGGCTCTTCAGGAAGGTGATTTACTGTCAACCATAAACTCTCCTTCTGATTTAAAGGTATTAAACCTGGATCAGCTAATACAGCTGTGCGTAGAACTCAGACAGTTCATCATTGATGCAGCATGCATAAATCCGGGTCATTTTGGAGCCAGTCTTGGTGTTGTTGAATTAACCGTTGCTTTGCATCATACGTTTAATGCACCATACGACAAGCTTATCTGGGATGTAGGTCATCAGGCTTATGCACATAAAATAATTACCGGCAGAAAAGACCTTTTTCATACGAACAGAAAGTATAAGGGAGTAAGCGGATTCCCAAAAATGAGCGAAAGCCCTTATGATGCTTTTGGGACAGGACATTCTTCTACCAGTATTTCTGCCGCCTTGGGAATGGCAATTGCCAGTGACCTTCAAAATGATAGAGACCGCCATCATATTGCCGTAATTGGTGATGGCAGTATGACTGCCGGCATGGCCTTTGAAGCATTGAATCATGCGGGCGTAGCAAATGCAAACCTGCTTGTTGTACTTAATGATAATGGTATTGCCATTGATAAAAATGTTGGAGCATTAAAAGAGTATCTTACCGATATTACCACTTCCCGAACTTATAATAAAATAAAGGATGATATATGGAATGTGCTGGGATCCATAAGCCGTTACGGTCCCAACACCCGGGGATTAATACAAAAGCTCGAAAATGCCATAAAAACTACTTTGCTCAGACAGAGTAATCTTTTTGAATCACTGAACTTCCGGTATTTTGGACCGGTTGACGGACACGATGTTCAACACCTGACTAAGGTTCTCAGCGACCTCAGGCATATCAAGGGTCCCAAGCTGTTGCATGTAATAACTGTGAAAGGGAAAGGCTATCCTTACGCTGAAAAAGAACAAACAAAGTTTCATGCACCCGGCTTTTTCAATAAAAAAACCGGGGAACTCATGATAGCGCCCTGTGAAAAGGATAAACCTCCCAAATACCAGGTAGTTTTTGGTAAGACCTTGCTTGAACTGGCAAAGATGAATCCAAAGATTGTGGGTATCACACCAGCCATGCCCACAGGTTGTTCTCTCAATATTATGATGAATGTTTTGCCTGAAAAAGCCTTTGATGTGGGAATTGCCGAGCAACATGCCGTTACGTTTTCAGCCGGTCTGGCTGCGCAGGGACTTATTCCGTATTGCAATATATACTCATCATTTTTTCAAAGAGCTTTTGATCAGGCAGTACATGATGTTGCCCTGCAAAACCTACCTGTGATATTTTGCCTTGACAGAGCCGGATTGGTAGGAGAGGATGGTCCTACACATCATGGATCGTTTGATCTTTCATACTTACGTTGCATACCCAATCTCACCATTGCATCCCCTATGAACGAACAAGAGCTGAGAAACCTCATGTTTAGTGCCCAGGATGATCCTAAGGGACCAATGGTTATCCGGTATCCAAGGGGCAATGGAGTAATGAAAAACTGGAAAACCCCGTTTGAAAAGATTCCATTGGGCAAAGGACGTAAAATAAGAGAAGGGAAAGATCTTGCCATTATTTCAATCGGACCCTTGGGAAATGAAGCCCTTAAGGCTTGTGAATACATGGAATCACAAAAGAAAATAAGCGCAGCCCTATATGATTTGCGTTTTATTAAACCAATTGATGAAAAACTATTGCATCAAATATTCACTGAGTTTGATAAAATAATAACACTTGAAGATAATGCTGTTGCAGGGGGCATGGGCAGTGCAGTTCTTGAATTTATGGCTGACAATGGGTACAATGCAAAGGTAAGGCGGCTGGGTATACCTGATTATTTTGTGCAACATGGCAGCCTGAAAGAATTGTATAAGGAATGTGGATATGATCCGGAGTCTTTAAAATTGGAGATTTTGAAAATTTGTCAGAAGAGTTTTGCTCTTTCTGCCAGTTGAGCGACCTTTAGTTTCAGGTAAATGTAAACAACTGAAATAAACTTTAAAACAAAAGTAACTTGTTAGATATACTTGATCATCTCAATGACCATCAAAATGTATTACTGGCCTTTGGCCTTACTCTTTTTGCCGGATTATCTACGGGTATTGGCAGTGCGATAGCCTTCTTCGCGAAAAGTACAAATACACGTTTTCTCTCAGTTTCGTTAGGTTTTTCTGCCGGGGTTATGATATATGTTTCCTTTATGGAGATCATGCCCAAAAGCATTGAGGTAATGGCTGACGATATATCTTACCGTAGTGCATATGTAACTTCCATTATGGGCTTTTTTGCAGGCATGCTGTTAATTGCCATAATTGATAAGCTTGTTCCGAGTTTTGAAAATCCACATGAAATCAGGAAAGTTGAAGATCTGGACAGCCCGGAAGAACTAAAAAAACGTAAACTTTACAGAATGGGTATGATGTCGGCCTTTGCCATAGCCATTCACAACTTTCCTGAAGGTCTTGCTACTTTTATTGTAGCACTGCAGGATATTAAACTGGGCTTGCCCATCGCAATTGCTATTGCCATACACAATATTCCTGAGGGTATAGCTATTTCAGTACCCATTTATTATGCAACGGGAAGTCGTAAAAAAGCATTCAAATACAGCTTCTTGTCAGGACTGGCAGAGCCTTTGGGGGCAGTGGTTGGGTTTTTGATTTTGATGCCGTTTTTAAATGACGTACTATTTGGGTTTATTTTTGCCTCAGTTGCAGGTATAATGGTATTTATTTCAATTGACGAATTGTTACCCGCTGCAAGAGAATATGATCAGCCTCATCTTTCACTTTATGGACTTATTGGCGGAATGGCGGTTATGGCTTTAAGCCTGGTTATGTTTTTATAGTGATTTAATTTAAATTTCACCGGTTTTCAAAAATATGTATATCAGTGAAACCAGCATAAGAGTAAGATACTCGGAAACAGATCAAATGGGTTATGTTTACTATGGGAATTATTCTGCATACTATGAAGTAGGCAGGGCAGAAGCCATGAGACAACTGGGAATGACCTACAGGCAGATGGAAGAGAAGGGAGTTATGATGCCCATTGCCTCTCTTCATGTTAAGTATATCAGGCCTGCTTATTATGATGATTTACTTACTGTAAGGACCATAGTAAAAGAATTTCCCAAATCTCGCATGCACTTTTTCTATGAGGTTTACAATGAAAAAGAAAAGTTAATCAATCAGGGTGAAACTGTACTTGCCTTTGTTGATATGAAAACCGGCCGTCCATGTTCAGCTCCGCAATGGTTTGTGGAGGCTCTGCGAGAGAAATGGCCCGCAACAAAAGGTTAAACTTTATTTTTACGCATTCGTTAGTGTAAGTAATAGTTATTTTAATATATCACAGACTTAATAAATTCTCAGTTATGGACATGGAAATCATTCTTGCAGAAAAACAAAAAGTAATTGCAAAGTACAAAGGATTCGAAATTCTCACTGATCAGCCGGAAAGGGCAGGGGGAGATAACGCTGCTCCTTCTCCATTTGATTTTTTTCTCATAAGCATCGGAGCCTGTGCCGGATGGTATGTGAAATCATTTTGCCAGCAAAGGAATCTTTCGGAGGAGGGTATTCGGGTAGTCATGAAAACATACCGCAATGCGGAAAAAAGGATGATTGACAAAATGGAGATAGACATTCAGCTACCAGCTGATTTTCCTGATAAATATCGGGAGGCAGTTGTAAAAGCAGCCGAAGCGTGTACCGTAAAAAAACATATTAAAGATGCACCGGAATTTTCTATTTTTACCAGCAAATAATATCCTAACTTTGCAACGTTATGAGCAAGAAAACATTGGTGCTTGGAGCCAGCCCTACCCCTGTAAGATATGCCTATAAAGCCGTTAAGAGACTACTCTCATACGGGCATGAGGTTGTAGCCATAGGAAAAGTTGAAGCAGAAATTGATTCGGTTAAGATTATTAAAGAAATGGTTGATATCCTTGACTTGCATACTGTTACTATGTATCTTAACCCGGAAAAACAAGAACCCTATCTGGATTACATCATCAAATTGAAACCCAAACGAATCATTTTCAATCCGGGAAGTTATAACCCTAAACTTGAGAAACTAGCTAAACAGGCAGGAATCCAGGTGATGGAAGATTGCACCCTTGTAATGCTGGATATGGATGATTTCTGAAGATATCGTCAGGTATATTTTTCGATAAGCGCACATAATAATTGCCCGAATTTTTTTAATCGGGAGATAAATCTTTTTATAAAATCTGAAACATATATTTCATGGATACAAAAAATCTTGGTTTTGACTCGAGGCTCATTCATGCCGGAGTTTTTGAAGACCAATTTGGTAGCGCTACAGTGCCTATTTACCAAACATCAACATTTAAATTTAAAAGTGCAGATCATGGTGCTGCCTGCTTTGCAGGTGAAGACGATGGTTATATTTACACCAGGATTAATAATCCCACAATTGGTGCCCTTGAAGACCTGATGGCTGACCTGGAAAATGGCTACAGGGGTGTAGCATGCAGTTCGGGAATGGGTGCTGTAAATACCATTTATATGTCACTTCTGGGAAAGGGTGCCCATATGGTAAGCACAGCCGCTGTGTATGGCCCCTCACGGGTGGTTATGGAAAAACATTATTCCCGTTTTGGAGTAGAGTCAACTTATGTAGATACCTGTGATCCTGAAAATATCCGTAAAGCTATTCGCCACAATACCAAACTTTTATACATCGAAACACCGGCTAATCCTACTATGGATATTACCGACCTTGAAGAAGTGGTGAAAATAGCAAGGGAGCATAATCTAATAACTGTTGCAGACAATACTTTTTGCAGTCCTTTTCTTCAGCGGCCGTTGGATTTTGGTTTTGACCTTGTTTTTCATTCCATTACAAAGTTTTTGAATGGTCATGCTGATATTGTAGGAGGTATCATTGTTGCCAAAGAGAAAAAAATCTATGATCCGGTAAGGGCCATGATGATTACACTGGGCTGCAATATGGATCCACACCAGGCTTATATGGTAATTCGAGGGATGAAAACTTTGTCATTACGCATGGAACGTTCGCAGGCCAATGCCTTGAAGATAGCCGAATTTCTCGAAAAACATCCCAAAGTGAAATGGGTTAAATATCCCGGATTAAAATCACATCCCCAATTTGAACTTGCAATGAAACAAATGAGTGGTTTTGGTGGTATGATAAGTTTTGAGTTAAAGGGTGGAATAGAGGCAGGCAAGACATTGATGAACTCGGTAAAACTAGCACTGCTGGCGGTTTCTTTGGGTGGAGTGGAAACGCTTATTCAACATCCGGCATCTATGACCCATTCAAAAATGGACAAACAAGACAGGGAGAGCTCAGGTATTACAGATGGACTGGTGCGTTTTTCAGTAGGTATCGAAAATGTTGAAGATTTAATTGCCGACCTCGGGCAGGGGCTTGACAAAATATAATAAACCACCGTGGGTTATAAAAAATGCTTTAGAACCGCTATCCGCTTTGGAATTATATTCTTATTTTTGTGGGCATTTTAAAAATCACGCATATAGCGTTGTAAGTTGGAAAAAAGAATCCTGACTTACATTTTGTATTCTTCCTTAACTGTAGTTAATAACTTATAATTTTATTTTGATGAAAAATAATGAGCTGCTTAACCCCGATTCTGAAAATAATAATGAGAACGGGGCAGAGAATCTGAATCCGCAACAACCTGAGGAAAAAACTGAAAAACCCGAGAAAAAAAGTTCTTCAAAGACATCCAAAAAGAAAACGGTTGATAAAACGGATGAAAAAGAAATAATTAAAACAGAACCTGTTTCTGAAAAAGACATTTCCCGGGAGGAAGTATCTGATACCGGTGCAGAAGCACCGAAGAAAAAAGTTAAAAAGGCAGCATCAGGCAAAGCTGAGGGTACTAATAAGTCTGCTAAAAAAGCTTCTGAAGAGGAACCTGCGGAGCAAATTGAAGAACCTGCTAAAGAAAAAAAGAAAGCAACAAAAGCTAAAGCCAGGGTAAAAAAAGATGATGTTGAAAATAAAGAAACAGAAAATAAGGAAGTAACTACAGAAGAAGTCAGCGAAGATAAAACAGATAAAAAGGCTTCTGAATCTGAGGTTTCAAAAGATACAGAAAAAAAAGAGGAAAAACCTGCAAAAGAAATCATTGCCTCTAAAACGGACAAAAAGGACTATGAGAAAGAGGAAACTGAAGATAGCGAAGATGAACTTACCGAAAAGTATTCCAAACTTAAAAAAGAGGAATTGGTAGAGGCTGTTGAAGCCCTTGTAATGCATGAGGATATTAATTATATCCGTAGGCATATCGGATATATTAAGGTTGCTTTTCGCAATCGGCTTAAAGAGGAAAGTGTAAGCGATTATGAAATAAATCTTCAGAAAAAGGAAGTTTCAGAAGAGGGAGAAGATATGCCGGAGGTCGTTGATGAAATGGTTGTAAGATTTGATAAAGCTTTTGGTGTATACAAACAGAAAAAAACTGTATATGATCAGGCGGTTGAAAAACAAAAGCATGATAATCTGAAGGCCAAGGAGGAGATTCTGGAAGAACTGCGTCAACTGATTGAGTCGGAAGAGGAACTTAAAAAGACATATGATGTTTTTAAGGAGCTTCAGGAAAAATGGCGTGAAATAGGTCCTGTACCTCAGTCTGCCAACAATACTTTGTGGAATAATTATCACTTCCTTGTTGAGAAGTTTTTTGATAAGGTAAAGATTAACAAAGAATTGCGCGATCTGGACTTAAAGAAGAATCTGGAGACCAAAACCGAATTGTGCGAAAAAGCCGAAGAACTACTTCTTGAGTCATCCATTAACAAATCTTTCCAGAAACTGCAAAAACTTCATGAGGCATGGAAGGAAATAGGCCCGGTGCCCAAAGATAAGAAAGATGAAATCTGGGACCGTTTCAAAGCTGCCAGTGATGCCATCAATGAACGCAGACAAAGCTATTACGGAAGTTTACGCGAAGAGCAAAACAAAAATTACGCAGCCAAGATTGTACTTTGTGAAAAAGCAGAACAACTTGTTGAAACTGTTTCACAATCGCCCCGTGAATGGCAGAAAGCTACCGACCAGATAAATGAACTTTTCAGAGTATGGAAAACTATAGGGTTTGCACCTAAGAAGGTGAATGATGAAGTGTGGGTGAGATTCAGAACAGCCCTTGACAACTTTTTTAAGCATAAAAAAGAGTTTTTCAGAAAGTATAAAGATGAGCAAACTGAAAATTATAATCAGAAACTAAACCTTTGCTTGCAGGCTGAAGCGCTGAAAGATAGTGAAGACTGGAAAAAAACAACTGATGAATTGATCGCTCTGCAACAGCAGTGGAAGAAAATAGGCCCGGTACCCAGGAAGTTTTCTGATAAAGTTTGGAAAAGGTTCAGAACAGCCTGTGATGAATTTTTTAACCGTAAAGCAGAGTATTTTTCAAATATTGGGGGAAAGCAGGAAGAAAACCTCAAAAAGAAAAAGGAGTTGATAGAGAAAATAAAAACGCATAAATACTCGACTGATAATACAGAAAACCTCAATATCCTTAAGGAGTTTCAAAGACAATGGATGGAAATAGGCTTTGTTCCCTTTAAGCAGAAGGATGCTATTCAGAATGAATTCAGAAAAACCATCAATGAACAATTTGATAAGCTTAACATAAGCCGCAAAGTCAAGTCAACCATTGGGTTTAAACATAAAATTGAAAACCTGAAAAAATCACCAAATGCAGATAATATCATAAACAAGGAACGCTCGTTCCTGATGGGAAAGATTAATGCCCTGGAAAACGATATTAAACTTTGGGAGAACAATATCGGCTTTTTTGCATCCTCAAAAAAGGCTGATGTTTTGAAATCTGAATTTGAAAACAAAATAGAAATGGCTAAAAGTGATATAACAGTACTACAGGAAAAGCTCAGAATATTAAATGAATCTCAATCTTAATTTAAACAAATGAATACCAGGGTACAATTTTTGGTCGTTATTTACTTTTAGAAATTAAACTATTTAAATCATGAAAAGATTTGTTTTTTTAATAGTTCTGGTTTTTTCTATTCAATCAGTTAATGCCCAATTTTCTGCTGGTTTGCGAGGTGGTCTTCACTTCAGTTCTTTACCTGCACAAAGTTATTCATGGGGAGATGCAACCATAGAGTCACTGCCTGATTCTTATACCGGCTTTCATTTGGGCTTGATGAGTCAGGTAAGGTTTTACAACATATTTATTCAACCTGAAGTTTTATTTGTTTCCACCGGTAACGAATTCAGGTACGAAAGTCCGGATCTTGATAAGGATATTTTTTTCACCCAAAGATTTACAAAAGTTGATGTTCCGGTTTTGGTGGGATTAAGAGCCGGACCATTTCGCATGGGTGTAGGCCCGGTTGCTTCTCTTATGCTGGGAACATCTAATAATCTTACTGATTCAGAATATTATACCGGCGATAAGAATTTAACGGAAAGATTTAATGAAGCCGCTTATGGCTTTCAGGCGGGTGTTGGCCTTGACATAGGGAATATTTCTCTTGACTTGAAGTATGAAGCAGGACTTAGTAACTTCAGCGAAGAGATTCAGATAGGTGATAACACATTCAGCTTTGATACCCGGCCCCGGCAAATTATTTTCAGTATCGGACTCAGGTTTTGGTAGAAAACGAAACTAAAATTTCCACAATAATATCAACTGTAAACTCATTTCAGTTTCAGAAATCAATTCTTACTTTTACTTCCTGCGCAATATCAAGGGCTGTGGTAATGGTGCTTAAATCTTCAAACAGCTCACCTGTAGCACCTGACCAGTGGCTGTGCCCAACGGGTTTCAAAGTATATTCATTCCGTGGATTGTCAAAATCAATTGTTGTTTTATAAACCAGGGCAGGCTGGCTTGATGTTTTATAATGCTCATCATCCGGAAACTTGTTGTTGTGCCAGTAATGGTTCCAGTCCCAGCTTTGGTTTATTTCCATAAAAACATTGATTATTCCGGGTTTCTCAAAGGAAGTGTTTGTACTTAAAATAAAATCTGCCTTGGGTGTTGGTCCTGTAACTGCATCGGGCATGGGCTTGTCCTGCGTAGGAATATAATACCCGTCAGGTGCCTGAATTCCTCTTTTATGCCCCCAGTATGGCAATGCGGCAGGTCTGCGAAGCGGCCCCGGCTGCCAGCGGCCCGTTGAGGCATCACCATGGCGGAAATACCCCTGGGCGATGGATTGAGCAACATAAAGGCTTTGTAAATAGTTTCCTGCTGTGTCTTCTACCCAAAAAGCCATAAGAGGATGATTGTGCGATTTGCCTGCAGTGAAAGTGATTTCCAGTGCTATGCCTTTGGCACCATGGTGTGTTTGAAACTCCATGGGCGCTTCCTTTGCTCTTTTTCTTTGCCACCAGCGTTGCTGTTGCTCGTTACTGTTTGTAAATGCCAAAATAAAGGGCATTGTAACTGCGATTAACAAAGCGATAATGAACGATTTTTTCAATATATTCATGGTCTTCTGATTTTAAAATTCAAACATAATTCCAATACTGGGCAAAATGGTCCCGGTTGTATTGCGTAGTTCTTTTAACTGATACCGGCCATCTTCAGCTGGCAGCGGGTTGCCCGTTTCGTCGGTTTCGCGCAAAAGATTGGGTGGCAATTCCGACTGAAAGTTATAAACATTCTGAATATCCAGGTAAAACATGAGCGAAAAATTATTGAAAAAGTATTGTTTATCTATACGCAGATCCAACTGGTGAAATGCGGGAAGCCTGTTGGAGTTGAATCTTCTGTAGTCCAGATAACCAAGTCTTTGTGCATCCCAGGCTTCGACACGTTGTGAAAGCTCCAGGTCAAAAGGAGTATAGGGTGCACCACCAGAAAAGCGCCATTTGGCTCCAATATCCCAGTTGCGTGGAAGTTTTTTGGAAGCCGTTAGATTTACAATATGTCTGCTATCCCATGCCGAAGGAATGAAATCGCCTGATCTTATATCATCAAACTCGCTGCGCACGAAGGTATAGGAGAGAATGATGTTAAGACCTTTAAAACGTTGTTCACGGTAAAGCAGCTCGGCACCATAGCTTCTTCCACGGCTAGTGGAGGTAACTTCTTCATCACCAAAAATACCAAAATCTGTGCTTTTGCTGCCAATGGCAACAGAGTCGATTACCGAAAAAGGATAATTCCGGTAGTTTTTGTAAAATCCTTCCAGTGTGATCTGGGTCTGACGGGTGGGTAGGTATTCAAACCCGGTAACATAATGATCAACACTGATGAATTTCAGGTTGTTTTCCTTATTGCGCAAAACGCCCCCATTATCTCTGAATCCCAGGGTTGTATATGAAGGAAGCTGGAAAAACCTGCCGGTGCTGGCACTCACCGATAAGTTTTCGCGCAATTGGTAAGAACCCGATATGCGTGGCGAAAGCTGGTTAAGCGGGTTGGCCATATTTGAAGAATAATTATTGGCATCGGTTCTCAACCCAAAGGAAAATGTAAGTCTGTCGTTGTAAAATCCGCGGGTTACCTGCCCGAACAAGCTCCATTTGTATAGTTCAAGGAATGAATCGTACTCAATTACAGAAGGTTCATTATTGAAAAAAATCTCTCTATAAGTATCATTGAGATATTTGGCATACTCACCGCCACCGCCTGCCATAAGCCGCCAGGCGCCAAGTTGTGATGTTCTTTCGTAGCGAAACTTGTTTTCAATTTCATCCGATTCGTAATCGAAGGTTCTACGTTTTGACTCATCATTTTCAAGATGTTTATAGGAAAAATTCCTGAGCATATTTCTGCTCACCACAAAACGGTCGAACCCGTTGTCGCGGAATCTGCGGTAAACTGCTCCCATGGTGTAGTTCCATTGCTCGCTTACGGGGAGAAAATCCAGGATAAAACGTTGGTCTTCGGTTTCATTGGCATCCAGGTTAAGTCTGAACTGGTCCAGCGCGCCGATGCCGATTAAGGTAAGCTCTGATCGGTCGTTCAGCCGTGTATCGGTCTTGAACTGAAAATCGTTGTAGGTAGGCAAAAAGGGCAAGCCTATCACACCAAAAATGAACTGCAAATAAGATCTTCTTGCGGAAAAGATCATGGTGGTATTTTCGCTGAGCGGGCCATCAAGGGTAAGGGCCAGGTCGCTGGCACCCACGGTACCGCGGAAGTTAAAGCGTTCTGAATCGCCTCTGACTTGCCGGAATTCAAATATGGAGCTTAATGCATTTCCGCGGTTGGCAGGAAAAGCAGAAGAATACATTTCCACCTCCCGTATAAAATCAACATTTATGATACCTACCGGGCCACCACTGGCTCCCTGTGTGGCAAAGTGGTTGAGGTTGGGGATTTCCACACCATCCAGAAAAAAACGGTTTTCGTTGGGTCCGCCACCGCGAATGATCACATCATTGCGGAAGGCCGGAGTAAAAGCCACACCGGGCAGCGATTGAATTACCTTTGAGATGTCGCGGTTACTTCCGGGGCTGCGTTCAATCTCTGAGATACCAAGTCGGCGCAGTGAAACCGGACTTTCTTCTCTACGCTGAAACTGAGAAGCCTCAATAACAACCTCTTCCAGTTCTGTCTGCCTTTCGCGCATGGCAATATCAATGTTGGCAGTTCGTGCATTGGTTACCATAAACTCCTCGGTAACTTTATCTTCAAAACCTACTGCCGAAACACGCAGACGGACAAATCCGGGCTGCAGACCAGTGAAAAGGAAATTACCATCTAAATCGGATGTACTCC
Source organism: Bacteroidota bacterium (assembly GCA_007693555.1). Lineage (GTDB taxonomy): Bacteria > Bacteroidota > Bacteroidia > Bacteroidales > UBA7960 > SKVR01. The sequence continues at coordinate 15,052 of REDJ01000149.1, forward strand.
CGATATTGGTTCCGTCAATAATAAGGTTGGTAAAGGGGAGGGGTTCGTTGTTCTTTTCATTGAAAACCCGGCCGCGGATAGAGCCGGTTTGAGCCTGCACCGCTTCTTTTACCAGTATTAAAAGTAAGATTATAATGAAGACTTTTAAAACCAATTTTTTTTTCATAGGTACTTTTTTTCTCGGGATTTTAAGCATCAACAAAACTAAATTAAATATGTTTGATGTCATATTCAATAAATGCTCTTAATTTTTTCCGTGTTAATTGTGTAATTCGCATCGAAACAGGAAGATGTATGTGGTGAAGCAAATAAAGAATATGAGGAAATCCTTTCAGAGTAAATCTTGAGTTTCAAACTTTTTTTTAATTACAATAGCAGTCACCATAAATGATGCGAGGGATACTCAGTATAAAAACGAACTTTGCTTACAATTCTTTTCAGAAAATATTAAGCTAAAGCTTCTCATAAAACTCAAGTTTCATATTTCTTACGAGAAACTTTGCTTTACCCGGATTCCATAGAGAAATGGTAAAATCATCGTTATTCCTGTAGGGGAAGTTAATGACAACTCCCAAACATACATATTGCCATGCTTGTGTATCAATTAAATAGTTTTCTATCGAACGTCCTTCCCAATACATGTTAATGCCGTCTCTTGTATGGTGAAAGGTTAAATAAGCATCTCCACTGTTTATCATTTTTATTTCGGCACTTATAAAACAATAATTTGCAGAAGCCTCTTTTAATTGCTCTCCCTTAAATCTTTCGACAAATGAAAACTCATCTGTTGATTCAATTTTTGTAAAGAATTCTTGGTTATCGCCGGCAGGCTTTGTCAACATCATATCATCAAAATAACGATACAACTTTGGTGTCTCATGATCCTCTTTCCTTACAAAATGTAAGTGGTCCGTTAAATGAGCGGATTTAGTGTGAAATGAATTGTAATATCTTTTTAAAATGCCAATCATTTCAATAGGTTTGGAAAGCCTGTAATTGTATAAAGCTATAGTATCAAACTCCGACTTCAAACCGGCAGGTAATCCTGGTTGTCTGTTATATCTGTCAACTCGTGTTTTTAAAAAGTTTTTACTTTGGTCAAAACCGGTTTTTAAATCTGTATTGAGAATGATAAGTTGCCTGTCTTCCTGATTATGTATTTTTGCCCTGGTTTTTAAAGGGATATCTGCTGTTTTTTTATTGGCAGTAATGTTTATTTGGGCCCATATTGCAGAACCTGATAAGGAGATAAGAAAGATAACTGCAGCAATTAGTCTTGCTCTTTTATCAGATATCATCATTATTACTACAAAAACAATGAGTATAAATAACAATAATGAGAAATATGTTGCAAACTTTACCGGATTATTGGTGTATAAAAACTCAATCTGATTGTGCCCTGAATCAATAAATACACCTGTAAACTTCTTGTTTACCTTAAAAAGTTCAGCTTTTCTATCATTAACAAAAACTTCCCATCTGTCAAAATAAGTTTGCTGTAATACAAAAACTGCAGGTGTTTCATTTTTTACTTCGAATATAAAATTGTTGGGGTAAAATTTCAAAGGTTCAATTGAACTTTGATTATCTGAATTAAGAATATTGTCTTGAAGCTCAAAACTCTCTGCAAAGGTTAAACATGGAGTGATTGAATCGGGATCAAATGATTCAAGTTTATGAGCTGGTAAAACATTTGTGCTAAGGTAAGCAACCGGATTTTCAAATGTTGCATTTAATAATTCGGGATATCTAAGTGTTAAGGTGTCATTTATTGCCAGTGTAAATGAATTAAAGCTTTTACTGGAAACAGCTTTTGTAAATATGGATGTGTTTCGCCAAAATGGTTGTTTAAGATTAGAATTGTCATCGATTGTTTTTGTAGACACTGATAGGTCAGGTAAAATAAACGTTTTTGGCTGGCTGTTGATTTCCTCGTGCATTGCTCTGGGAGAAAATTGTGAAACTCCTGTGTGATGTATCATTAGCTGAACGGATATTGCCATTTCTATTGCTACAAGAAGTATAACTACTCTTATAAGAATTTTTGTTGCTTTAATCTTTGTCAATGAAAGTATTAGTAATAAAAGCAACATTATTTGAATAAGCGCATGAACTATTATATTCTCATGCAAAGAAGCTTCTTCAATGCGAATATGCCATGGTTTATTAAAATGAAATAAATGAAATGTGTTATCAGTTTTGGTAAAAAATGCTGCAATTGCAGTTATAAGCAAAATCAAAACCACTCCCGCCGATAAAAGAATTAATCTTTTGCGAAACTGTTTACTGCCTAAGTATTGAAAATCAAATTGGACTGATAGTATTAAAATAACAAAGAGTAAAGTGATTAAACTGAAAAATGACGGATGGCGAAAAAGATCCATCAAAGGAATATACCTGAACAGAAATGGGTGTAAAAATGATTCTTTTCCAAAAGATGAAAAGAGAAAAAATACAGCAATACCAAGAAATATCCATGCTTTTTTATCTCTTTTATAAAAAAAACTGATAATAATCAACATCAAAGGTATAAGCCCAAAATAAATACTACTCAACGATACATCAGAAGCTGAAAATTTAAGTTTTGGTATAGCATAAGGAATAATGGTTGAAACCATTCCTTTGACGGGCATATTTCCAAAACTTGCAAACTCATAAGTCAACCCGCCATATCTTGTTACCGAATCTGCTATATAAAAATAGGTTATTATGTTTGGAGCCAAAAGCAGGATGATTATCAGAGCTGATAATCCGTGATATAAAAGCAGAGGTTTTAAATCCTTGTAGTTTTTTGTAATAAGGATTTTTCCTGCCCTGAAGATAAATACAAAAGCAACAATGTAAAACAGCATAAAACTAACAGGCAGGTATCCTCCGGTAATGAGCAAGTAAAAGAACAAAGATGCGAGTAATGCATTTTTCAGAGAAGGAGCTTGTTGTAACCTGTAAAAGAACAAAAACGCATAGGGCAACCATGTGGCAGCGAGTGTTCTTGATATGTCCTGTGATTGGTTTACTATAAATCCACTAAGCAAATAAACAATGCCGCAGAGCAATGCCACTTTTTTATCTTGCGAAAAATGCAGGCTTAATTTATATGCTCCTACTCCTGCAAGAAATATATAAGCTGTAATTAAAATATGTAGAGTATATACAGAGTATCCGATTGTAGAGCCAACCAACCACATCTCAGGATTAAATACGCTTCTCATATCTCCAAATATGGGATATCCGTTATGCTGGTAGGGATTCCAGAAAGGAAATACTCCGTGTTGAAGACTTGTCCCCACAAAAAAGCGCCATGGTAAAATTGCATCACAGTTATCGTAAACAAATCCATATTGCATTAAACTCAATTGCCAGTATGCTATAACAGATATTAAAAATAACCAAACAACCGGACTTACTTCGGATGGACTTTTTAAAAATGAAGTCATATTTGCTCTTTTCTCTAGTACAATAAGATTATTCAAAAAGCCGGGGTTAATAATTAATGATAATTGCCTATAAGCTGCGTTCCCTGATAATATATGAGGGTCTTTGCTTAGTCTGTATAAATATTCTTCCTAAATATTCACCAATTATTCCCAATACGATTAATTGTATTCCCCCCAGGAGTAATATGGAGGCAATAATGGATGCCCAACCCGATATGACCCTATCAGTGAAGAAATAAACAAAAACCACAAAACCCAGGTAAAGGAAAGCGCATAGTGCCATGACAACTCCTACTATTATTGAAAAGCGCAATGGCTTAATACTGAAAGATGTAATACCGTTAAATGCCAGATTCATCATTTTTTTGAATGTGTATTTACTTCGACCTGCAATTCTTTTATTGGGAGTGTATCTCAGATTGTATTGCTTAAATCCGACCCAACTAAAAAAACCTCTTAAAAACAAATCATATTCTGCACTGTTTTTTACCAAATCAACAACTCTTCGATCTGTTAAACGAAAATCAGCGGCATTTTTGTCAATTTTAACATCAGACAATAAATTCTGAATTTTGTAAAAAATTGATGAGGTTAATTTTTTGAATATTCCAATTTGTGAGCTGTCGCTTCTTGTTGTATAAATTATATCATAGCCCTCCTGCCATTTTTTAATCATTTCAGGTATTGTTTCAGGGGGGTGTTGCAAATCAGAGTCCATTGATATTATACAATCTCCTGTGGCACAATCCAAACCCGCTCGTAATGCACTTTGGTGTCCAAAGTTCCTCGACAAAGAAACATATTTTAATTCTGGTACTTGTTTTTGCATTTCTTTTACGATGGATAATGTAGTGTCATTACTGCCATCATCTACAACAATAATCTCATGGTCAAAGTCTTGAACCTGTTCTCGCACCTTTGAAAGTGTTTTACCTATAGACTCTTCTTCATTAAATGCCGGAATGACTATTGAAACTTTCATTTTTAAAGCAATTATTTGGTTTAAATATTCATTGTTTTTGTGATGACTCGCTTCCTTTCCTTGCTTTTACAAACATAATATCAAATGTATTTAATGGAACAGACAAATTGGACGGTAAATGATTAAATAATTTTTTAAATATATGTATTTGTTTTTCTCTTTTGAGCAAAAACAATGAATAATATATCTGCTTAATGCTTCTGTAAATAGGTGGATAAGAAATTTTAATTTCTGAAAATCCATTATTCTTTAAAAGAAGTTTAATTGTTTTGGAAGAAAAATAATGTAAATGACTTGGCGGATGTATCATTCTCCATTTTCTTCCCCTGATTTTCGCCATGAATGAATTTATATCAGCTGTGGTTAAATAAATTAACCCTCCTTCAGAAATATCCCGTGAAATTTTCTGAATAAAAAGCTCAGGATGTTTCAAGTGCTCAATTACATCCCACATAAAAACATGAGAAAACTTGTTTGGGAATTTTTGCTTCAGATAATCCCCGGTTATTAAATTCAAACCAAGTTGTTTCCTTCCATATTCAGTAGCATCATTTGATATGTCTATACCTGTATAGCTTAATTGATTATTGTATTTTCGCATTAGTAAATCTCCAAAAAATCCGTAAGCACACCCAATATCAAGTATAGATGAACCTGTTGCTATGTCAATCTTTTTTATTCGTTTCAGAAAGTTTTTTTGAATTATTACCCTATCTGAATAATAATCAAAATATTCATCTCCGTGGAAATATTTTTTTGAATAGAGTTTTTTAAGCTCTTCATTTGATATTTCAAGATTTGCAGAAACAAAACCACAATTCCTGCATTCAATTAATGTATTCGAAAAAAGCTTTTTAAATTCGCTGCATTTACACAGCAAACAGTTTTTCATAACTTAAAATGTAATAATACCTTATATTTGAGTTTTTATTACAAATGTATCATAATTTACAATTATTATAGCCGAGTATCTTTTTCATATTGTTTTGACAAAACCCCCTTATCAACCACCTAATTAAATTCTTATAAAATCATGGTACAACTTACATTAACCACACCGGCTCTTTTGTTTTCAGCCATATCGTTGATATTGCTGGCCTACACCAACAGGTTTCTTACTCTGGCACAACTGGTAAGAAGCCTGCATGCCCAATACAAGGAAAATCCCACTCATATTTTGTTCGGGCAACTGGAAAACCTGCGAAAGCGTGTATATCTCATAAAAAGTATGCAGATATACGGTGTTGGAAGTCTGCTGTTTTGCGTACTGAGCATGTTTTTAATTTATGTGGGAAGAAACCTGGCTGCAGAAATTATATTTGGGTTCGGACTGGTCATGCTCATCATTTCCCTGGCCATCAGCATATGGGAAATCAATATCAGCGTGAAGGCTCTCAATTTGCATATAAGCGACCTGGAGGATTCCGAAACCTGAATTTCTGCCTTTTACCGATACCGGAATGCCATTTACCGATTTTGCATTGAGCCCAGATGTGCAGCGTTAATACTTTTGCCATGTAAACAAAAATTATTCATTTAAAAACTTATTGTTATGAGAACTTTTATAGAAAAAAGAATGTTGCTGGGAGTCTTGTTGCTCGTTGCCGGTATTTTTCTTATGCTGCACTATTATGACCTGATGCCCTGGGTGCTTCCGGGATGGGTATTTTCATGGAAAATGTTGCTGGTTGTTTTGGGTATTTTCTTTATGATTACCGAAAGAAACAAAACAACAGGAATTATATTATTCCTGATCGGTTCTGTTTTTGTTGCCGGCGATATATTCAATATGCGTTTCTGGGAAGTGGTCAGATTTGTTATACCTCTTATACTTATCATTGCCGGTTTGACTATTTTAATGAGAAAACAGGTTTTCAAACCCAAAGATATCAACATACCCGAAGGTGCCGATATCAATGATTACATCAATGAAACCAATATCTTCGGGGGTGGCGAAAAGAAGTATAGTTCTCAGAATTTCAAGGGTGGGCAAATGACAGCCATATTTGGCGGCAGCGAGATTGATTTGCGTAAAGCCAAACTTGCCCCCGGAGTCAATGCCATTGATATGCTTTGTATATTTGGAGGCACATCCATCAGGGTACCTGAAGACTGGGAAGTAAAAGTAGATGTAACAGCTATCTTTGGCGGATTTTCCGATGAACGCCTGATCGAGAAAAAAGATATTTCTGAAAATCCTGAAAAGATTTTGTATTTGAAAGGTCTGGTGCTTTTCGGTGGAGGTGAAATTAAATAATCAGCTTATTTTTGGAGATAAAACGCTCAACCATAAGGGCCAAACCCCAGACCCCAAACCCCATAACCATCATGAACCGAAATCTGGTTTTTAACAAAACTTTCCTGCGAAACTACCTGGTGTTTGCCTTGGTAGTTTCGCTTGTTTTGTTTGTATTGATTCACTTTCGTTATAAAATTTCTCTCTTATTTGCCGCTACCGACGCAATTATATCTGTGTTTGTGCTTTGCGCCATGCTTTTGAGTTTGTATTTTGTGGTAAAGTTTGCACGTACTGATTCCCTTACTTCAGCATCAAGTATACGTAACAGTGTTTTTGCCGGGTTACTGATCGTAACGGTATGGTTATTTCTGACGCGCTGGATTCTTGGTAATCTTTTTTATTCCTATCACTTATATCTCGATTTTCTGTATGCATCTCAGGCTTTGCGTTTCATTGCGGGGTTGTTTGCTGCAAGCCTGGTATATCTTTCTTTTTTTCTGATCATCTACCAGCAATCTGTTAAAGAAGCTATGCAGCGAGAAAGCGAACTGCGTGAACTGATACAGAAAACCGAACTGCAGGCATTGAAAAATCAGCTAAACCCTCATTTTATTTACAACAGCCTGAATTCTATAAGTTCACTCACTGTTTACAGTCCTGAAAAAGCAAGGGAAATGCTGGGCCTATTGTCCGATTTCCTTCGGATTGCACTCAGGCAGGATGCCATGCAAATGAACAGCCTGGAAGATGAAATAAAAAATACCCGATTGTATCTGCAAATTGAAAAGGTTCGTTTTGAAGATAAGCTAAATTGGGCATTTGATGTGAAACAGGAACATCTCAAAGTAAAAGTACCTGTAATGATACTTCAACCACTTTTTGAGAACGCTGTAAAACATGGAGTACAACAATGTCCGGAACCCATTCCGGTAAAACTCGTCACTCAACTCAATAGCAACATTTTGGAAATCCGCATTGAAAACGCTTTCGATACAGGGTTTCAACGTTTCAAAGGAGAAGGAGTAGGCCTTGAAAATGTGCGCAACCGCCTCAGACTTATTTACGGAAGATCAGATTTGCTATTGGCTGATGTTCATCAGGACGTTTTCCTGGCAATTATAATGATACCTGTTAATTGAAAGAATTGTTTTCGCAACAAACAGATTACAGATGAAAATCAAAACCCTGATCATAGAAGACGAAGCCCCGGCAAGAAGATTGTTGCAGGAGTTTTTAAAGGAATATCCCGAAGTTGAAGTGCTGGAAGAGTGCACCGATGGATTTGAAGGCGCCAAAAAGATACTGGAACTAAAACCCGACCTGATTTTTCTGGATGTGCAGATGCCCCGCATCAACGGTTTCGAAATGCTGGAATTGCTAAGGGGAGAAGATATGCCCCTGATCATTTTCACCACCGCTTTTGATGAATTTGCCATCAAATCATTCGAACACAATACCTGCGATTACCTGTTAAAACCCATCGGGCAGCAAAGATTTGAAAAAGCCGTAAAAAAAGCCATTGAACAACTGAAAGATAAAAATAACCTGCACCCCGACATGAACCGGATGGTTGATGAAGCGCTGGGTGGTGGCAAGCATCTTGATCGGATTGTTATCCGTTCGGGAAGCAATATTCATGTGGTATATTGCGATGATCTGCTATGTCTTGAAGCCAGCGATGATTATGTAATTATACATACAGCTAATGACCAATGGGTAAAAAAACAAACCCTGAAATTTTACGAAGATAAACTCGATCCCCGTGAGTTTGTGCGGGTGCACCGTTCCTTCCTGGTAAAAGCATCCGCCATCAAACGCATTGAGCCTTACTCAAAAGATGCTTATATTGCTATCCTGCATAACGGACTGAAAGCCGCTGTAAGTAAAGCGGGATATTCAAGGTTGAAAGGGTTGCTGAATTTCTGAACGCTTTAAAGTTTAAGGTTTTTTGTCTGTATTTAAACTTTACTGGTCTTTTGGGAGTTTACTGTAGTAAGAAGTTTAACCAATTAAGCTTGAAAAGCGGGTTCAGCAAAACGAATTACTTTTACTTAAATCAATTTATCCGGATGAACTATAAAACAATAATATCTTATTCAACAACTCTTTTATTAATGCTCTTTCTTATGGTTTTAAATGGTAACGTGAATTCCAACAATACAGATTCCCATGAGATTACATTATTTGACTTTGGTCCTTTAAAAAATATGAACGACTGGCTGATTGTCAATGATGGTGTTATGGGCGGTCTCTCGAGCAGCAGGTTTGTTTTGAGTGATCGCAATACTGCTGTTTTTTCAGGAAATGTAAGGCTGGAAAATAATGGTGGCTTTGCCTCCGTCAGAACAAGAGCTATGCAGTTTCAGCTGGACGGTTATAAAGGCATTCTGATTCGGGTAAAAGGAGACGGTAAAAAATATCAATTCAGATTGCGTACAAATGACAGATTTGATGGAGTATCATACCGGTATCACTTTGAAACCCAAAATAATCAGTGGCAAACAGTCGCTATTCCTTTCGATGAATGCGTGCCTGTATTCAGAGGAAGAATACTGCGGGATGTCGGTCCTGTCTCACCCAAAGATATTCAGGAATTGGGAATCTTAATATCAGATGAACAAACCGGCGAATTTCAACTGGAGATTCAATGGATAAAAGCTTATAAATAAGAAGATTCAATTCGCTTCCTTCATCATTCGGTTGTCTCGTCCTGAAAGAGACGCGCCAGTAGGCGCGTCTGTACGGATCTTGCTGGTGCGGCAAAATAGACGTGCCGGATAGGCGCGTCTTTACAGCTCTTTGTATCGTCTTGGAAGAGAGGCACAGGGAAGGCGCATCCCTTCTTGCTTAATAATTTTTCCCACCAGCTTAAATTTGTAAATCCAGCAACCCCCGCAACAAAACTTCCACAAAATCAATGTAAATTAAAAAAGTACTATATATTTGTTGATCTAAACCGTTGGCACCATGCAAAAGGCCATTTTACAAAAATTCTGTTTGGAATTATTCCAGCTGTTTAAAAGAGCCTGGTTTGGGAAAAATGATTTTCTTTAAAGAATTAAATACAAACGAAAATACCTAACTATTATGCAATACAGATTATTTATTTCCGCCGTTCTTGCTGTCACTGTCTTATTCATTTCATGCCAATCGGGCAGTGAACATGACAACGGGGGTAAAACCCCGGCAGAAGTATCCGAAGAAAAACTTGACTCATTAATTAATCTTATGACACTTGATGAAAAAATCGGACTTATCCATGCCAGTTCATCCTTTACGTCCGGAGGAGTACCCAGGCTTGGCATTCCCGAGCTGGTATTTTCTGACGGCCCGCATGGTGTGCGTCATGAACATGGCCGCGGCTGGCATGCCCTGGAAGATGCTGACGACAAAGCCACTTATCTTCCTGTTGGAATTTGCCTGGCCTCTACATGGAACAAAGATCTGGGATATGTATATGGCGAAGTATTGGGCAATGAAGCCAAAGAGAGGGACAAAAACGTATTGCTGGGTCCGGGAATCAATATTATTCGCAGCCCTCTGAACGGGCGAAATTTTGAGTACCTCAGTGAAGATCCCTTCCTCACCGGGGTTATGGCCGTGGGATATGTAAAAGGTTTGCAGGAGCAGGGTGTGGCGGCTTGTCCTAAACATTATGCTGCCAACAACCAGGAAACAGACCGGCACAACATAGATGTAATCATCAGTAAGCGTGCTCTGCATGAAATTTATTTCCCCGCTTTCAAGGCTGTTGTGCAGGATGGCGGTGCATGGAGCATCATGGGGGCATACAACAAAATCAACGGTCAGTATACCACGCATCACGAATACCTTAACAATGTTGTCTTAAAGGGCGAATGGGGCTTCGATGGCGTTGTGGTAAGCGATTGGGCTTCAGTGAAAGATACCCGTGAGGCACTATTGTATGGCACTGATATCGAAATGGGCACTGAATTGCTCCGGGATTTCGACAATCCTGTTTATGAGGAATTCTATCTGGCAAGGCCGGCTAAAGAAATGATTGAAAGTGGCGAGATAGATGAAAGTTATTTAGATGATAAAGTGCGGCGCATTTTGCGTTTGATGTATCGCACCACAGCCATGACCGACCACGGCCCCGGTAAAAGAAATGTTGAAGAACATCAGCAAATTGCGCTGGAAGTGGCACGCGAAGGTATTGTACTGCTCAAAAACGACGGCCTGCTGCCTTTTGATAAAAAGGAGATAAAAACCCTTGCTGTAATTGGCCACAACGCCACCAGGCATTTTGCCGAAAGGGGCGGCAGTTCACAGGTAAGAGCCCTTTATGAAATTACGCCTCTTGAAGGGATTCAAAATCTTGTTGGCAATGATGTGGAAGTATTGTATGCCGAAGGTTACGAACCCTATTATGATGAAAGCCTGTTCGCGGATATCACCGGAGATGCGGCTTCTCAGTCCAGAGAAAACAGACGTGAAGTTGAGCTGGCCCGCACAGCTAACCAGGAGCTTATGCAGGAGGCTGTTGAACTTGCTAAAAAGGCCGATGCCGTTATTTTTGTGGGAGGATGGATACACGGTCATGAAGGAATGCCCTGGGGTGAGGGAACCTACGACGCCGAAGCCCGCGATAAACTGAATCTGAAATTAATTTTCGGCCAGGAAGAACTCATCAGACAAATCAACAGTGTCAATAACCATACAGCCATCGTTCTGATGGGAGGCAGCAATGTGGAAATGAACAACTGGTTACCCGATACACGCGCTTATCTTCATGCATGGTATCCGGGTATGGAAGGAGGTAAAGCCATAGCAGAGATACTTTTCGGAGAAGTAAACCCCTCCGGAAAATTACCCATGACTTTTGCCAATTCTCATGAAGATTATCCTTCACATTCCATCGGCGAATTTCCGGGCGATAAAACGGTTAAATATACCGAAGATATTTACGTGGGCTACCGCTATTTCGACACACACAATAAGGAGGTTGTATTTCCCTTTGGCTTTGGACTTTCTTACACCACATTCGCATTTTCAGACCTGAAACTGACGAAAAAGGACAATAAAGTGGTTGTGGAATGTACTGTTACCAATACCGGAGACAGGGAAGGTGCTGAAGTTATTCAGGTCTATGTTCATCATAAAGACCCTTCTGCTGACAGACCCATCCGCGAATTAAAAGGTTTTGAGAAAATTCATCTTAAGCCGGGAGCTTCTGCCATTGTCCATATAGAACTTGAAGAGTCTGCTTTTAAATTTTATCACCCCGATGAACTTAAATGGGTGCTGGAATCCGGCAGCTACGAGATACAGGTGGGTAACTCCTCAAGAGATATCAAACTCGCAGGGAGTGTTGAATGGTAAGGTATTACAGTTTTCATGAAGAGAAACTGGATCTTGTTGAATTTATTGGTTTACACCATTCATTCATTTAAAAAATATCTGCCATCAACCCTATTGAACCTTATTCCAAAGATTCCTATACTGCTATCCTGCATAAAGGACTGAAATTATCCTTAAACAAGGCAGGCTATGCAAGGTAGAAAGAGTTGCTGAATTTCTGAAATGGACATGAAAAACGAACCCTGCAAATCTCTGCCTGCCAACCACAGGCAGGTAAACCTGCAGGCAGGTGATACTGTGGCTCTAACAGGAACGTTTTACAGCATAGTAAATAACTACACTGCACAACATGGTACAACCAATCTCGTCAATATTGACGAGACGGGGCATGGTGGTAGTTTTGGGTGGTTCGTTGATTCACGCGGGCCACTTCAGCGGCGGATCCCGCGTTTTCAACTGTGTTTTAAAAATAGTCCTTTATTGAGTTATATCCTGAGATAGTGAACTCAATCAATTTAGCTACATCTTAATAATCTTTTTATTTATTGTAGTATTATTAAATTCAATTATTAAATAATAGCTGCCTTTCACAAGATTGGTTATGTTAAGGGTTGTGATTAAGTTTTGGTTTATCACACCTTGCATTACGAGTTGACCCGAATTATCAAAAATGAAGTATGAATAATCAATAATTTCAGAACTTTCGATTGAAATAAACTCTGAAGCAGGTATGGGGTAAACTTTAAAATCAGAAATACTGTTGATATTAATATTGGTTGGGATTATATTAATTGTTTTACTCACTTCGGGAGCCGGATTATAGTTTTGATCTCCATCCTGTATAGCTGTGATCTCAGCAACTCCATATCCCACAATTTCAAGTTCATTGCCCGTAATTATAGCAACATCTGTATTATCAGATATAAAAGTTACAGGCAATCCTGATGAAGCTGTGGCATACAAAGTAATTATACTTCCGTATTCTATTTCTTGAAAATCCTGATCCCATTCAATGACCTGGTCCGCTTTGTTAACAGTAACATCCACCGTGCCACTCACACTAATGTAATTATCAGAATCATCCGGGGTAAAAGTAACATCGGCTGCATACACACCGGCATCGGGAATTATAGCGGGATCATCAAAACTGAAGGTTCCGCTCACAGAGGCCGTTCCACCGCTGAGTATGGATGCGGAGAGGGGTTCTCCGAAAGTTATACCCGAAGCTGCGGGCCACTGGGTAACTTCAGGAGTAGCCGGGTTTACGGTAACATCCACTGTTCCGCT
>REDJ01000242.1 GCA_007693555.1 Bacteroidota bacterium
GCAATCTCAATGTGTTATCCGTTTCAAAGTCAATGGGGGTATTGCGAATATCTTCAATTGAGCTGATATCTTCAGTTAAATGATGATACCTGCCGGGCAATTCAATCTCGCCTCCTGTAAATGAAAAAACAGCTCCTCCCTGATCAGCACTGCGGATTTGACGTGCACTTATCTTTCCGCCATTAACAATCACTTCTCCCCCTGCTCTCGCGATGATTATACCTCCTGACATTCGTGTTGACAGATAACCCTGATTAACAATCAGGGATCCCAGAACCAGAAGTTCCTGCGGGAAATTTTCCTTATGCACTCCTGTGGGTGTTACACCCCATGCAGCCTCAACCTCGTTGGGTGTATCGGCGGAAACAAGCACAGTAGCTCCGGGCGAGTCAAGGATCAAAGCTGCATTGGCAGGAATGAACCACGAGGAATTGTTTGAACCTCCTCTTCCTTCGGTAAGGCTGGCAAGTGTTGTGTTACCCGTAAGCCTTAGTGTACCGTTACGAAGCCAGAGGGCTTTCCGAACCTCCGGATTGTTCCCTCCACTTCCGGCATTGTAAACATTTGCCCCAAAAAGTCTGAAAAAATGCGGTTGTTCAGCTACCAGCTCCATTTCAGCTGCCGGGCCTTCGCCCTTGTCAATAATCAGATTGTAAAAGTCGGAAAGTCCGTTGCATTCTATTACTGCATTCTCGTCGCCATAGAAACGCACCGTAACTGCTCCTCTGTCAGTCAGGTTTTCAAAATCAGGGACAGTAATTTCCTCACTGAAAAAACGAACCTGCCCGTTATTGTAAAAACCTCCCCCAACATACAGCTTATGGTAAATATCATAGTATCTGGGAACCAGTGACCCGGGAAAAGTGCCATGTGGAGGCAATTGCCCATTGGAGGTACTTGCTGTACCTGCAAAAATGGCACCTTGTGAATCCACATGTATATCATTATAGACATCCACAATTACAGGTATGTGTATATCGTCAGATGTATCATCCCTGAATATTTGCAATATTCCTTTCTCTACGCGTAAATTGCCAAAAACCTCCAGATCATTAACCAATATTGCTTTGTTGGAGGCATCGGGAAGATTTATGGTAAGATGATTATAATGCTCCTGCTCATTGAGTTCAAAGGATGCATCCGGCACATTGTATTCAACGGTACCACCTTCAGGTTGAACAAAAAGATTGAGAGCCACCAGGGGCATTTGGTTGGTGGCCAGTTTGAGCGTGCCTTCTCCCTTAAGGGTTGAAACTACCTGTGTAAAGACATACTCTCCCAAATCCAGAATTGCACTGTTTCGTATTTCAATATTTATTCCTTTGGCATCAATGTTTTGCTCAAGATGTACAGTACGGCCGGGTAAAATCACGGCATTGTCGGAAGCTCCCGGCACCTGGCTGCCTATAAGCAATTGACCCGATGGGTCGGTGGTCCATGTGTCAGGATCACCCCAGGGGCCATCCATATATGAGTAAAATGTTTCGCGGATGGTTTCATCATCAAAGGCAGTCCATTGCCCTTCAACCGGGAGTGGTTGGGTAAATTCTATATAATTTTCGTGTACCTGTGTATCATCATAATTGATAAATTCGCTACCTGTCCATTTGTATGTTTTGTAAAGGGCCGGATCGCCAATAACATCAACAGGGGAGAAATACATATCCATCCGGACATTCCCGTTTCCTGCATCTGTTTCAATCTCCCAGAACCTCACGAGGGCATCATAAGACTGGACAATACTTTGATGACGTTCGGGTACTGCTTTTACACGAAAGTATCTTGAATTTCCGGTATCCTCTATCTCATGAACCCAAACCGGAGAATATCTTCCGCCTGAACCAACCGGATATATTCCTTTCAGATAATCATAATCATTATACCCAGACCCCCTTTTTTCCAGAAAACCTTCTCCGTTTGTTTCTACCATGGCATTAGGGCCAAAATCACCGGTAACATCTGCATCGAAAAGCATAAGATTGTATTCGCCCAATCTCAACCTGCCCGAAGTAAGCCGCAGTTCATCATTAATTCTGATATTATCCTCCAACCATTTGGTGGAGCCTCCTGCAATTTCAAGAATGGAATAATGGTCTGATGAATGGGGTGAAAAGATCTGCTGTGGCTGTGATGCAAGGTATCTGACTTTGGTACCGGGAGCATAATTAAACCGGTTGACCTGGTTAACAGTTCCGTAAAGGTGCATCTCATGAGGATGTGCACCTCCTGTCATATTTACCCTTCCGCCGGCACCTACAAGGTCGCCATATACAGTAAGAATTTGTGTTTCATCGCTACCAAAAGCAAGAGTTCCGGTCGTGATGTGGAGATAACCATTTACGGTGACATCTCCATCCAGGGTTTTGTTTCCACTTGCACGTGTGATGGCAAGATTGCTGTAAACAGGAATATGTGATATGGTTTGAACCTGCCCGTCGTATCTTACCAGACTTATGGGATCAAGTTCGATATTTTCTCTTGTGAAAAGCTCCGGGAACCCTGCTATCTGTGCAGTATTGCGCCCTATAACCATTTCTGATTCTTCGCGCATGATAAGTTTTCCTGTGGGATTGCCGGTAATTTGAAATTCCCGTGTCAAAAGGGTGGTATTCTCATCAATAACCATATCTCCATTCACGCTGAGATGTCCCTGCATGCTTCGGTTGCCGGATCCGGTAAATACCAGGTGATGGTAGGCAGTTCCCTTTACATTCTGATCATTATCCTCCCGGCTGTACATCACAGTATTGGGCGAATGTACCGCTAACAATTGTCCAGTGGTCATGGGCTCATTGCCATTCTGATAGGTAAGGAATGATCTGTTGTCCCAGACAGAGCCAGAGTTAGTACCATTCAGACGCCCGTTCATCAGCACTCCGATTGTATCGGTATTTACCTGGTTAATAACCGTAATATTATCCGAAATGAAAAGATTTCCATTGAGGAAATAAAAGGACTCCTCACCCTGTATGATTGTGTTTTCAATGAAATTAACATTGCCACTTCCTTCTTTTAAAAACTCTCCCATATTATTGAGATTACCTCCTAAATTCAAAACGGAATTGGCAGTTGGGTTAAAAACCGCTTCTTCTTCTATAATCAGGGTTCCCAGAAAAGTATTTTGCCCCGAGTTATTATTATCAATAAAATATGCCTGTTGAAAATGTGCCGTCCCACCTTCATTAACATAAACACTTCCGTTAAAGGCATTGAATGTGCCATTAAGAGCCTGAAGATTTTCAATATAAACTAGATTTCCCAGTCGTAGCTCACCGTTTTCTTCAAGGTCCATGATAAAACTGTCAATCAGATTAGTTTGCCCATCAATAGTTTCATCAAATAAAAAGGAAGATGTATGGTTTCCGGTGCCAGCGATAATAAGCTCAGAACCTGACCCACCGCGGATGCGACCATTTCTTGAGCGTGTGTGATTCCCATCCAGGGTAAGTAAAAAACCATTAATGTCAAGATGGTTTGATGAGGTATTCATGTTGAATATGAGGTTACCGTTTACCGTCAAATCCCTTTGTAAAATAGTATTGGTACGTGTATTTGCACCAATCTGCATATTCTCAAAAACGATTTCTCCGTCGCCTCTTATTTCCCAGTTTGTATCATGGTCTCTGAAATACATAAGCCCCTGGGACCCATTGAATAGTCCGCCATTGTTGGTGAAATGATGATCAGAAAAACTGCCCCTGTAAAAATTCAATGTGGAATTCGTACTGAAATTTTTAGGCTCTTCTCCTGTAAGAGTTACAGACTGAAAAGCAAAGCTTCCTCCGCCTTGTAAAACAGTGCCGCTCCCGGTCATAAGAAGTTCTGCATAGCGGGTATCGGAAGAATGAAGACTAAACTGACCCCCGCTGCGCACTTCAAGCAATCCATGAATGGTAAGGCTATGTGGTGTGCCGGCAAGTGCTCCTGAACCGCTTGTGATGAAACGTCCGCTGCTGCCCTGACCTACCGTTAGGTTATTGAATTCAAACTCATGTGATGCTGAGTTATCTATTACAGCCGAAGAGCCATTATTTATGTGAAAAAGATTACTGACCTGAAAACTCCTTGCCAGAAACTTATTTCCTGTGCCATTGAAAATAAGATTATTGAAAACCACAGTTCCTGTCCCTTCTCCCTGTAAGAAATGGTTGTTACCATTACGACTGAAAAATACCGTTCCGGCATCCGCAACAAAACCCTGTTCTGCATTGCTGTTACTGGTAAAATGCAGGTGAATCTGGATGTCATCAGAAGTGAGAACCGTTGTTGATTCCTCAATAACCATATTCCAGAAAGTGTGATTTCCACCACCACTTATGCTGATTATACCTCCGCCGGTTTTATCAAAAAAAGTATTGTTGCTGGTTTGAATGTAACTCCCACTGTTTGTAAAACTGTTGGAAATGGTAAATTCCTGATTGGTATTCAAGGTTCCTGACAATATATTTAAATCGTTTACTGTCAGTGGTGTCCTGAAATTATATTCAGAAGGCGAATTAACGATCAGTTCTTCCAGGTCCCATACACCATTTTCAAAATGAATGTCATTATTAACAGTTGGTTCTCCATTGCCCAAAACAAGTCTTGAGCCGGGTGTCGCGCCCAGTTCACCACTACTTGAACGCAAATAGTTCCCTATTACGGTAAGCGTATGGCCATTCAGATTTAGGTAACTGTTAAGAGTATTGTTGTGATTAACTCTAAGGTCTCCTTGTACAAGTATGTCTTTTTCAAGTGTTTGAATGGTTTGATTATTGCCTCCGCAGGTAAGATTATTGAATGTAATTTCTCCGGTACCCCGAATAAAATAGGTATCCCTGAAAACTACTGCACCTCCTTCAAATACCAAATCACCGCCATCATTAAGAAGATGATTTGTATGGATATCATTACCTGTAAAGAATGAAATATCTGAGGATGTATTAACAGATTTATCGTTTTCGTTTGTAAGTGTAAGATTTCTGAAAATATAAACCCCTTCTCCCGTTATAATTTCTCCATCTGAGGTAATTGTGAGATTTGTAAACCTGTTAGCATTGTTGCGATTCAAGTCCACACGGCCTTCATTGATAAGTTTGCCATGCAGGGTTAATTCATGCTCAACATCTGAATTACGGGTATAAAAATGAGCAAACTCATTGGTAAGTAAAAAGTCACCATGAATAATCAAATTCTGAGGTACGGTTGCATTGAAAAGTCTTGCATGGTCATATATAACAAGGTTGCCAAAAACATTCATTGTTATGGAAACATCTTCAATTAATTTATTTCCGTTGGAAGAAACTGCCTGAGTCCCCAAATGAAGGTGAAAATAATCTGTGGCCTTCAGGTTCTGATTGCTGTTTGCATTATAAAAGAAAATATTGTTATTTGCACCCAGGTCCATCTGCCCGGTATTCATCGGAATAGAAGTACCTGAATATTCTGTAACGGCATCCTCCCCATTGCGAAAAATGGCATCCGGGCCCAAGCCATCCAATGAGCCTGTAATTATAATGTCACGATCATTCGTAAGTGAAACATCATCTTCAACACGAACATTGGCAAAAGTCAGATTACCGCTGCCTGTGCCTTCAATAACCTGATTTTGGTTTTCAAAACTCGTTGTTAGCGTAATTGATACTGCCGCATTACCTGTATGTTCTATTCCACCATGAAAAACTGCTCCCCTGATATCCACACTTCCCTCATCCTGTATTATAAATTTTCCCTGAAATGTATTGGTTCCACCGTTGTTAATATCACCAAATATTCCCGTAATAAGGGTTTCACCTATAACTGTAAAGTCTCTTCGTTCAAGGCTCAGAGAACCATGTACTTCCAATGACGGCACCGTTGTGGTTTCGTTTGTAGAAGGTATTTGAATACTGTGTTCTTCCAGTATCACAACATGACCAGTTGGCTGGGCTCCTCCGGGTCTGTAGGTTGCATCTGTCCAGTTGGAGCCGTCAAAACGCTCCCAGTTGGAAACAGTAAACCAGTTACCGTTGTCTTTGGTTCTGAAATCATTAACCGATTGCGCTGATAATGTGAATTGTATGGATGAAAATACAGTTACAAGAAGTAAAAAACCGGCTGCTTTTACTTTTCCAAATACTCCTGCCAATAAATTTTTCATGGGTTTTGAATTGTATACTTTATTTCCAATATATGTTCCCTGATTGATTGCTTTTTTTGTTTAGCAGTTACAGGTGAAAAATCCTGCCATCAAGCTGCGTTTTCAGTAATTTTAACATACAAAAATATCTATATTAACATTTACTCTTTTCCGTTATTTTACCCGGTTGTTTTATACGGTTTACACGTAATTCTTTTGTACAGCTTTATTTTGCAAATTGCTGTTTTTCACAGGCGTTATATCGTAATTATATGATAGACTTGAACGCAATATGTTCTTCCTCTGACCTGGTGTGACTACAGGAATAGATTAAAAAAACCTGACCAAAACTAAAAAACGCCTGCCGGTATTTTCCGGCAGGCGTATGGGTCATGGTTGCAGATATGGGGAATTGCGGATTGCTTTTGGGTTTTTATTTTGCTGAGAGGAAACCTGCACAAACTATGAAAAGGTTTTCTGTAACTTCACATTCGGTTTTGATAAATTTTGCCAGTTTGCCGTTGGTTAATACTTGATTTTTTTCTTTCCTGATTTCTGCGAAAACTTCTCTGGTATCAAATCCAAAGTTATCTTCTACTTCCTGCTCGGGTTTGCTGATGCTGCTGAGCAATACACCCAGGTATTCATCATTGTTGTTCTCTTTTTTTACATTGAATACGGGAAGCTCTTCTTCAACAAGGCTTTCAGTATATACTGGCATTCCGGTGATTTCAAATTTACTCATCCTGTAACTGTTGATGAACTCAGCATGTCCGGGGATAGATTCTTCTACCGGTTGTTCTACTTTGGAAGTGATTTCCATTACTTTACCATTTGACAATTGAACTTCAAAAGTTCTTGTGTTTCCTGCTATTGCAAAGTTTACACTCAGGATTATCAAGGTTGCGGTCAGGGTTATTTGCTTAAGTGTTTTCATGACTTTGTGATTTTATATTTTTTATTTTTTGAGTTTCTTTTTGAATGTTCTTCCATAGTAATATCCAAGCGCGTGCCAAACATCGCAATTGCATGTTATTAAGCGCATTACAAATGATAAACAATAATGAAATTAAAAAAAAGGACATTTAAGTGTACGGAGCAGTTCATACACCGTCCGCATGCGAACACTTTTTTGAAAGGTCAGTTGAATTTATAGAACAGAATTGGCAATAAAGCCGTTAGTTTACCACCATACGCAGTGTAAACCTTCCTGAGGGGCCGGTAACCGTAACCAAATAAACCCCGGTTTTCAATTGTCCGGCAAAAACAAATTTAGTTTGCAATCCTCCATTATCATCAGCATGCTTAGAGGATATATAAACCGTTTTACCGTATAAATCAACAATGCTAAGTTCCAGATTCTCAAAGGGTCTCAATCCGTTTAACAGGATATTGAATGCATTGCCGTTATTGGGGTTGGGATAAAGACTGAACAATACATCTGACTGTTGCTGAAAATAAACACCAATAATATCGCTGTATTCAAAGCTTCCGTCAAAGTCTGTTTGTTTCAACCTGTAATAGTTCATGCCAATTTCGGGATTCTTATCCCATGCTTTATAAAAAAGTTTCTCGTTACTGAATCCACCTTCTGCATTGCTTGAAACTAGGGCAACAATTTCAAAGTTCCTGCCATCGCGACTTCGCTCAATGGTAAAGAAATCGTTATTGATTTCAGTGGCAGTTACCCATTCAAGCAACACCATGTTTTCCCGGGCATTTGCGGTAAAGGAAAGCAGTTCGATGGGCAATGGGACCTCTTCTTCATTGACAGAACCCAATGTAAGGAAAGCTGATCCCGATTTTGATGCAAACTCTGTAGGAATTTGTGCTCTTACATAACCTGTGCCGTTTCCGAAGGCCTGAGCATCAGAGTTGCCCTTATCGGTCCAGTGGCCGTCATCCCATTGGGCCACAGTCATGAATAACTCCAGTTGTTCGGGTTCAACATCCGGAATGGCACTTCCTGGTCCCCAGCTTAGTTGTACCCTGGCACTGCCTCCTGAAGGCCCTTCCAATTGCCAGTATTCGAGATCACTGACTATCTGCAGAACATCCCCTTCGATTGATTCTGGATCAAGTTCGATATTGTCAGGATTTTCTCCAAAATATTCCATTCCCCAGAATTGATTTCCGGAAACATGTTGCACATCAAACAGCCTTGTATACCGGGGTCTGTTGCCTTTACCAATCATAAAGAGCTGATCAGAACTGCCATGGCCGATTTGCCTGATGAGTTTCCCATCAATCCAGCTGGCAAAAGAACCGGCTGATGTTTCAGGATGATAGTTTCCAAACATGGTAAGGCTGCTTCCATTTTGCATTCTCACAATTCCGTTTTGCAGGTAAAGAAGATTTCTCACTTCAATGGAGCTTGCAAAGTTAACGCCCTGATTATTCCTGATTCTTAAATCAAAGAAGCTGTTTTCACTTGTAAATTCTCCAGTAATATTCTGTAGAAGATTACCTCTGAAATCAAAGTAATTGGCAGTGGTTAAACCTGCGGAAGCATCTTTCTGCAAGTTACCGTAGATCTCTACTCTTTGTGCTGCACCCAGTCTTGCATTTTCAAGGAGTGTAAGATTTCCCAGGATATGCGTTGTTTGAGCGGGAAGGTTTCTTTGACCGTTTCCTCTGAGGATAAGATTATTATAGTTAGAAAATCTTGTGGGTAAGCCATAATTTACATTTCCATCGAATTCAAAGGTACCGGTACCGGCTGCAACAAATTCATCATAATTGCCAGAAGGAATGGAGGCTGATTGTAAAGTAATGGTTCCGGTTCCACTTACAACACCTAAAATATGATTAATGGTTGTGTTTATATCAAGTATTCCGTTGCCAAGTATTTCGGTCCGGTATGCCTGCCTGAAATTCTGGTTCATTGTTACTGTATGCCCGCCTAAAATTCTCACAATGTGTCCGAAAGGACCATTGGCAGGAACCTCTCCTCCGCCTTCCCTTATCCACGTTGATGGATTGGTCCAGTTACCGCTGGTTTGAGAGATAAATACAGGTACATTATCAGGAATATCCTCCCCGATACCGGCAGTATAATCTCCGTTGATTTGGCTTTGATTGCTAAAGGTAAATCCTACATGATTTTCATCTTCATTAACTATCTGAAAAAAGTCAGGGTCATCGGGATCTGGTTCGGAAAACTTTGACCATTCATCGCCAAAAAGCCTCGCTGCCAGATATTCGGCTTCATCTTCAAAATCATCACGCACATCTTCCTGTAAATAATGAAATCTCAGAAGACCTGTAAAATCTGAAAGTCCCTGGCTGGTTGCCGTCCAAAAGTACTGCAGAACACGTCCGGGAGAAGGATCTATTGTTAAATGCCTTCTGTTGACCGGAAATACAGAAACAGACCCCTGAGTATTGCTGTTTGCAACAGCAATCTGAACCGGTGTATATTTTTGTACTGTACCGTCATCCGTACCTATGGGAATATGAAAATGGTATGTATAGGCTGGGTCATCAATATCATATGCCTGCACCGGGGTTCCTCCTGAAACTGCTGGCAATAATTTTTCCACTCCCCTGATAAAATTACTGCCATCCACGGCAATCATTTTTTGATTGCTGAAATCGTTTCCCTCATTTACGATGGCAGCATTTAAGCCAAGGCTGAGTTTATGGAACTGCAATTGCAGAATACCATTGCGCATGATTAGATCACTGTTGAGTGAAATATCGTTTTCTAAGATAATGCTTTCGGGATTGTCAATTACTATCCTGCCAAACTGACCCTGGCCGGTTATTCTCTGGGTTGAGGTACCGGAAAAATTTATACCTCCGTCTGCCGGACCGGAAGAAACGTGTGAGCTATTATTGAAGATATTTCCTTTGAGAAAAATGTTATTGCCTCCATCTGTGAGCTGTCCGTTTAATAAGTGCAAATCTGCTTCTACTGTCAAATCTCCTGTTCCTGTCAGTGTAAGTGAAGTTTCAGGTTGTACCACCAGATTGCGTACTTTTACATTCCCGGTGATTTGTTGTGTTGGGGATGCTCCCGGAACAGAGCTGTTACCTGTCATAAATAATGTGTCCACATTGAGGTTTTCCTCCCCGTTGTTGATAATATGGCGTTTTACATTCAGATTAAAAAGGCCTGTTCCGTCAAAAATATTGTCTTCACCTATTATCAGGTCGCGGTTTAAAGTAAGAGACCGTTCTTTCAGGCGGGTAGTATAACCTGCATTACCTGTTATATTTAAGATTCCAAGAGGCACAGAAGATTTAAGAGTAAGAATACTTCCAGCCGGAGTATTATCATTCCCCATGTATAGAGTACCATTACCTGTAATACTCACGGCGGGTTCAAGCAATACGGCAGCTTCCGTATTGCTGCCTGTTTGTGGCAGAACCACGGTTAGGGATCCTCCCAGGTGGAAAAACCGGCTGCCCGTATTCAATACTTCAAATACGCCCCTTGCAGCTACCGGGGCAGCATTCTTACCTACAGTTGTGCTTCCGGCTGATTGGGTAAATCGCAATACACCCGATGGATTGGAAATACCACGGCGTATTTGTGAGCCCACAATCAGCTCGCCGCCCATAACCTCAAGGGTTGCGTTGCCTGAAGCAGAATATTCAATGTAGTTGTTTACACCTGCACCACCATCCATGTTGATCACGCCTCCGGTTTCCACGCGTAACAACCCATCAAGTAAAATTCCTGTATTGGCACCGCTCACTTTCACCTCGCCCTGGCTAACCACCAATCCTGCCGTTGAAGGAATAAAAAAGTCTCCACCGCCTGTGGAAAGGTCAATTTCTATGTCTTCATGATTGAGTATCAACCGGCCGTTTTGCAACTGAAGGGCTTTTTCGGAGGTTGCGCCACCAGTGGGGCCGTTGAGGGTGAAGGCATTGTTGAATGTAAATGAAGAGGCCTGTGAGGTGCTCTTGTTCATGAATATCCTGTAAAGGTTGATATCTTCTGGGGTACTGTTCTCCATATCAAGTGAATGGGCCCCTTCTCCATGAAGTTCCAGAATTACATTGTTGCCATTGCTATTGTTGGTAAACAGGTCAAGCCGGTTATTGGTTGTATTGGCGTCGCTTGATATATCGCCGTTAACGATAAGCCTGTGATTAAGATTGTTTTCTGCGGTATTTAAAACCCTGACACTTCTGAGTGAGCCGGGGTTATTGCCTGTATAGTGGTATTTTATACCTCCCAGTTCAGCGGTCCGTTCGTTTCCTGTAGTATTGAAACTGAAAACACCTCCCTGCCAGTCGCCAAGCCGCAGGTCGCCCAAAACGGTCAGATCTCCACCGGCACCACTGTGGAGAACAAATACTCCGTTTGCATCGATTGTGAAGTTCCTTCTGACCAGGAAATCATCTTCAATGGTCGCTGTCCTGTTTGCAGCCCCTTCAATTCTAAGATTGGGGAAAACGTTATTGCTTATGTTTGGTATAACATGTAGCTGGTTAGCTGACATAAGCTGAAAATGAAATGAGGCTGTATCATTTTGCACAAATTCTGAGAAGTCGGCACTGATTGCCGGGAAGGTGTTATGGTTGAACCTTACCTGGAATACCCCAGGACCTTCAATAACTCCTGCATCCAGGGTTCCATTTGGCCCGTCACCTCTTACGACTACCCGGGAAACCCTCGCATCTTCCGGAGGATTGGGATGGGGTACGAACTGGATAAGCCCTACCTCAATATCTGTCCTGATATTGACTGAGTGATAACCTCCCCTGTTGTTATGGCCCCCATAACCAATTACGGCAATATCACCGATACGAGGCCAACGCCCGTCGCCGACCGCAGGTCTGTTATCATTCACCTCAAATGTATGGGGTTCGTACGACCAGTTACCCGGAACATCCCACCAGTCATCGTACCAGTTTGCTGCATTGGTGAGTGAGTAGAAAACTCTGATTTCGCCATCGAACATCTGTGAACGTCCTGCGGTGAATTCGCCGGTCTCGAGAATATGAGCAGGAGAAAAATCAAGGGTTCTTGTGGCAGAAGTTGGATTTCCGGGTCCCAGAGTCCCTGCCTGTGTCCGTATATTGTTTACAACTTTGCCCGGCACTATCTGATCCCAGTTGCCTTCTGACAGGTCACCAATATATCCTATAAACTGGTTAAACACATCGGGCAGGTCATTAAAATTGCTGTCACGGACTCTCCAGTAATATAAAAGAAACCTCCTGTCGTTTGGATTGGCCTCATCACTCAGGGTGCCCAGTTTCCTTGGCACGCCGTTAATCTGAACCTTGCCGGGACCGGTGACGTTGGAGAATTCTGGGTTGGCCCATGCGTAGCGGTAAGCATTATTGGCGTTGTTTATCGTTCCCAGCGGGAAAAGGTATGTACCATTCGTTGAAATTGTACGGGTCAGCCCCCCATCCCCGTGATTGCCGTTTGTACGAAACATCCGTGATGTAGAATAGTAAGCTATAGCATTGGATGAGAGAGTGCCTTCAACATCGAGATTGTGGGTTTTCAAATCAAATATCCCGTTGGTGAGGGTCATTGTGCCCGTTACCGTCTGGTTGGCTGCGAGGTAGGTGATTTCGGCGGATAGGTCTGAGGGATGCACCTCATCAATCTCCAGGTTACCAAACACTCCGTTACCATTGCCGCTCAGTTTATGCGTTGTGGAAATTTCTGCCGTCGCAGTGGCATCTCCTGTTATGTTTACTTCAGGAATATCACTATATCCTGTTCCGGTATTGGTAATAACAATGTGGCTGATGGGCAGAGGATTGGATCCGGAAGGTGTTCCGTTAAAGATTGCTACTGCCGTTGCCTGTACTCCTGAACCTCCAGGTGCATCAATAGTCACCACGGGTACAGATGTATAACTGCCATGATTTGTTAACTGGATGTCATTTACAATTCCCCTGTCATTGATTAAAACTTTTCCACCGGTGGTAGTTATTGTTCCGGAATTCTCAATATCACCTCTTACGGTAATCTGCCTGTTGGCCAAAGCAAATGTTCCGGCGGTAATGGTCAGCTTATTCGCTACAGTAATATCACTGTTGAGAAGTGTGCCGGTCCTGCCGGGATTGTTTATCCTGAGATTGTGAAAATAAGAGGTTAGCGCTCCGGGGTTAATATTCAGAGAATAGTTTACAGCAGCGCCCTGAAAATGGGTTGTATTGCTTCCTGCGATATAGGAAGCACCCGCACCCAGGTTAAAACTTCTTCCTATGGTAACATCCTGTCCTTTAGGATTGAAGGTGATATCTTCCTGAATGGTCAGCGATGCGCGTGTAACCATTGGCAAGGCGGGCAGCACAGCCTGGTTGCCGGCACCTGTACCTACCTGTCCTCCCTCAAGAACAAACAATCTTTCACCATTTCCACTCCGCCCCATAATAACACCCGGCAGGGGTGCCCTGCTGGTGATTCGGAAGGGGGTGGTGTTTGTAGCAATAAGCTCAAGTGTGGCATTGGGCCCAACATTTTGATTTACCGGGTCAGAATTGATAAAAATGGCTCCCCTGTTGTTTGTGCCGTTTATCCTCAGTGTACCTCCGGTAAGGGTAAATGCATTACCGGGATAAGATAAAGAAAAACTGTAATAATTACCACTTGACACTGTGCCGTTTATTATAACCGTACCACCGGTCTGAATATAACCACCCACATTTTCTGAACCAAAAACAGAGGTACGGAACTGCCCCAGCACAGTTGTTCCTCCTGTTGATTCAAACACACCATTTAACCGGGTTGTGATACCACTGTTAATATTTGATGTAAAAGTTCCTGAGGAAACTTTTACCTTACCATATACCACCACTGCTGTTCCGCCAGGTTTTGTAACACTTCCTCCATCTACCCACAAAACGGCATTTTCAGAGATATTATAATTGCCACCTGAGTTTAACCTGGGTATGGTAATGTTCTGTCCAATGCGCACAGTGCCTGCTATCAAACCAAGCGAGTTTGTATTTGAAGTAAGTTGAGCTTGAGTTCCATGCCCCTGATTGGCAAATCCCAGTAATTCAAAATATGTTGAGTTGGAAGCTGTAATATGCACCTCATTAGTTGCAGTGACTTTATTTACAGCAATCCTGTAAAAACGTGACGGACCATCCAACTGCATTGTTTGGTTACGCGTTGTGCTGAGGAAGTTAACATCTACAATTCCATCAGTTGCCTGGGCAGTATAATTGGCAACAGTACGATTGGTAAACTGAACTTCACCCTGATTTATAAAATTTCCGTAAAGATTCAATTGGTGTCTGGCATTGCCGGTTCCGGTGATTATACCTGCTCCTGAGTTAACCTGCAAATTCTCTCTTATGGTCAATTGCCTTGCGGCAGTGCCCGAGGAGTTTCCAAGCTGTAATTGCCCCTTTTCAATAACAAGATTTCCATTCAGGGTATAATCAGCCAAAAGGTTAGCAGTATGGACATCATCGTCCATATTTATACGCATATGTCTGAATGTGTGTGGTGTCAAAAGATCGTATCCTGTGCCATAGTATTCTACCGTTCCACCCTGGGAAGCATTGGCAAATCCTTCAGCATTTCCTGCCGGAAAATTGTCGCCTGCCAGACGAATGGTTCCATTACTCAAACCTGTAATTGTAGATATGGTATGGCCGGTTGTGATACCAAAATCCAGGATACCATCATTTACCTCAAGGGTGCCGATTTCAATATTATTATCAGTAATCGTAATCTGGAGGTTGTTCTGTATGATAACCCGGTCCATTGCCCCCGGCAATTGAGATGGAGGTTCGTAAATACCGGGGTTTAAACTCCACACTTCAAGGTCATTCCAGTTTCCGTTATTAAAGCTATAATAGGTTTGAACCTCAAGATCAGAGCGTGCAATGGTATAATATCCACTCTGAAAATGGGTATTACTGACTGTAAAAAAAACCTTGCCGTCATTTACCGATGCATAAGAGCCGGGTACAAGGCTGAAATTTCCTGAGTTTTCTTCTCTGTAAAGTAACACATATAAACTTGATGCATCAACGGAAATGCCCGCTTCAATAAAATCAAATCCAATGCGTACATCTGTATTTCCGCCATTGATTTCACCTCCCTGTATCCTTTCAATATAATAAACCCGGTCCCAACGCTGTTCCAGATTTACATCAGGAATTGAAGGGAGATTGTTTTCATTTGTTCCATGAGTTGTATTATCATGACCTGCAAAAACGAATTCAAAGGGCTCATTCAATGAACCATTGGCTTCTGCAAGCAACAGTCCGCTTCCCATGTTTTGAGTGGCAGAATATTTGTGTCCTTCCACATGACCAATTCCTGTGAAATCATAAGTATGGGTTTCAGAAGAAAAAGCAGTTGTTCCCAGGTTGATATTATATCGATTTGCCAGCATGGTTTCAACAATGAGTCTCTCGGCCAGATTCAGTGCCCGGCGATAAATAATCACCTCACTCATATCGCCCCTGAAGGCTTGTCCATAATTGTCATTCAGGATTCCTATGTAAAGGTCTGAGCTAAAACTACCAATGGCTGTATTTCCCGGATTTTCTGAGCCGGTTTGCACTCCATCCTGAAAAATTCTTGCCCGCAGTGTGGGGTCATTGCCGTTAAAAATAGCAGAAAAAACTTGTGGGTTATTTGTAACTGCAACATTGCCATTATATCTTGATGGTGAATCAAAATATAATCTTGAATTATTCCATGTAAATAAGGAGTAAGCCACCTGGTTGCCGGCACTCACCCGTTTTGACAATAACCCTCTTGGTTGGGTGTCAATATTGTCGGGCTGACCTACAACAAAAAGAGTAATACCGTCAGAATCATCCAGGCTGCTATGATTGGCAACTACCATATTGATATTGGTGCCGCCAAATTGCAAGGCAGGATGTCCATTGATAGAACTCTCAATAAAAAGAGGCCTTTTATCGGGTTCTGACTGTGTGGCATGGTTATTATTGCCACTGATATCAAGCCACTCTTCAACGGCTTCTTCATTTTGAGTTGTTGAAGTCCCCTGGTCAGCCCTCAGCCACAATACATTTGAAGACTCATTACCTATACCTGCAGGTCCGGGGTTATCTGCCTGCAATGGATAGCAAAACAAAAAGAGCGTGAACCCGGCTAATAGTTTGTATTTTTGTTGAATAATGAATAAAAATATTTGTAGAGTTTTCATCATTTGTAAACCTTTTGTTTTCCTTTTATATCAGGTAAACCTAAACAGAAGCATTGAATAACTTTTTGATTATGCTTTTTTGCCGTATTATTCCCTGTTTTTTTGTTAACCTGTTTATTGCCTGATTGAAAGCAGGTAAAAAAGCATATCTCTTACAAAGGTATGAATGAATTTATTACATAAATCACCCATTTTCCATAGGTGTTTTATGAGGGTTTTGTCTTTTAAATCACAACATACAGCAGAACTAATTTAAAAATTATCTAAATTTTCATTCTATTGGGGACCCAAAATGGAAGTATAGGTCTTTTTACCTGTTTTACAAACTGGTACAAAAAAACCGGCAGGTACATTTTTTCAATTGTAACTACCGGTAATTTGCGAAACGCAAGAAGAATTAACTATCGCCAGGATCGCGGGATCAAATGCCTAACTCTTACGATTGAACGTTCCGTTTACCAAATCATACCATTTTTTGAAAACATTGCCATTGCTCTGAGGCTTGTCTTCATAATAATTATAACCATAACCATACCCGTAGCCATATCCATAGCCATACCCATAGCCGCTGCGGGTCATTTTCATGTCATTTATCTCAATACAAATGTTTTTTGTTTCGAGTTTTGCGGCAAACTCATTGAGAAAATCAAGGCTGGATTTATCGCTGAATCTTTGTCTGATGATAAAAACAGCAATGTCAGAGTTTTTTATGATATGAATTCCATCGGGCACAATTCCAACAGGCGGTGTGTCAATAATTACGAAATCAAACTGCTTTTTTACTTCGCTGAGCAATGTACCCATTTTCTCAGATTCAATAAGCTCGCTGGGGTTAGGTGGAGTAGGCCCGGAGGAAATAATGTAAAGATTTTTGTTATGATTAACCTTCTGAATTATTTCTTCCAGGGAGTTTTTGCCTATCAGATAATTGGAAAGACCCGGGGATTTCTGAATACCAAAATCTTCATAAATTCTGGGTTTTCGCATATCAGCACCTATAAGAAGGGTTTTCTTGTCTGAGAGTGCAATCACCGAGGCAAGGTTAATGGCACTGAATGTTTTTCCTTCCTGGGGTTTTGTTGATGTTATAGATACTATCTTGTTCTTTTTACTGCTTGCAAAATACTGAAGATTGGTTCGCATAGCCCTGAAGGCTTCTGTTACAGGCGATTTGTTATCATCAAATACCACAAGATTAACCTCTTCCTTGCGGGCTGCTTTTCTATTATGAGGAATGACTCCTAAAATGGGAAAATCTACTGCATCGGTAACATCTTTCTTTTCATTGATACGGGTATCAAAGAAATCTCTGACAATCAGAAATCCAAGTGGTATTACAAATCCCAAAACCAGTGCAATTGTATAATTCAGCCTCTTTTTCGGTGAAACAATACCTGCGAAACGTGCCCTGTCAATAATTTTATGGTCCGGTACGTTACTTGCCATGGCTATGCCCGCTTCTGCACGTTTTTCAAGAAGGTAATTATATGTAGCATCGCTTAGGTTAAATCTGCGTTGAATACCAATAAGCTCTCTTTCTGTACCGGGGAGTTGACTTATGCGGTTTTCAACCTGCTGAACCCTTCGGTTTAGATCATCAATTAAAATATCTGAGGCGTTTTGAATACTTCTCAGGTTTTCACTCAACGCCTGTGTGGTCTGGTCTATTTTACGGTTAACCATTAGAATGTTAGGGTTCTCAATGGTAGCACTCACTTTCAAACGCGATCTTTCAGCATGCAGGGAACTAAGCTCGCTGATAAGGTTATTGAGCAAAGGATCATCGATACCCAGGGCAGAAGGACTGAATACGTCCCGAAAATCTTTTTCATTATCCACATAGTCCAGAAGGTATACATAATACTGACGTTTCACATTTTCAACAGCAAGCTGGTTATCAAGCCTTTGCAGTTCAGTAAAGAGCTGGGAAGAGATCATGCTCACATCCATCAGTCCTTTTCTCATTCGAAACTCCTCAAGTGAAGATTCTGCAAGGATTAAAGAGTCGGAAATTATGCCAATCTGCTGATCAATAAAGCGAATGGTGTTTTCGGCAATGGTGTTTTTTTCCTGGAGACTCTGCCTTAAATAAACCTCTGTGAGTGTATTAAGGAAATCAATAGCCCTGCCGGAATGCGTTGCCTCAAATGATAACTGTACAATGGAAACTTCATTATTCAGGGGTTCAACGCTCAATGAAGATAAATAGCGTCCGGGGAGTATATTCAAATCGTGAACAACGAAAATAAACTCACGCCCCACATGGCTTTGTGGTCGGAAATTCTCATTTTTCACAATTCTGAATCCGTAATTATCTGCTTGATGTAGTTCACCAAACTGTAGTATATATTTACTACCACCGTTTCTGAAAGAAAACCTTTTCCGGTTGGAAAGTTCCAGTTCATAAGTGTCTTCTGAAAGGATTCTTACATTGAAGGGGCGGTTGAACAACGGAGTCTGATCTTCGTCCCATACTACCAGGAAAGGAGTATTTTTATATACTTCTACTGTTCTAATTTCACCAACAAGCCTTCCGATATTATAGTACGAAACTCCCACATCCATATTTCTCAAAGCAGAATCTACAAGTGAAAATGATCTCAATATGGCCATTTCATTAAAGAGATTATTTCTTTGATAGAACAGGTCAAGCTCTCCCATGATCTGTCCCGGTCTGAAACCACCTTTACGATCATCCCTTACCAATACTGTGGCACGGGCACGATAAACTGTTTCGGAAAATTTATTGATAAAATAAGCAATTGCCAAAGCAATAATGATACTGATCACAAACCAATACCAGAAGCGGATATATTTGAATACGAGTTTTCGTATATCAAGGGTTTCTTCGCGGAAGGGGTCTTTATTCATTTTTTATTTGCAGATGGTGTTAATTTCTAATTTATCGGGTAATGCTTTTCTTGCCTGTTATTTCCGGCATATAATCCGGCAAAAAGTCAGTTGCTCAAAAAGTTAATAAGCAACAGGGCTGTTGATACGGCAGAAAAAACTACTCCAAATGGGAATTGTGCAAATCCCAGACGTTTTACCCTATGAGGTTCTACGTAAATAATATCATTGGGTTGCAAATAATAAAACTCCGATACAACTGCTTTTGAATCGGTAACATTTAGCGTTGCGAATGTCGCCCCATCCGCAGTTTGTCTAACAATCCTGACATTTCTGTTGCCAAAATCCGTCATATCGCCCGCCAAACCAATTGCATCCATTATGCTGAACTGATTATCATAAATGTAATAATTTCCCGGTCTTCTTACTTCGCCAAGAACGGTGATGGAAAAATTCACCAGCTTAACCACAACAGTAGCCCCTATAACATATCCCTCTACGAGCTCTTCCAGATGTTCTGTGGCACGGGCAATGGTTTTACCTGCCACATGAACTTCTCCAAGAACAGGCATTTTAACTTTTCCATCCTCCCCTACGGAGTATCCATGAAGAAAAACACTTATGTTATTTCTGGCACCGCTGCCCGATCCCAGTTGCCTGCTTTCTTCATTATTGAAAATCATATAAGATTCATCATCAAGGGTCAATACCCTGATATGCAGGATATCTCCGGGCTTTATAAGGTAATCCGGCCTGGTAAACATAAGTGTATCTGATTCTTCAGCCTGATGTTGCAGATAAACCAGTTTTTTGTGTGGAGTACAAGATGCCAATGCCAGAAGCAGGACAAATGTCATTAAATAAGAATATCGGAAATGGAAATTTACATTGGTCCGGGATAATCCAGAGCTTTTTACAATCATAGAAAGTTTTGATGTTTAAGGAAGAAAAGTTTTTATACCTTTTTAAAAATCAATATGTCGCACAAAATTACAACTTTAAATGAAATGGGGTTGATATTTTTGGAAATCTGCCGGGTTATTATCTATAAATTAATCTTTTAACGCAAACAGTTGCCTGTTATTATGGGTCAGTAACTTTAAATGGTATGACTGAGAGCATCATACAATTTATTTCAAATTAGTTTTACCAGTTTTACATAAAAATCCCATACATCATTCGCCCAATCATAAAATAAATAAATAACCCGATAATATCGTTTGATGTGGTAATAAACGGTCCTGTGGCAAGTGCCGGGTCAATCTTAAGTTTATCAAGTGCCAATGGCACAAATGTTCCGAAAATAGAAGCAAACAGAATTACTGTCATCAGCGCAACACTCACAGTCATGCTCAAAGCAAGCGACGGGGCAAATAAAAAACTGTATAACAAGAGAATAGCCGAACAAACCAATCCGTTTATCATACCCACCGATACTTCCTTCCATAGCTTAAATAAAATGCGACCCTGGGTAATGGTATTGTTAGCAAGACCCTTAACGATAAGAGCAGAGGACTGCACTCCCACATTGCCTCCCATTGCAGCAATAAGCGGCATAAAAAAAGCCATTTCAGGATATACGCTGATCTGATCCTCGTAATTGCTGATTACCCTCGACCCGATGATACCACCAAACAAAGCAACAATCAGCCAAAACAGACGACCCTGGGTTATTTCCCAAATCTTATCCCCTGACTCAATGTTTTGGGTCATCCCCGACATCATCTGATAGTCTTTTTCTGCTTCTTCTTTGATAAAATCAACAACATCATCAATCGTAATGCGGCCAATTAATCTACCCAGGTCATCTATCACGGGCAAAACAACAAGGTCGTATTTGTTCATGATGCTTGCAACCTCTTCCCCTTTTTGCTTTGCTTTAATACTTACAACATCAGTAATGTACAATTCTGATATTTTTTCACGGGGAGATGCAAGCAGCAGGCTTTTCAATGATAACAAACCAAGCAGAACATCATCATCATTTACAATATAAACGTGATATACCTCTTCAACTTCTTCGGCCTGTTTTCGCATTTCACGAATACATGTAACCACATGCCAGTTTACATTTACCTTGATAAACTCCTTTGCCATTAATCCTCCGGCGGAATTGGATGGATACACCAAAAGATCGGCAATATTTTGGGCCTGTTTGCGGTCTTCTATGTGTAAAAGAACCTCTTCCCTTTTTTCATCAGGAAGTTCGGAAATAAGGTCGGCAGCATCATCAGAATCCAGGTTGTCAATAAATTCTCTTGCAATTTCCTGGGTGGAAAATGAGGCCAGGAACCGCTCACGCACATCCTCCTCCAGCTCCATCAAAACAGCTGCAGCTTCTTCTTTTTCAAGGAGTGTGTAAATAAACTTGGCTTCATCAAGAGTCAAATCATCCATGTACTCTGCTATATCAGCCGGATACAGTTCGTTAAGGATTTCCTTCAGAAAATCCTTCTGACTCTCCCTTATGGCAGTGCGGATCAACTCCAGATTGATATCTTCTGTTTTTACAGTCATACAAACAACTTTAAGTTTTCTCGCTGGTGAGCATACTATCTACAGTACTGATTTCAACAAAAGAAGGCCCCGCTTTTTTCCCAAAATTCCCTGCCAAAACGGCAATAAGGTCTTCACAATTTATCTCTTCGGCTTTAAGAAGCCGGTTCAACGTGTTTTTTACAAATTCTTTTTTTGAAATTTCAACTTCCATGTAATCGGAATAAATCCCAAAATTGAGTGCCAACTCCCGCATCACCCTTTTATCGTAACATTGAGCATAAATGGGTGATTTCCCACGAAAAGCAGAAAGATACCTGGCTGTTTTACCGGTATCGGTGTCAGTAATAATAGCTTTGGTATTAAGGTTTTCGATAGATCTGACAGCCATTTTCGAAAGAAATACTGAAATTGGATTATCATGAGGCATTACATTTCTTTCTATCATGTACCTTGTATTTTTTTCTGCTTCACGGGCTGCCCGTGTCATGGTTTTAACCGACTCAAGGGGGTATTTTCCATTGGCTGTTTCTCCGCTAAGCATGATGGCATCCGTACCACTGAAAACAGCATTTGCAATATCAGTTATTTCGGCACGTGTAGGCCTTGGATTTTCAATCATGCTGTGCAGCATTTGTGTAGCAACAATAACAGCTTTCTTTTGCTGGATACATTTTGCCACCAATTCTGCCTGTATAACAGGGATTTTTTCGGCCGGAACTTCTATGGCCAAATCTCCCCGGGCTATCATGATGCCATATACCTGCTCAAGTATTTCATCAATATTATCCAGTCCTTGTTGATTTTCTATTTTGGCAATTATTTTAATACGGCTGTTGTGTTTGTCAAGTATTTCCTGAATAGCCAGTACGTCTTCCTTATTTCTTACAAAAGAGTGAGCTATATAATCAACATTATTTTGGATGGAGAAATCAATGTATTCACGGTCTTTTTCTGACAATGAAGGCAGGTCAACTTTGGTGTCAGGAAGGTTTATGCTTTTGCGGGGTTTAATCTCTCCCGGGTTATTGACTTCGCATAAAAGATATTCTTTGTGTTTTTCCTTTACAATCAATTCAATATCACCATCATCAATCATAATTTGTTTTCCCACCTCAAGCAATGATACAAATCCATTATAGTTGGCATATAAAAAATCCTTATCAGATTTTCGCGTAGCATCTCCGGCTACCTTTACCAAATCACCCTTTTTTACCCTTAAGATGTAGTCTGAATCAACGGTTCGTATTTCAGGTCCCTTCGTATCAATCATTACCGGCATCCTATCCGTAACCTTTTTTATATTCTGTATGATCTTTAGCGAGCCTTCAGGTGATTGGTGTGCTGTGTTGATACGCACAACATCCATTCCTGCCTCATACATTTGCTGAAGAAAATCAACATCACAGTTTCTGTCGGATATGGTGGCAACGATTTTTGTAAGTTTTTCCATGGATTTTCATTTTTCAACACATTAAACAACGGGCAGGAACCAAAAGCAAAAGATTAAGAAATTCTATCTGTCAACAGTTTGCAAAAATACAAAAAATACTTCCAAGTAATGTTCCGGATAAAAGTACATGACTCAATTAAATCTTATTTGAAACCTTTATTTCAATTCTTGATTGATTAAGCTGTAGTTGCATATTTTTCTGTTATTTTTGCAAGGCTTATTTAAATTTGATTTTTAAACCAAAAAAAAAAAAATATGTTAACCCGGTATTTTTTATCGCTATCTTTTATTTTCATTGTATTTTTTTCGCACGCTCAGACTTTTTACCGTGTAGGCTCTGAAGAAAATGTGGAAACTGAGCCTCTTTTCGGTATATTGCTCGCAGGGGGAGCCACCGATAACAATCAGGGTATGGCATGGCTTGCCGAAAGAGCAAACGGTGGCGACGTGGTAGTATTAAGAGCCAGTGGCAGTGATGGCTACAACAATTATATCTATTCGCAATTGGGTGTTGAAGTAAATTCGGTTACTTCAATTGTTATTACCAGTTCAGAGCAGGCCAATTCAGAAGAAGTATGTGACGCTGTTGAAAATGCCGAGCTTATCTTCATTGCGGGGGGCAATCAATGGAATTATTACAGCCACTGGAAAGGAACCTGTCTGCAGGTGGCAATCAACAATCATGTAAATGAAAAAGCAGCACCCATTGGCGGCACCAGCGCCGGGCTGGCTGTTTTGGGAGAAGTTGTTTTTACCGCTGAAAACAACTCAGTATGGAGTGAAGAAGCACTTAATAACCCCTATCATTTCAGGGTAAAACTTTCAAATGAATTTCTTGACATCCCGTTTATGGAAAATGTTGTAACCGATTCACACTATAACGCAATTTATGGTGACAACAACAATCGCCATGGACGACATATGGTCTTCATGGCAAGGATGATTACCGACTGGGGTATGGAAGCCAAAGGTATCGGTGTCAACGAATATACCGCTGTAGCTGTTGATGAAAACGGAACAGCAAGAGTATTTGGTAACCCCAACTATCCGGATTATGCTTATTTTCTCAAATCCAATGCTGCTCCCGAAGTTTGCGAGGAAGACGAACCTATTACCTGGTTTAATAACCAGATGGCTGTATCAGTTTATGAAGTAAAAGGGGATTTTCAGGGGTCCAATACTTTTGATATGGCAACCTGGGAAGACGGTACAGGCGGCGAATGGTGGGCCTGGTATATTTTGGAAGGTGAGCTGATACAAATTCCCGAAAGCCAGGTTTATGTTTCTGAATTAGGGGATTTTCAAGGCTTCAGTATATTTCCTAACCCCGCTGATAAATACATAACACTGGAAAACTTTTCCAATGAACCTGTTATTTCCTATTCCATCATCAATCTTGCCGGTGCTACCATAAAAAAAGGAATTCCCTCGTCGGACAGATTGACACAAATTGATCTTTCAGGGATTAGGCAGGGTATATATATGCTCAAAGTTTCATTCCCAAACAGAGAAGAGGTGAGAAAAATCATAAAGAAATAAGTACAACCTTTCGCATTAATTTTTATTTTTTCAGCAATTTGAAGCTGGATTGCTGACCCCTTTGTGATATTATTTTTAATACATATATCCCTGAATTAAGGTGTTGTAAGTTAATTTCCAGGCTTTCTGTTTTCAGATTCCCTTGTAAAATTTTTCGCCCCTGCAAATCTGAAATAAAAAATGTGCCCCCATCCCACTGATGAGGGTAATTAACAAACAGATAATCTGAAACCGGATTAGGTCCTATGATTATTCTGTCACCCGGCAAAATGTCTGTAATGCTTGTAGAATCTTTTAAAACATACTGCTTCAACATATATGAGCGGGGGTCGAAAATTATTTCATCAACCGGTGTATTCATAGGAATTTCAAAAACCTGAAGAACCTCATTCTGAAACACTCTGAAAATATGCTCCTCATTTCCTGAAATAACTTTGAATTCCAGGGTCCCCTTAAAAAAGGCAGGAAAATCAGCTGATGTAGTTTGCGACGACCGGATAACCAAATTTTCTTCATCCTGCCACCATAAAAGTTCGTATATGGGGTAACCTTCCCCATAATACCATTGATCAAAAAACCACTCCCAGTTTTCACCGGTATTCAGGTCAATGGTCATTCTGAAATCATCCCCTGATGCAACACTATGAGCAAAGGTTTGCTGAAAATCTTCCATGATATGGAAAAACAGCTCATCATTATCCAGTTCAAATCTTAGCAGATGAAGCATTGCAGCACCTTTTCGGTATGATAACCTCCCATTAAAAATTCTCCAGATGTCTGACAATTCATAAGGAGGAACATAAATGCTGCCTCCGGGTTGGGATTTTATGTTATCATGCGCGTTGGCCATCCATTCATCTGCGGCAAGCCGGCTGATAATAAATTCCCTGGCCAGATATTCGCCATAGGATGCGAAACCCTCATTAATCCAAATATCACTCCATGTAGCTAATGTAACATGATTGCCAAACCAATGATGAGCCAACTCGTGGGCTATAATATTGAAATTAAAACCACCCATTGTAGAAAGGGTTTGATGTTCCATTGCCCCTCCCATGGGTGCCTGGGCATGGCCATATTTTTCTGAGCTGAATGGATAATCTCCCCATATCTGTGAAAAAAGTTGCATAAAATCCTTTGTCTGTTCAAGGTTTTCGCGATGCTGTTCCAAAACCTGGGGATAATTGTATAAAAAATTCTGAATAAAAACACTGTCCTGATCAGATGCCAATGGAGCATAAAAATTATATTCCTGATAATTGGATATTGCCATAGAAATCAGGTAATATGCAATAGGATAAAAGCTTTTCCAGTAATGCCTGAGCCGGCCATCAGGCAATTCGGTAATTTGGGTAAGTAAACCATTGGATGCTGCAATATAACCCGGGGGAGTTGTAATTGTAACATGCACACTATCAGCCTTATCCTCCAATACCTGCTTGCATGGAAACCACTGCCGGGCATTATGTGGCTCAGATAACGTCCATAAAACCGGGTCTCCAAAGCTGTTAACAGCACTGCTTATGCCTGAGAAAAATCCCTGGGGCTGGGGCTCTCCGGAATAAAACACTTCTACATCAATCATACTACCTGAAGAAAAGCTTTCATCCAGGTTAATAATTAAATTTTGATTTTCATGTGTGAAAGTTATAGTTTCACCGTTAACAACAACCTGATTCACAGTAAGTTCATCGGTTAATTCGAGTACCATTTCATCCATTTGTGAAACAACAACTTCAGCCAAAATCCTTGCAGAGCCGTTAATGAAAGTTGTTGCCGGATTTACATCCAAATCCAATCCGTAAAACTTCACATCATAATTATGTAACCTGGGATCCTGGTTATAGATACCTATTGATCGCAATGATGTTTTGGCATGTGCACATGGATGTATGCAATCATGTCCGTGATCCGGCATAATTATCTGGGCCTGAAGTTTTATCTGTGCAGAAACAAGAAGCAATAAAACCAAATATTTGGCCATATTTCTGCAAATTAAATTCATTTTATTTCGTTTTTGCTTATTTCAGATTTATCCCATAAAGATAAACAATGTAACGTAAACAATACAGATGGCAAAAGACCGGAAATTACCGTCATCTCATTTCAAAATTATTTCGCACCTTTGCATATTCAGGCAAAGGCATGGCAAATTCTATACGAAGGCTGGCAGGTCAGACTGCAATTTATGGAGTAAGCACCATAACAATGAGGTTGCTGAATTATCTGTTGGTTCCGGTTTATACCAATTATTTCAGCCCTGAAGAATTCGGTGTGGTTTCAGAAATGTACTCCTATGTGGCCATTCTGATTGTATTGCTTACTCATGGCATGGAAACTGCCTTTTTCCGTTTTTCTCAGCAGGAAGACCAAAAAAAGGAATCCATTTTTTCTACTTCTTTTTCTTCGGTATTTACTCTTGCTTTTATATTTCTGGCAGTAGTAGTTTTATTCAGGCAGGAATTTGCTAACCTGCTCAGATACCCTGAAAATACAGAGTATATTGTATGGTTTGCTATTATAATTGCCCTGGATGCATTGATGGCAATCCCCTTTGCAAGACTGCGCGCCGAAAACCGTCCCATACGATTTGCATCAATAAAGCTTACAGGAATTGGAGTTAATATTTTCGTTGTATTGTTCTTTATTGTGGCTTGTCCCTGGTTGCTGGATAATGGCAGTGCAGCTACAGTAGCTTTTATCAACAGCATATATAACCCTGAAATTGGTGTGGGTTATGTTTTTATATCAAACCTTATAGCCAGTGCGGTAATGGCAACCTTGCTGCTGCCGGTAATATTTCGCCAGAAACTGGAATTCTCTTATCCCATTTGGAGAAAAATGCTCTTTTATGCATTCCCTCTTCTTATTGCAGGTTTTGCAGGAATCATCAACGAAGCACTTGATAAAATTTTATTGAAATATCTGTTGCCCGAAGATATTGCAATGTCGCAACTGGGAATTTATGGAGCCTGCTACAAGGTATCCGTAATGATGATATTATTTATTCAGGCTTATCGTTTTGCTGCAGAGCCCTTCTTTTTTTCAGAATACAAAAATGAAAATGCCCAGATTCTTTATGCCCGGGTTATGAAAGTATTTGTAGTTACATGTCTTTTTATTTTCCTGGGGATAATGCTTTACATGGATATTGTACAATACTTTATTGGAAAAGATTTTCGTGAAGGGCTGGATATTGTTCCCATATTGCTGATAGCT
Organism: Bacteroidota bacterium; assembly: GCA_007693555.1. Lineage (GTDB taxonomy): Bacteria > Bacteroidota > Bacteroidia > Bacteroidales > UBA7960 > SKVR01. The sequence goes on from REDJ01000242.1 coordinate 27,773, forward strand.
CATATTTTCCTGGGTATTTATCTGAATCTTTCCATCTGGTACAAACTCACGGGTCAAACCCATTTCGGAGCAACAATTGCAGCTGTGGGAGCAATCATAACCATTGGGTTCAATGTATGGCTCATTCCTGTTATTGGTTATCATGCATCAGCCTGGGCTCATCTGGTTTGCAATATGTCAATAACCCTCATATCATGGAAACTGGGACAAAAATATTATCCGGTGCCCTATGATATTGGAAAAATCTCATTGTTTATGGTTTCAGCACTTGCCGTTTATTTCCTGCATGGGCTCATACCTGAAATATCGCGCATAGTAAACTGGATAATCAGTGCAGTTTTTCTAATGATTTTTGCCACTGCAGTTCTTGCAACTGATGCTGAAGCCCGCGAAACACTGAAACCTTTGTTAAAAAAACTGAAATTACCCCTCTGAATTAAAAGAACCGATTCTCTTGTCTGATTTTCTCTAACCCTTTTCTGTATTGACTTTCATTATATTTACAAACTGTCATATACATGGAAGTAGTTTTAATTTATGCCCTGATTTTTGTATCTTTGTATTTATTATTGCAATAGACCGCAAATTTTTGGCTGCCTGCGATAACATCCTATAATTTACAATCCCTGACTTTGCCTTGGGATTAACGTCAGCCAATACAATAAAAGGAAAATACAATAAAACCTTTTTTTTCAATATAAGGTTAATATCTAAAAATATTACAAACCACTATGATTGAAACATTAAGAGAAAAAACTTTAAAATCCCTTGACAATACGTATATTTCTCCAACTGCTCAAAAACAACTCAACAGGTTGCTGAAGGAGAATCCACGTCTTGAACAAATTCTTGTGCATTCAGAAAATCTGGAGGATGCAAGGGCTGCCATTCGTGAGTGGGTAATGGAATATATGAATAAGCGTCCTGAAGCATATGATTTCTATATGAATAAGATAAAAGGGCGTAAGGCCATGGAGAGCCTGTCCTGGCAGGATTATGCTGCCATCAGGTTACTGGATTATCTGGATCATGCCGGTATTAAAGTGGAAGACCTGAATCTGCGGGGAAAAATTGCAATTTCTGAACCTTTTAAAATGCTTTGGATGTCTGTGCAAAAAGGTTTAGGAGGCGCCCAAACCAACTTCTTTCTTGATATGATTCACCTTTTCAGGCAATTCAGCGGGAAGGTAAATTTTGAACGTCCTGATGGCAAAAAGGTTATTGAATGGATGGAAAGACATCCGGGTGGTTTAGAACCTGAAATTGTAAAAATTCGTGAAAAAAATAAACAGCGCATCATTCACATTTTTGCAAAAAAAATTGAGAGCGGAGAAATTAAAAGTCCAAAATATAAATTTCCACCCAATCTAAGCTGGGATGAGAAAATTTCTTTAGTTAACCAATGGTGGGATGATCACGTTTTTCACCTTCGGTTTGCGGTCCGAAATCCTGATCTGCTAAATGAATTGCTTGATAACAGTCTTGATATTGAGACAATGAATGTTCTGCACAAGGCAAAAAAAAGAGGAATTCCCTTTTTTATCAACCCTTATTACGTTTCATTGCTCAATGTTAATGAGCCTGATTTTGCCAAAGGCGCAGATCTTGCCATTCGCTACTATGTAGTTTATTCCAAACAACTCGTTGATGAGTTTGGACATATTGTAGCCTGGGAAAAAGAAGATATTGTTGAACCAGGCAAGCCCAATGCTGCCGGCTGGATTTTACCCACACACAATAATGTTCACAGGCGATATCCTGAAGTTGCAATTCTTATACCAGATACCATGGGACGGGCATGCGCAGGATTGTGTGCTTCATGTCAGAGGATGTATGATTTCCAGCGTGGCAACCTCAACTTTGACCTGGACAAACTCAAACCCAAAGAAACCTGGGATAACAAACTGAAGCAGATAATGAAATACTGGGAACAGGACTCCAGTTTGTGTGATGTATTAATTACCGGAGGTGATGCCCTTATGAGTTCTGATGCTTCACTGGAAAAAATTCTCAATGCCGTTTATGAAATGGCGCTCAATAAAAAAGAAGCAAATAAAACACGTCCCGACGGTCAGAAGTATGCAGAAATACTTAGAGTAAGGCTTGGAACGCGACTGCCGGCTTATCTGCCTCAACGTATTACTCCAAAACTTGGCGAAATACTGGCCGGTTTTAAGGAAAAGGCTTCCCGCATCGGTATCAGGGAGTTTGTTGTTCAAACCCACTTCCAGTCTCCCATGGAAATTACACCTGAAGCAAAACTTGGAATCGAGAGACTTAGCAAAGCCGGATGGATGGTTGCAAATCAACTTGTTTTTACTGCGCCGGCCTCACGTCGTGGTCACACTGCAAAACTAAGAAAGGAGCTCAATGATATAGGAGTTATGCCCTATTACACTTTTTCTGTAAAAGGATACATGGAAAACATGTCAAAATTTGCTACCAATGCACGAGCCGTTCAGGAGCAAATGGAAGAAAAGGTAATTGGCAAGGTACCTGAAAAGTATCTTGATGAGATCAAAGATTATCCGCAAACAGCCGAAAAAATGGTTGAGCAGATCAATGAGCTTCGCAAAAAAGCTGACTTGCCATTCATTGCAACCGACCGAAATGTGCTAAACCTGCCAGGTGTGGGGAAAAGCATGACCTACAGAGTGATTGGAATAACCCGGAGCGGAAGAAGAATACTGGAATTTGACCATGACCATACCAGAAGCCATAGCCCGATTATTGAGAAGCTTGGAAAATTTATTATTGTGGAGTCAAAATCCATTGCTGCATACCTTGACCAGCTTGAAGAAATGGATGAAGTGAAGAAAGAATATGAATCTATTTGGGGTTACAGTATCGGAGAAACCGAATATCGTCCATCCTTGTTCGAATATCCGGCATACGATTTTAAGCTAACATCTGAAGTCACCAATTTTCAGGGATAGATAGATAAAGGAAAGTAAGAACCACCAACACAAAAGACTGTTTCTTAGTCCATTTCATCAATCAGGACTTCAACAATTCTTTTGGCAGCTTTTCCATCCCACATTTCCGGGATTCTTCCCGGCTTGAGGATTCCCTTCAGTACATCTTCGGCAAGTTTTTCTGCTTTTTCAAAGTCAAATCCGACAAGCTGATTGGTACCCACATCAAGGGTTACAATCCGTTCGGTATATTTTCTCACAGTAATACACTGGGCTCCCAGGTAAGTTGTCTCCTCCTGAATTCCCTCGCTATCGGTAATAACTACTTCTGCATTATACATCAGTGCCAGAAAATCAATGTACGGAATACGACCAGAAAGCAAAATCCCTGGTGATAATTCTTTGTCTAAACCTTTTTTTAAAAGTTTTTTGTGTGCATAATCGGGTAACAGCCAAATAACTTTACAACTTTTGCTCAGCCGTTTTATCATATCTGTAATTTCAGCCAGGTTTTGCTTTCTTTCCAGGTTTTCTTTATGTTGAAAGGTGGCCAGTATATAATTCTCGTCACCAAGCTTTAATGTATCCCGCACTGTTGATTCCTCCATATCTGACCAGTACATCTCAAGGACATCCACAAGGGGGTTGCCGGTAAAAAATATATTGTCAGAGTCTTCACCTTCATCGCGCAGATTTTTCATTGCACTATGCTCACTTACAAAATGGTATTCACAAAGCACATCTGTAAGGATTCGGTTGATCTCTTCAGGATTGTATTTTTCAAAACTTCTTAGCCCGGCATCAATATGGGCAATTGGGATTTGCATTTTGGAAGCCGTGATACCGCAAGCCAGTGTAGCATCCTGGTGTCCGGATAAAATTACAAGGTCGGGGCTTTCTTCCAGAAGAACCTTTTCAAAGTCAAGCATAGTTTTTGCCGTTTGTGCAGCATGGCTGCCAAAGCCTATGGATATATAATGACTGGTTCTTGGAAAATCAATATCTTCAAATGAAGACAGGGAGGCTTTTTCGTCTTCTTCATTACCTGCATGGCATATCAGGTGTTTAACTTCTTTACGGTATTTTTTAAATGCCTTATCAATGGCTGATATTTTTAATAAATTTTGAGGTGTTGCAGCAAAGCTTATGACTTTCTTCATACAAATGATTTTTAATAACTCTTTCGCCGGGGAATTCCTCAGGTTTTATAAAACATATAACCGGCAGGGGAAATGAAGGAGTAAAGATATGAAATTTTATGTGAATGTTCTATGGGCAAGATTTTACAAAATCATTAATGCAAGGCAATTTCATGGCTGCTTAAAAATTTTATTTTATGAGCTTTTTTGTATTAATTTTGCAATGAAATCAAAGTAGTACATAAATTGGAAGATACACCTGAGCCTTATTCGTGTTTTATTTCGGTAATTTTATCATTCTTCAATACATTCAACGCAGAAGCAGCTACCGGCTTGCTGATAATGTTTCTTTTACTGGTATTTTCGGCCCTTGTTTCCGGTTCTGAAATTGCTTTTTTCTCACTTAAACATTCTCAGTTAAATGATTTGCGTGAAAGTACCGAAACTGCTGCACAAAAAATCATTATTCTCCTGGAAAAACCCAAACGCCTGCTGGCTACTATTCTAATTACAAACAATGTTGTTAACATTGCTGTAATTATACTCTCTACTTTTGTAACCGCCATTGTTTTTAACTTCGAAGATTACCTGATACTGGGATTTATTGTACAGATAATCGTGGTAACTTTTCTTATTTTGCTATTTGCCGAGGTACTCCCAAAAGTATATGCCACCCAGCACAATGTAAAATTTGCCCTGATGATGGCTGGTACTATGACTGCTTTAAGGAGAGTTTTTTACCCTATGAGTTCATTGTTGGTAAAATCAACAAATTTTATTGATAAACGTCTGGCAAAGAAGAAAACCGGACTAAGTGCCAACGAAATCTCCCATGCCATTGATATTACCCATGAGGAAAAAGGTACCGAGGATGACAAGCAATTGCTTTACGGAATAGTTCAATTCAGCAATATTTACGCCAGGGAAATTATGAAAAGCCGCATGGATGTTGTTGCAGTGGCTGAAGATACTCCCTTCAAAGAGCTTATCAAAGTAATTGTTGAGGCAGGTTACAGCCGTATTCCTGTGTACAGGGAAAGTTTTGATAATGTTATTGGTATTCTGTATATTAAAGACCTTTTGCCTCATCTGGATACGAATGAAGATATTAAATGGCAGAAACTCATCCGAAACTGTTTTTTTGTGCCTGAAAGTAAAAAAATCAATGACCTGCTCAAAGAATTTCAGGAAAAGAAAATTCACATGGCTGTTGTAGTTGATGAATACGGAGGTACATCAGGTATTGTTACCCTGGAAGATATACTTGAAGAAATTGTGGGAGAAATCAATGATGAGTTTGATATTGAACAAACCATTTATTCCAAAATTGACTCATTGAATTACATGTTTGAAGGTAAAACCCTTCTGAAAGATTTCTGTAAAATTACAGGAGTAGATTACAATATCTTCCACGAGATCAAGGGTGAGGCAGACACAATGGCCGGTCTAATCCTTGAAATCAAACAAGAGTTGCCCTACAAAGGAGAGAAAGTATCTTTTGATGATTTTGAACTGGTGGTCGACGCCGTTGATAACCGCAGAATTAAAAGAATTCATGTGAGGCTGAAAAAGAATTTTTCCGACGAATAATGATAATTAAAACAATATTTGTTTTTATCCTGCGTCTTATTCCAGAGTAAAACAAACACATATATGCCTTTTAAAAAAACTATTTTTTTAATAATCATACTTTTTATTGTCATTGCCTTTTCATGCGAACAGGCTCATACCCCTTTACCTCGGGGTTATTTTCGTATTGACCTTCCCGAAAAAGAATTTATAATCTTTGATACAATTCATCCTTACAGTTTTTTAAAACCTGCTTATGCTCAGTTTATTCCCGATACCAGGCCGGATGCAGAAGCCTATTGGGGAGATTTGGTTTTCCTTGATTTTGGAGCATCTCTCCATTTAAGCTATAAAACCGTACAAGATTTCGATCAACTGAATGAATACGTTGAAGACAACAGAAATTTTGTAAACAGGCATATCCCAAAGGCTACCGGTTTTCAGGAAAATGTTTATACAAATGAAGAAAATAATGTATACGGAGTTCTTTATGAAATAAGGGGCAGAGAAGCTGCTTCGCCCATGCAGTTTTACCTTACTGACAGCACCCGGCATTTTCTGCGAGGTGCTTTATATTTCAATGTTACTCCCAATAATGATTCTCTTGCTCCTGTAATCCGCTTTCTGGCTGAAGATATCCGTATTCTGATGGAAAGCCTTGAATGGAAGTAACCTTTCCCCTGAAATTAATCTTTTTTAACCTGAAAACTTTTTTGTTTTTGTGTGTAACTTTATACCATAACAGTTCGTCACATTATCAAAAAACAAAAAGTAACATCCGGGATTGAATGACTGCAAAAGAATACAATCAATGCGTTGATGAGCATGCTGATGGAGTTTATCGGTTCATTCTTAAAAATATAAGAGATGAAGATAAGGCACGCGATGTTGTGCAGGATAGCTTTGAAAAGATGTGGACAAAAGCAGGTGAAATATCTTTCGCAAAAGCGAAATCCTATCTGTTCACAACGGCATATCATACAATGATTGATAGTATTCGCAGAGATAAAAAGCAAACGGTTCTTGATGATGAAGCATTTAATACGCATTCGGTACACAATACATACTCTGATTTAAAAGAAGTTTTGAATGAAGCCCTTAATAAGTTGCCCGAGATACAAAGACATGTTATTATGCTCAGAGATTATGAAGGTTATGCTTATAACGAAATCGGTGAAATTACAGGACTCAACGAATCACAGGTAAAAGTTTACATCTACCGGGCAAGAATGTTTCTTAAAAATTATATAGGAAGCTTGGATGTAGTTGTATAAACTTTTATGATAAAACTGATACCCTGATTAAAAAAACATACTTCAAACCAGTAAACCTGCAAAAAATGAATATTAACAGAGAAAATTACGGAGCTTACTTCCTCGATTACTACGAGGGAAACCTGACACAGAAGCAGGTAGTGGAGCTTATGGATTTTCTCTCGAAGCATACACACCTGAAAAAAGAGTTTGAGGCATTTGAAATGATTTATCTCTCTGAGGAGAAAAACATTACTTTACAGGACAAAAATGTTTTGAAAAAATCTGAAGATGCAGTTCCCGGAGAGCAAAGTCAGGATATAAAAATGATTGCCTATTTTGAAGGAGACCTTGATGAAGAAAATTCTGCACATCTTTTGAGAACTGTGGCAAGCAATCCAGATTTGCAAAAAGACTTTCAATTGTACAGCAATCTGAAACTGGCTCCGGATAAAAATGTCATTTTCCCGAAAAAATCAACACTCAGGAAATATCCCCTGGGAGCATATATACCAGCGATACAGAGATTTGCTGTAGCTGCAGCAGTAATTGCATTCCTTGCAGGAATCTTTTTTATGATGCCACGATTGGATGATACTCCGGAAATCGCCCAAACGATTCCGGTATCTGAAAAATCTGAAAAGGAAGAAGAAATGGCCTCTGAACCTGAAGAAGTAAAACAAGAAGAAACTATATCAACTCCAGAAACACCTGCTCCCGCGACAAGGCCACAGCAGCAAACCATACCCATCAGGGCTTTTAGCCGCGATATTATGCCACAACCACTGGAGGTAGCTGAAATCGGGCCCATAAGAACCACTGCGCTTACCACCCAGGGTAAACCCGAAAAAATTGAAAAAAGAGAAGAATTCAAAGGGGTTTACTTTGCAAACCTTCTGTCCTATGAGGAGGAAATGGAAACTCAGAGAGTTACCGATCAGCAGCAATATGTTACCCTTGCCGGTCTTGCCACCACAGGCCTGGAAAGAACTACGGGTATCAACATCGAGGACATACAAAATGATATTTCCAATAATCGTTGGGGATTCTGGGATATTGCAGGTGCAGGGCTTGCAGGCTTAAGCAGACTAACAGGAACACCTCTTAATGTTGAGCAGGAAAGAGATGAAAATGGACGCCTGAGTCTGTTGGCAATTGGCGAGAGGTTCAGAGTTGAACGCTAATCTGTATTATGTTATTCCTGTGATGAGCGGCTCTCCGGCTGGTCTGATTTTTTTCCACCTTCTATGCGACCATAACCAACACTCCGGTTGTTGCAAAATGTCTCTCTCCAGGTAAGATGTATGAAGAACTGTGAGCATACCCTCTTTTTCAAATGAGCCCGGTTCTTCGGTAATCAATTCAAGAACAACATCATAATAACCTCTTCCGGCTTTTTTCACATTGCCCCAGATGACAGGATAATCAAATTTTCGTGATAAAACTTCAGTGCCTTTATAGAAAGGTGTTTCCTGGTTCAGGAATTGAATCCAGAAAGCATTTTGTGCCGGCGGATTCTGATCTCCGATAAGGGCTGTTGCAGTTACATTCTTTCTTAATTTTAACATTTCCCTTGGCAATATTTTCATGGGTGTAATGATATTGCCGGTTCTGGAGCGTATTTTTAGCATAAACCAATCAAAGGCTTTATTACGTAAAGGCCTGTATGCAGTAATAACCTGGTGATCCTGATATAAAGGAAATGCCGCTCCGGCCCATTCCCAGTTTCCGGTATGCGCCATTATAATCATAATACTCCTGCCCTGCCGGTGAAGCTCATTTAAAAATGCTACAGACTTCGCATCGTATCTTACTCTACTTTTTAACTCTGAAGGTGAAATGGTTGCAAGCTTTACATTTTCAACCATCAGGTGAGAAAGATGGCGATAATATTTGCGTTCAATGACCCTACGTTCTTTTTCTGTTTTATGTGGAAATGCGTTTTTCAGGTTTTGTCTTATCACATTACGCCGGTATTTAATAACATGATACCATAAAAAATACATGATCGAAGAAAAAAGATAAAGCACCCTCAAAGGCAATAAAGAAATAAGATACAGTAATCCAATGAAGAAAAATGAAACCAGTTCATTAATGTTATATGATTGTCTGCTCTTTTTCATTTTGGAACCCTAACAATTAAAAACCGTCTTCAGAGTTTATTGTTGATTCTCATCAAATTTCCATGGATTATAGAGCGGAGTATCATAGGGGTACCTTTTTTTATGAATTTCAAGCACATGTTCATAAAGTATCCTTCTGAAATAATCAATGTTTTGCTTTTCTTTGGCCGAAATAAATATACAGGGAGCATTTTCCCTGGCCATCCAGGTTTGCTTCAATTCATCCAAAGTGGTATTTTCCTTTGTGGGAGGAGTAAGATCATCTTCCTCTTTTTCAACAAAAGAATACTTGTCAATTTTATTGAACACCATTATAGATTCTTTTTGCTCATCTTTACCTAAGATTTCGTTCAGGGTTTCTTTTACAACTGTTATTTGCTCTTCAAAGTTAGGATGGGAAATATCTACCACATGCAGTAAAATATCTGACTCTCTCACCTCGTCCAGGGTTGATTTGAAAGACTCAATGAGATGGTGGGGTAGTTTTCTGATAAAACCAACTGTATCAGATAACAGAAATGGCAATGTTTCAATTACAACTTTTCTTACTGTCGTATCCAGAGTTGCAAAAAGCTTGTCTTCAGCAAATACTTCTGATTTACTCAGCATATTCATAATTGTTGATTTGCCCACATTGGTATAACCAACAAGTGCAACTCTGACGAGTCTGCCCCTGTTGGAGCGCTGTGTTACTTTCTGCTTGTCAATCTGCTCCAGTTTCTTTTTGAGTAAAGCAATTCTGTCGCGAACAATGCGTCGGTCGGTTTCAATTTCCCGCTCGCCGGGTCCTTTCAGCCCGATACCCCCTTTTTGCCTTTCAAGGTGTGTCCACATGCCGGCAAGCCTTGGAAGAAGGTACTGATACTGGGCAAGCTCTACCTGGGTTCTTGCATGGGCACTGCGCGCCCGCAGTGCAAATATATCAAGGATAAGGTTGCTGCGATCCAGCACCCTGCATTTTACTGTTCGTTCCACATTGCGTTGTTGTGATGGCGATAATTCATCATCAAATACAAGAATATCCACTTCATTTTCCTGGATAAAATCTTTTACCTCTTCAAGTTTGCCTTTACCGATAAAAGTTGCCTTGTCCGGTTTGTCAAGTTTTTGGGTAAATCTCCTGAGTGTTACACCTCCGGCTGTATCCACCAAAAATTCAAGTTCATCAAGATATTCTTTGACAATGTCTTCAGTCTGGCGGCCCATAATAACTCCCACCAGTACAACTTTCTCTTTTTCTTTAGCTGTAGGAATATTTTCTGGCATTAAAACTATTTATTACCGTGTGTTACAAAATAAAAAAATACAGATGACATTACTATCCACTGTGCAAAAATATCAGTAAGTCCATTAAAGTTCCAATAAGCCTGTAATATTGATAAAATCATGAGAACAATTGCTGATACCACTGTCAGGGAATGTTTACGTATAAATCCTCCTGCAAATAATAATACCCCAAAAACCAAAAAAACAGTGGCAAGGTAAAATTGTGGCTGGTTAAGATTGAAGTTCATGAATGTATTAAAAAACCATACAAATATCATAAGCATACCTGCAATTCGCATGAGCCAGCTTGATAAACCGGTAAGATTTTTCCAGGGGTTCATTCTATAGTAAATTAGTTAACATTTTGGATAAATGGAACTTGCTTGAAGAAGCTTTTATAATTAATCCGTTTTTACCGATGTCAATATCAATCCAATACCAGTTTTGTCAATTTATCTGTATAGTGTTTATGTCATCTGAAAAGAGATTGATTATAAACGTTATATTAACTGCAAAATTATTAGCGGATTGCTTTGAAAGTATTTTGATTGCTTTAAAAAGGTTTGAAACCAATAATCTCCCTTACCTCTTTAACAGTTTTGGAAGCACTTTCACGGGCCTTTTCTGCACCCATCTTTGCCACTCTTGAGAGGTAGGCATTATCAGCACCTATTTCAACGATTCTCTCACGCAGTGGAGAAGTAAAACCGATAATGTCTTCGGCAAGCTGTTTTTTCATGTCGCCATAACGAATCTCGCATTTATTGTAAAGCTCATCAAAATGTTTAACAGTATCTTCTGACGAAACGACTTTCATAATATTAAAAAGGTTTTCTATGGGCTGTGGCTTTACCTGGTTCATTTCTACAGGACCAGAATCAGTAACTGCACGCATTACCTTTTTCCTGATTACAGAGGGTTCATCAGCCAGATATATGGCATTGGCTTCACCCTCAGATTTGCCCATTTTTGTGCTTCCATCCAATCCGGGAATTTTCACCAAATCACTGCCGAAATTAAAAGCATACGGTTCAGGAAAATAATCTGCTTTATAAAGCCTGTTAAACCTGTTTCCAAAAGTACGTGCCATTTCAAGATGCTGTTCCTGATCCTTGCCAACCGGCACCTTGTTTGCCTTGTGGATAAGAATATCTGCAGCCATTAAAACCGGATATGTAAGCAGACCGGCATTGATGTTGTCGGGTTGTTTACGAGCTTTTTCCTTAAAGGTAGTACAGCGTTCCAGTTCTCCCATATAAGCATTCATTCCCAGCAAAAGGTATAACTCTGCTACTTCAGGCACATCACTTTGAATATAAAGTGTGGCAATTTCAGGGTCAATTCCGGCCGCAAGATACTCTACCAGCACCTGCTTTACGTTCTGATGGAGGTCTGCAGGTGTAGGATGGGTTGTAAGCGAATGATAATCTGCAATAAAAAAGAAGCACCGATGCTCATGCTGCATTTTTATGAAATTTTTAATGGCACCAAAATAGTTTCCCAGGTGCAGGTTTCCGGTTGATCTTATACCACTAAGAACGGTTTCCATGTATTCTATTCGAAAGTTTAATTAATTAATTAGTATTATCATTTGTTAAAAAGGCAGGTTCAATTGATCCGCGGTTTTATTCAAGGTAAGTTTTTATGTCTTTGATGTTGAGTTGAAGGCTTCTTGTTCCGTTCCATTCATTTTCTTCAATCTGATATACAATATCAAAGTATTTACCCCAGTTTACCGCATCAAAATGTGAAGCCTGCTGAAAAGCTATGGCATTAAAACTGATACCGGGTTCATCCGGATGACTGATTACCAGCTTTAGATGCTTTTGCCCAACAATCCTTGCAGAGTTGCGGTCAACAACTCCCTTTGTAATAAAAACAGGACTCATATTTTCTGGCCCATGTGGGGCAAATTGTTTTAGTATTCTGAAAAACCTTGGGTTTATTTGCGAAAGATTCAGTTCTGCATCTATCTCAATTTCCGGAACCAGCATATGGTCGGTAATTGTACTGGCAACTGTTTGTTCAAATGCATTTCGGAAACTATCAAGATTTTCAGGTTTAAGACTCAGTCCCGCCGCATATTTATGACCCCCAAAGTGGTCAAGATATTCACTACAGGCATCTATGGCATCATACACATCAAAATCTTTCACCGAACGGGCTGAACCTGTGATTACACCATTAGACTCTGTTAATACTACAGTAGGCCTGTAGTAAGACTCTGTAAGCCTTGAGGCTACAATTCCTATAACACCTTTGTGCCATTCAGGATTGTACAAAACAGTGGATTTAGTTTTTTGAAGCTCAGGGTCTGAGTCAATCATTTCCAGCGCCTGTCGGGTGATTTCCGTATCAAGACTTCTACGCTCCGTATTATTATTGTTTATATTCTGACTAAGCACATGGGTTTCGCCCATACGTTCGCAAAGCAGAAGCTCTACTGCTGCTTTACCGCTTTCAATACGGCCTGCGGCATTGATTCGGGGTCCGATTAAAAACACAGCATCATTTATGGTAATTTCGCGGGTAAAAACTGTTTTATCACAGGCATAACTTTTCCGGATTATATTGCTGTAAAAAAGAATAGATTCAAACCCTGGCCGGGGATCAAAATTTAATCTTTGTAAACCAAAGTATGACAATATTCGGTTTTCACCGGTAATTGGCACAATATCGGCAGCTATACTCACAGCTACCAGGTCAAGAAACTTTTCCAGATCCTGAAATGGCATTCTGTTTTTCTGGTAGTATGCCTGTGCTAACTTAAACCCAATACCGCAACCTGAAAGTTCTATGTACGGATAATTACAATCATCTCGTTTGGGATCCAAAACAGCAACGGCATCAGGCAAGGTATCTCCAGGGCGGTGGTGGTCGCAAATAATAAAATCTATTCCTTTTTCTTTGGCAAAACTTACCTGCCCCAAGGCTTTAATACCGCAATCAAGGGCAATAATAAGACTTACTCCTGTATCGGCAGCATACTCAATTCCTTCTTTGGAAATTCCGTAACCCTCTTTGTATCTGTCAGGAATATAGTAATCAATGTTTTCATGAAAATCCCTTAGAAAAGCATAGGCAAGTGCCACTGCAGTAGTACCATCAACATCATAATCACCATATACCATGATTCTTTCTTTATGAAGAACTGCCTTATCAATTCTCTGCACGGCAATATCCATGTCCTTCATAAGAAAGGGATCGTGGAGGTTGTCAAGAGATGGGCGAAAAAAATCCTTGGCTTCTAAAAAGCTGATAACTCCGCGCTGGACCAATAAACGTGAAAGCACTTTATCAATAGAAAGTGCTTCTGAAAGTTTATTTACAATTTCCTCACTGCCCTCGTCCTTTAATACCCATCTTTTTTCCATTATTTTTTTGTTTTGGTAAAGATAATAATTCCATCCCATATAATTTGGGTATGAAATTGCCGGTCCTACCTAAACGGGTGAGATTTAGCTAACTAAAAAAAGAGAAAAAATTAGTACTACTCGGTAAGTACAATAATAGTGTTATCTTTTACTTCAACGATACCAGAATTAACCTCAAGGTAAAATTTATTGCGTCCTTCATCAATCACTTTGATTTTACCTTTATCAATTCTTGCTATCATGGGAGCGTGATTATTCAAAATCTCAAAAGAACCCATGCTGCCTGGAAACTGGGCCAGCACAACTTCCCCTTCGTAAATAAACTTTTCGGGCGATAAAACTTTCAGCAACATAATACTTAGCTTTTTGCCGATTCTTCAATAATAGCCTTTCCTTTTTCAATAGCTTCTTCTATTGAACCCACCAGGTTAAATGCTGATTCGGGATATTCATCCACTTCACCATTCATGATCATCTTAAATCCTTTAATGGTATCTTCAATGGAAACAAATGTTCCCTTTAAGCCTGTATATTGTTCAGCCACAAAGAAGGGTTGAGATAAAAACCGTTGTGCTCTTCTTGCACGGCTGACAACCAGCCGGTCTTCTTCAGAAAGCTCATCCATACCAAGAATTGCGATGATATCCTGCAGCTCTTTATAACGCTGTAGTAACATTTTTACTTCTTTGGTAGTATTGTAGTGTTCTTCACCAACAGTCTCGGGTGTAAGGATTCTTGAAGTGGAGTCAAGTGGGTCAACTGCAGGATAAATACCCAATTCAAAGATTTTACGGCTCAAAACGGTTGTAGCATCCAGGTGAGAAAAAGTGGTTGCCGGAGCCGGGTCTGTAAGGTCATCAGCAGGCACATAAACAGCCTGTACCGAAGTAATAGAGCCTCTTTTTGTTGAGGTAATGCGCTCCTGCATCAATCCCATTTCGGTGGCAAGTGTGGGCTGATATCCTACAGCAGATGGCATACGACCTAAAAGTGCTGACACTTCCGAACCGGCCTGTGTAAAACGGAAAATATTATCAATAAAAAACAGAATATCGGATCCGGATGTTTCATCATCACCATCACGAAAGTACTCAGCAACAGCCAATCCTGACAAAGCCACGCGGGCCCTTGCTCCGGGAGGTTCATTCATCTGGCCGAAAATCAATGTAGCCTGCGACTGCGACAACTGCCCCATGTCCACTTTACTCAGGTCCCAGGTTCCTTGCTCCATCGACTTTATGAAATCGTCACCATAGCGAATTACACCGGATTCTATCATTTCTCTCAACAGGTCGTTTCCTTCACGGGTTCTTTCTCCCACACCTGCAAAAACACTGGTACCCTGGTATCCTTTTGCAATATTATTAATCAATTCCATGATAAGTACCGTTTTCCCAACTCCTGCTCCTCCGAAAAGCCCGATTTTTCCACCTTTGGGGTAAGGTGCAAGCATGTCTATGACTTTAATACCTGTATAAAGGATTTCTGTTTCTGTTTTGAGGCTTTCAAATTTTGGAGCCTCACTGTGTATGTTATATCTTTTGGCGGTTTTTACTTCCCCAAGTCCATCAATGGTTTCACCAATAACGTTAAAAAGTCTTCCGCGAATTTCCTGTCCTGCAGGCATGGTAATCGGCCCTCCGAGAGATAAGACTTCCATTCCTCTGTACAGACCGTCCGTAGAATCCATGGCAACAGTTCTTACCGTATCTTCTCCCATATGTTGCTGGCATTCCAGAACGATTTTTATCCCATGGTCATTTATAACTTCCAAAGCCTCATAAATGGCCGGTAGTTTGTCGGTATTTTCAAATGCAACATCAACTACCGGTCCTATAACCTGTGCAATCTTTCCGGTGATTTTCTCCATTGATTGATTTTTTTATGAATAATACGGGCAATTATAACACGCAACAATATTAATAAAATTTAAACACTCCGAACCTCGTAATTCACTTAAATTTAAAATTATCGAAATTTTATCAGAACATACTGATAAAATCGTATTGCTATCTTACATTCTTAGCCCAAAATAATGAGCCCGGATATTATGTAAAATATTAGTTTTGCAAAATACCAGGCTTAATTTTTTGCTAAAAACTAAACTGCATTGAGGATTTTTCAAAACTTTGAACAGGTCAATACAAAAGACTATTCCAGAATAGTAGCTGGAGCCTATTTTCAATTGCAGAAAAACTGTTTGATGCGTATAAGGGAAATCCTCAGTTCATCTGAAAAAGAGACATGGCTTTTGGTTGATGTGGAACATGAAAATTCTGCTTCAGACCTCAATGTGATTTTATCGAAAAATGAGCGTATAAAGTTATTTGAACAGTTAGGCGTTGACTCATATTTATCCATTTCAACAGAAAAATTCTTTGATGTTTTAAAACCCACCGGGCAATTTCATATGAAAGTTAATCTATTGTGCGGATTGACTGAAACTGGATTAAACCCAAAATCCGGCAGAGAGTTCTTATGTGCATTAAGTAATAAAACTCGTTATTTTAACTGGCATAAGTATCTGGGATTTCTTTACCCTTTAACCGGTGAGGTTGTTTATGGGAATAAAATCGGGCGAACATTGGGGTATCCCACAGCCAATGTGCGTCCTGATGATTCGGGAAAAATTATTCCTCCCATAGGTGTCTATGCCGGTTGGGTCAGGCACAATAACATATGGTATAAATCCATGATTAACATAGGTATACGCCCTACCCTGGATTTGGAAAACGTAACCATTGAAGCACATATCTTTGATTTTTCGGAGGATATTTATGGTGAGGAAATTTCTATTCATTTTCAATCTCGTATCCGCGACGAAATGCGTTTTTCTTCCCTGGAAGTATTAAAAGACCAATTGCATACCGACCAGAAAGTCGCTCTTCAGTTATTGAATAATAAATCATTATTTCATCAAAAAGATAACTTTATCTTTCTCTGATAATCAATCAAATTTATTCCTATTTTTATTGTATGGGAAATACGTTCAGAAATACTTTGATTATCCTTTTCCTGATAATTTCAGGGCTTTTCATCTGGTATTTTTTCCGTATATTTCTCTATATCATTATTTCAGTCGTATTATCACTACTTGGTCAGCCCATAGCAGATTTTCTGCATCGTATGCACTGGGGTAAAATCAAACTGCCCATGGGTGTTTGTGCATTTATTACTCTTTTACTGATGATTGGTGTTTTTTTGGGAGTAGTTTCGTTCTTTCTCCCATTGCTGGCATCACAGGCCGCATTTGTTTCAGAGCTGGATGTGGTTGGAATTACCAGGAGCCTTGAAGAGCCTTTGATGCAACTGGAAGCTTCTTTACGCGAATGGACATTGCTGGCTCCTGAAGAAACAATTGCAAGCAAAATAGTGTCGGAATTGGTTGCCATTGCAACATTTGACAGGTTCTCAAGCATTTTCAATTCACTTATCAACTTTACTGTCGAGGTGTTCTTCGGTTTTCTGGCCATAAGCTTTATTACTTTCTTCTTTTTAAAAGAAAAGCATTTATTTTCCAGTATCATTGTTTTTTTTACTCCTAATCCTCATAAAGAAGAAGCACGTGAAATCCTTGATGATAGTAAAGTATTGCTCAGACGATATTTTGCAGGTCTTATTACGGATTTAACAGCCGTGTTTATCCTCATCAGTTTTGCCATGTGGATTATCGGCTTACCCAATGCCTTGGTTATCGGGTTCTTTGCAGGGATTTTAAATGTAATCCCTTATGTTGGTCCTATCATTGCAACTTTCATTGGGGTCTTTCTTGGTATTTCTGTAAATCTGCACATGGAGTTTTATTCAGAAATGGTTCCACTTATGCTGAGTATTGTGGCTTCATTTATTATAGTAAATACAATTGATGTGGGTGTTTTGCAACCCATGATTTATTCAAAAAGTGTTAGAGCACATCCGCTTGAAATCTTTATCGTTTTTATGGTTGCCGGAATGCTTGCAGGAGTTTTCGGAATGATTATCGCCATACCCACTTACAGCGTTATCCGAATTCTTGTAAAACAGTTTTCTACAAAATCACGCATGGTGCAAAGTCTCCGCAATGAGTTCAATAAATCCGGTTGACCATTCCTCTGTTTTAATGAATAAAAAGCAATGATTTTTGATTACAGGGCATATATCTATGACAAATTTCGATTATTGGGAAAACTCAATTTTTACCGTTTAGTAAACTACATAGGCATACATATCTCCTTTAACCTTTCAAGGATATTGAAAAAACCTCTTTTGTGGTCATCCCCTTTTGCTTTAAACTTTGAAACATCTTCTGTATGTAATTTGCGCTGTCCTGAATGTATGACAGGAATGAATAAGACAATCAGGCAACGAAAACTTATTGATAGCAGTTTATTGAAGGATAAACTGAATATTCATAAGAAACATGCTTTTTACTGCAATCTTTATTTTCAGGGCGAACCCTTTTTGCATCCGGAAATATATGAAATGATTAAAATGACTAATAACACCGGGCTTTATACTGTTATTTCCACCAACGGACATTTTCTGAATAAAACCAACTGTTTGAAAATCATAGAAAGTGGGTTAGACAGGTTGATTATTTCTCTGGATGGTATAGACGCAAATACATACAATCACTACCGTATCAATGGCGTCTTTGACAAAGTTGTGGAAGGTATCAGGATTATGGCAAAAAGCAAAAAAAAGGTGGGAAAAAATAATCCTCTGTTGGTCGTGCAAATGCTGGTAAATAAAACAAATGAGAACCAGACTGAAGCAACAAAAAAATTTGTTAAACAACTTGGGGCCGATATACTGGAATTTAAGAGCATGCAAATCTATTCTGAGACAGGAAAAGAAGAGTTTCTTCCCTCATCCGGAAAATATAATCGATACCAAAACAGACAGGATCAATCACTTGAGCTGAAAAACAATCATGGAGCCTGTTTCCGATTGTGGAGCCATGCCGTATATACCAGCGATGGTATAATGGTACCCTGTTGCTATGATAAAAAACCTGAATATGGGGTAAATGGCAAAGAGGAATATAGTGGCAATAATTTATGGAAATCAAAAAGCATGCAGGCCTTCAGGTGCAGGCAATTAAAAAAAGCGAGCAGACCAGAAATTTGTTATAATTGCAAGCAATAAAAAAACCGGCGCCCGGCCGGTTTCTTTCTAAATAGTCATTATATCTTTTTCTTTGGCTTCAACCAACATATCAACTTTTTGAATAAATTCATTGGTGAGGTCCTGAATGTCATTTTCCAGTCTTTTTACTTCATCTTCCGGTGTTCCTTCTTTTTCAAGTTTTTTCCCCGAGTCAATAGCCTCCCTGCGTGCATTGCGTATACTTACCTTGCAATTTTCGGCTTCAGCTTTGGCTTTCTTAACCAAATCCCTTCGTCTTTCCTCGGTAAGCGGCGGAACGATTACCCGGATTATTGTTCCGTCATTTTGCGGGTTAAACCCCAGGTTTGCTGCCTGGATTGCTTTTTCAATGGGGCCAAGCATTGTTTTTTCCCAGGGCTGCACTACGATAGATTTTGGATCGGGTGTGTTGATATTGGAAACCTGGTTTAATGGAGTCATGGTGCCGTAATAGTCAACCTTAACACTATCCAGCATTTGAGGATTGGCTTTACCGGCTCTGATTTTTACCAGTTCGCGCTCAAGATGTTTGATGGCATTTGCCATTTTCTCTTCAGCTTCGTCATATAAAAAGACAGTTTCTTCGCTCATAGCAATGTTACTTTCTGGTTAGAATGGTTCAATACAGATACAAAAATAATCTTTTTGCGAAAATATAAGTTTATATCATGAATTTTTCACAATCGTTCCGTTAGGCTTTCCTTCGATAATTATTTCCTTGAGGTTGCCGTCTTTATTAATATCAAAGACAATGATGGGAATATTGTTTTCCATGCATAAAGTAAAGGCTGTTAAATCCATAATCTTCAGATTTTTTTCATATGCCATATCAAAAGTTATTTCTGAAAATTTTGTAGCCGTGGGATCCTTTTCCGGGTCAGCCGTATAAACCCCGTCAACCCGTGTTCCTTTTAACAGCACATCGGCTTTTATTTCCACAGCTCTGAGTGCCGCAGCTGAATCAGTTGTAAAAAATGGGTTGCCTGTTCCACCGCTTATTATTACCACATAACCTTTTTCAAGATATTCTATAGCTCTATGTCTGCTTACTCGTTCACATAAGGGATCAATGGCAATTCCTGATAACACTGCAGATTTAATGCCTGCATTTTCCAAAGCAGATTGCAAAGCCAGGGAGTTTATTACAGTTGCCAGCATGCCCATATAATCACCCTGTACCCTGTCAAACCCTTTTTGGCTTCCCGAAACACCCCGAAAAATATTGCCACCTCCTAAAACCACACCTACCTGCACCCCTTTGCTATGTACCGAATTTATTTCCGAAACATAGCGTTCAAGCACTCCTGCATCTATACCATGCCCGGTGCCGGCCGAAAGAGATTCGCCACTTAGCTTCAACAAAATTCTCTTATATAATCCCATAACAAATAGTTTAAAATTTTTTTTATGTGCAAGTTTACATTTTTTTTTGCATACAACTTTCAAAAAACCGCATCTAAGTTAAACAATAAAAAAGGGGCTTTGAAGCCCCTTTAATGTAAATGTTTTTATGATATTACGCCAGAGCGTATCTTTTGAAATCAACAACTGTAAGATCTTTATCATAATCCTTTAGCATTTGCTGCACAGTTTTCTTGCTATCCTTTATGAAATCCTGGTTAAGCAAAGTGCTTTCCTTGTAAAACTTGTTTAACTTACCTGTTGCGATTTTTTCAAGCATAGCTTCGGGTTTGCCTTCCTGGCGGGCTTGATCCATCCCAATTTCCAATTCTCTCTTCTTTACATCTTCCGGAACATTGTTTGCATCCAAAGCCACAGGAGACATGGCTGCAATTTGCATAACAACATCTTTTCCTGCAGATTCAATTTCTGCAACATCTTTTTTGTTCAGAACCGCAATGGAGGCCACACGGTTGCCGGGGTGTATGTATGCAAAAGCCATTTCTCCGGAAATTACTTCAAACCCTGAAAGGTCAAGTTTTTCTCCGGTTTTACCAATCATATCGGTAATGTGCTCCTGTACGGTTCTGCCTTCCATTTCAGCAGCAGCTAATTCTTCTGTGCTTTTACAACCTTTACTATGTCCTAATTCAAGAATTTTTGCTGTAAAATCTATCATCTCCCGATTTTTGCCAACAAAGTCAGTTTCACAGTTTAGCATGATGATGGCAGCAGATTTTTTGTCGTCGGAAACTTTTGCCAGTACAACGCCTTCGTTTGCAGCACGATCAGCACGACTTCCGGCAACTTTTTGTCCTTTTTTACGGAGAATATCAATTGCTTTTTCAAAATCACCTTCAGCTTCAACCAGTGCCTTTTTGCAGTCCATCATGCCTGCACCGGTTTGTTTACGCAACTTATTTACATCAGCAGCAGTTATATTTGCCATAATGATTTATATGTTTTAATTATGAATAAAGTTTTATTTTCTGGGTCTTTTGCCTGCAACGCCTTTGGGAGCTTTTGATGTTTTTTTCTGCGGTCCATCCTCATCTTCATCTTCCTTTGGCTTAAGCTTCCTGGCTTTGTTCTTTGCTTCCTCATCTTCATCTTCATCAATTTCCTCAACTTCTTCCAGGGATTTTGCCTTAACTTCCAGTTCGTCAACATCAACTTCTCTTTCTTCTTCTTCAGCGGCTTTGTCTTTTTCAAGCTTTCTTTCTGCCAGTCCCTCTTCAATGGCTTCTACCATGGTTTTTAAGATAACGGAAATAGACTTGGAAGCATCGTCATTTGCGGGAATCGGAAAATCAACCAGATTGGGGTCTGAGTTTGTGTCCACTATGGCAAAGGTTGGAATATTTAATTTTGCAGCCTCTGCAACAGCAATATGTTCTTTCATAATATCCACAATGAATACGGCAGCGGGCAGCCTTGTAAGGTCTGCAATTGAACCGAACTGTTTTTCCAGTTTAGCTCTTTCGCGGGTAATTTGCAGTCTTTCTTTTTTTGAGATATTGTTAAAAGTACCATCTATAGCCATTTTATCAATAGAACTCATTTTTTTTACCGCTTTGCGGATAGTTGCAAAATTTGTAAGCATACCACCAGGCCATCTTTCTGTTACATAAGGCATGTTAATTTGCTTTACGTGTTGCGCCACAACATCTTTTGCCTGTTTTTTGGTTGCAACAAAAAGTATTTTCTTGCCAGATTTTGCAATTTGCTTCATTGCGGCAGCTGCCTCATCTATCTTGGCAATGGTTTTATTCAAATCGATGATATGAATACCATTTCTTTCCATAAAGATATAGGGAGACATATTGGGATTCCATTTCCTTTTGAGGTGTCCGAAATGTACACCGGCATCTAACAGTTCATTATAATTCGTTCTTGCCATGCTAAAAATAAATTTTCAAAAAATTGAAATTAACGTTTGCTGAATTGGAATTTCTTCCTTGCTTTTCTTTGGCCGGGCTTTTTGCGCTCAACCATTCGGGGATCACGACGCAACAGTCCTTTTGATTTAAGAGCGGGACGCCATTCTGCATTCACTTCCACAAGTGCCCTTGAAATAGCCAATCTTAAAGCTTCAGCTTGTCCTTTGATTCCGCCACCATTAAGATTTACTTTTACATCATATTTGCCTTCATTGCCGGTAACTTCAAAGGGTTGATTTACCAGATATTGCAGGATGCCGGTGGTAAAATAGTCTTTGAGTTCTCTTTTATTAACGGTCATCTGACCACTGCCTGGCTTCAGATAAATTCTGGCGATGGCAGTTTTTCTTCTTCCTATAGTGTTAATAACTTCCATACTTACTTAATAGAATTAAGATTTATTTTTTGGGGCTTTTGAGCCTGATGGGGATGCTCACTTCCTGCATAAATAAAAACATTGCGCAATAGAGCACTGCCAAGGCGATTTTTAGGCAACATGCCCTTAACGGCCTTTCTCACAATTTCTGTAGGGTTTTTGTCAAGCATCTGTTTTACAGTAGTAAAACGCTGACCACCAGGATATCCCGTGTGGCGAACATATTCTTTCTGATCCCATTTGTTGCCGGTGAGCTGAATTTTCTCAGCATTAATAATGACCACATTATCACCGCAGTCAACATGAGGAGTAAAATTTACCTTGTTCTTGCCGCGTGCAATCTTGGCTACCTTGCTGGCTAGCCGGCCTAAAATTTCATTTTCCGCATCAACCAGCACCCAGTCTTTGGTTACTGTTTCCTTGTTGGCTGATGTGGTTTTATAGCTTGTTGTATTCATTACTCGCTTAATTTGCTGAATTTGATTTTTTTAAAACACGAAATCCCCTTAACCCAAAGGGGGTGCAAAGCTAAAACTAATTTTTAAATCGGGCAAATTTATTAACAACTAATTGTTAATAAATTTTTAATTCAGATGTTGACAAAACGGTCTAAATTTTCAGGGTGCAAAGATAGAAATTATTTCCTTTTGTTTTTCAACAATTTGTAAAAAATTGCGGGAAGGGTTTTTTCTGTTTTTTGTTTAACACATATTTAAATTTTCTGATGCTTCTTTTTTTTCTAAAAGTGTAATTTTGCAAATTGTATTTCAGTCTCTCATAGTTTACTTTCAGAAAAACATCGCATGATTCGCACATCTGGTCTTCCCCTGTTCATGTTCATTGGCATTTTCCTAATATCTTCTGTTTCCAGCAGGGCAATAACACTTTCGCAGGAGGCAGAAATCAGCCTTCTGACCGCAAGCCCCGGAAATGAGCTCTATTCCGTATTCGGGCACAGTGCCATGAGAGTTATGGATTCGCAGAATAATCTCGATATTGTATTTAATTACGGTACTTTCGATTTTGACACACCAAATTTTTACCTGAAGTTTGTAAGGGGGCAGCTTTTATATAAGCTCTCTGTTACCACAATGGAATATTTCATGCTGGAATATGAATTTGATGGCCGGGCAGTTTATGAGCAGATTCTTGAACTGACACAGGATGAAAAGCAAGATGTGTTTGATTTCATGAGGGTAAACAGTTTGCCTGAAAATGCCTATTACCAGTACGATTTTTTTTATGATAATTGCGCCACCCGTATACGCGATCTAATTCATTACATCCTGGAGCCTGAATGGTTCCCTTTTCCGGGTATTTTACCTGAATCTTTGGCTGAAATTCGCAGCATGCTGGATTACGAATTCGAGTATGAGCCATCTTTTGAAATGAACCGTACACTACGTGATATGCTGCAACCCTTCCTCACGGGCATGCCCTGGAGCACTTTTGGCATTGACCTGGCTCTTGGACTTCCGGCAGACAAAATTGCCACACCATGGGATTTTATGTATTTGCCCGATGAAATGCTGATTGCATTTGCACTTGCCCGCCGTGCAGATGGTCTTCCGCTGGTGAAAGAACATCGGCTCATCCTGCAGTGCACTACTCCTATTACGCAGGCAGGTTTTTTTACCCCCAACCGTGTCATCTGGTTTGTTTTTATTATTGCTTTGGCAAGTTTTATAACTCCGGGGTTTTCAAGAATATTTGATCTGAGCTTTTTTACAATTCTTGGTATTACCGGAATTGTAATTCTCTTCCTGTGGTTTCTTACTGATCACCTTACAACAAAAAGTAATATGAATATATTGTGGGCTATTCCCACCCATCTGTATTTTATATGGGTGTCAAATTATAAGCATATTAAAGCAACAGGAACCTTATATTTCCGTATAGTTTCTGCTATCTCATTTTTCATGTTAATCTTATGGCCCTTCATACCCCAGGGATTTAATTCTGCATTTTACCCCATAGTGCTTGCTTCATTTATTAAGTCTCTTCCTTATGCTTTTGAGGTTCCCTTTCTGTCAACCCACTTAACAGGACTTAAAAGGCAGTGACCATAAATTCATGAACAATTGTTTTTTTAGAATTGTTAGATTGCCGCAAACGTTAAGATTTTTTTTATGCCTTCAGATTTAATAAATGGCTTACATCATGTAACGGCAATCGCCGGAAGTGTAAGAAACAATGTGCGCTTTTATACTGAAATACTTGGGTTGCGATTCATAAAAAAAACCATCAATTATGACAGCCCGGAAACCTGGCATTTATATTATGGCGATGAAACAGGTAGTCCTGGCAGTGCTATTACATTTTTTCCATTCAGGGGAATTACCCGTGGCCGTTCGGGAAACCGGTCCATGACCACGACTATGTTTTCCATAGGAGAAAACTCGATAGATTTTTGGAAAAACAGGCTAAAAACCCATCAGATAGAATTCAGAGGCCCCCATAAAAGATTCAATGAAGAGTTTTTGATATTTGAGGATTTTGATGGTATGCCCATTGAACTCGTTGCAAATGCTGAAGATACCCGCACAGGCCGGGAAACACCAGGAATCCCTTCAGAGCATGCCATTAAAGGTTTTTATTCAGTGCTTTTAAGTTATGCCTCCTTTGATCCTTCATTGGATTTCCTTCTGAAGTTTATGAATCATAAAATTGTCGAAAACAATGGAGACAGAGTAAGGCTATACTCAGGGAGCAAAGTTCCGGGTTATTATGTTGACCTTATATCTCATCCTTCTTCTCCCAACCAAACACCTGGAGCAGGTACTGTTCATCATTTAGCTTTTCAGACTGATGATGAAGAAAGCCAGAAAAAAATAAGAACTATACTTCAAAATGAAGGTTATTTTCCTTCCTCTGTAATGGATCGTCAGTATTTCCGATCCATTTATTTCAGAGAACCGGGCGGGGTTTTGTTTGAAGTTGCCACATCCGGACCGGGTTTTCTTGTTGATGAAGATATTGAAAGCCTTGGTAGTTCATTAAAACTTCCTCACTGGCTGGAAAGTCAGCGCAAAGAAATTGAGAATATGCTTGAACCTATTGATTAATAAATTACGGCTCATTAAGTTGCCATTGGGTGATATTCGCCTTTTAAGCCAATGGGAGTTTTGTTTCTTATATCATGTACTATTGTAATGCTGGGCCGGGCAGCTTGCAGTTCAAATCCTTTTCCATCCAAAATGTTCTGATACGTAATGGTATGTAAGTCGGTAAATCCACCACTAAACTCAAACTCCTCGCCATCCAGCTTGATTGATCTGTAAGTAAACTGCCCTTTGGACATTATATCAGCAGGCAAATCATTTCTGTCAACACTTAAAAACCAGCGAACCCTGGCTCTCTCCAGATGAAGATATCCTGCAGCCTTATCTCTTTGACTTACATTTACAATGTTTTCCTTTACATTGCCAAAGATCCATGTAAGCATATCAAAAAAGTGAACTCCTATATTGGTTGCCACACCACCGGATTTTTCATTATTTCCCTTCCATGAATAAAAATACCAGGCCCCACGTGATGTAATGTAGGTAAGATCAATGTCGTATATTTTATCTTCAGGCCCTTGCTCAATCCTTTCTTTTAGTGATACAACTGCATGATGGTGCCTGAGTTGAAGAATATTGTATATTTTTTTCCCGGTTTCTTTTTCTATTTCAGCAAGCCCGTCAAGATTCCAGGGGTTTAGAACCAGCGGTTTTTCGCAAATTGCGTGTGCCTGATTGCGCAAAGTCATTCTGATATGAGAATCGTGTAAATAGTTGGGCGAACAAATACTTACATAATCTATGGATTCTTTTCCTTTGCGCCTGAGTTTATCCATGTGCCGGTCAAATCGCTCAGGTTCTGTAAAAAAATCAGCATCAGGGAAATATCCATCAATTATGCCCACGCTATCAAATGGATCAAGAGCGGCAAGAAGGTTGTTTCCTGTTTCTTTTATTGCTTTCATGTGCCTGGGAGCAATATATCCTGCAGCACCTATCAAACCGAATTGTAATGGCTTTTTCATTTAGAAATGATTAATTAACTAATTAGCTTCATTTAACTCGCTTTTAAACTCCGGTTGGTCTACAATAATCCTAACGGCAAAAAGACAACCAGCATATGTCTCATTTTCAGTTTATTACAAATTAATAATCGTTTTTTTATGCAAGTTTTATTCACTTAATTATATCGAAATGAGATATTTAACCACTCAAGAAATTCACAATTGTTAATAAAGAGTATTTTTTTATATCTAAATAAAATGCCTCTATGTTTTAAATTCGCTTCGAATTTTCAGAATTATCCTGCAAAGTTAAAAAAATATGATTGCGACAAGCGGGTATAATTGAAAGGTAGGGATTACGGGGAGAAAAACTTCAATCAAGCAGATTATATATTGAAATACAAACAGGTGGTAAAGTTTTGTTTTTGTGGGATTTGCAGAAATTTGATTTTACCAACAATAATAAGTCATGGGTAAAAACTGGTATGCATTATACACCCGGCCCAGGTTTGAAAAAAAGGCTGAAAAGTATGTACATGAGAGAGGTATCATCTGTTACTTACCTCTGGTAAAAACTTTAAGGCAGTGGAGTGATCGAAAAAAATGGGTAGAGCTCCCTCTTTTCAGTTCTTATATTTTTGTGCAAACAGATTTAGGTAATCAACATATTATACTCAATGCCCCGGGTGCAATTCGTTTTGTGAGTTTTGAGGGCAAGCCGGTAATTATACCTGAAAAGCAAATAGAAAATATCAAATGGGTTTTATCAAGTGAAGTTACATCTGAACCCATCAATGAAAACATACCTCCGGGAGCCAGGGTGGAAATCATTAAAGGTCCTTTGAGAGGCCTGATAGCAGAAATGGTTGAGTATAAAAAAAAGCAAAAGATTATTCTGAGGCTTGAGCAACTTGAAAAATCGGTAGAAATTCAGATTCCGGCAAGCCATGTAAAATCTGTTGAATAAGCTGTTGGGTTTAATTTGAATAACTGGGGAAAAAAAGATGAGTTTATTTTAAGGGATAAAAATCAGATATATCACAAAACAGGTTCAATCTTACAGGCATTTTAAGTAATTCACCTAAAAAGCCTGTTAACAGGCGGTTTAAATTTGTCAGCAATACATGAAACAAGATCGCTTACCTGGTTTTTTTCAGATCATACCCCTTAAAATGTGAGACTAGTTTAGACAGCTATGAAAGAAATACAAAAGCAGTTCAGGTATTTGGGCGGAGAGGTAGTACTTCAGGATATACTTGATATTCCCGTAAAACCTGCTGAAAGACAGCTTTCAAGAATTGAAACCAACATTGCTGAAGAAGCAGGGTTAGATGTGCTTAAAATGATTTCTGCATTTACAAATGTAAATCATCACAGCACACTGGTTTTTTCAACAGCATCTTTTTTCAATATCAATAAAATAGATAAAAGAAGCACAGAGTCTGTGGTCAACCTGAAACGAATCAATGATATTCGTAGAATTAATAAGTTTTTTGAAGTAATAAATGAAAATACAAGCAACAACACTTTGTTCATTGGCTGTGCCGAAACACTCGAACTCCGTAATCAAAGGTTACTAAATAAATTCCCAAGGGTTCTCAATCGTCTGTATATTTTTGGAGATTATATTTTTAAAAGAGTTTTTCCAAAATTACCTTTTACCAAACAACTCTATTTTGCACTTACCGGAGGCCGCAACAGGGTAATCAGCAGGGCTGAAACCCTTGGAAGGCTCTACTCCTGTGGTTTTGAAGTTATTCATGAGGAAGTACATGGTTATTTGTATTATTTTGTTGCCCGCAAGATAAATAGTCCCGTTTATGACAAAAACCCCTCCTATGGGCCTTTATTCGGAATGAAACGTTCAGGGAAAAAGGGTAAAAACATAAAGGTTTATAAGTTTCGTACTATGTATCCTTTTTCCGAATATCTGCAACAATACATTTATGATAAAAACCAACTGGATGTATGCGGGAAGTTTAAAGATGATTTCAGGGTTACCGGTTTTGGAAAATTTTTACGCAAATTCTGGCTGGATGAGTTGCCTATGCTTTTCAACCTTTTAAAGGGAGATCTCAAACTTGTTGGTGTTCGACCCCTTAGCAAACAATATCAAAGTCTCTATCCTGAAGATTTGCTGGCAATGCGTCATAGATTCCGCCCCGGACTCGTACCTCCCTATTATGCAGATATGCCAAAAAATTTTGATGAAATAGTTGAGTCTGAAAGAAGATACCTTCAAAAGTATGAAAAATGTGGCTGGTGTGCTGATGTTGATTACTTTTTCAGGGCATTTATCAACATAGTATTCCGAAATGCCAGGAGTAAATAATTCCGGCTATTCATAATTATTATTGCACTTCAGGGGAAAAACAAAAGTTTTGTTCCGGCTCCCAGTATTACAATCACAAGCACATACCTTACAAATGAAGCACCCCAGCTTACTGCGTATTTACTGGCAAAATAGGCTCCAATGGAATTTCCTGCCGCCAATACCAAACCGGCCACAATATCAATCTGACCTTTGTATATAAATACTGCCAATGCAAAAGGAGTAAAAATCAGATTTATAAAAACCTTTAACGCATTTGCCTTAACAAGATCATATCCTGCATTCAATACAAGTGCACTCAGCAGAAAGATTCCCACACCTGCTTGAATAAAACCGCCATATGCACCTATAAAAAGGAAAATCAAAAATCTTAGGATAAGATTTGGGCTCATTTCCTCAGGACTGCTTCCCTGCAGCCACTTTCTTGGTTTTAAAAATATGGGAACCAACATAATAAATAACACCACACCTACCGTAATTTCCACAGCCCTGTCATCCAACTCAAGTACAATAAATGCGCCTGCAACAGAACCAAGAATACTGGGTATGGCAACTTTCCAACCCATTTTAACATCGAGAACTTTTTGCCGCTTGAAGTTCCATGTGCTTACAATATTCTGAAACAATATGCCAATACGATTGGTACCATTGGCAACATGCGGGGGCAGTCCAATAAACATAAGAATGGGCAAACTGATAAGAGATCCGCTACCGGCCAGTGTATTGATTATACCACAGACAACACCTGTGATTAGAACTAAAATGATGTGCTCCCAGGACATATGTAATTTTATGAAGATACAAACCTAATACTTTTTTGAACATTCAGGCAAAATTCTAAAAGAAATCAAACCGGTTTCTCAGGAATATCTTCATCATTTTTTATTTCGGGGATTTGTTTTTTACCATATACTCTTTTGAGCCAATGAGGCAAAATAATTGCCCCAATAAACAGGTAAGGATAATAACTGATTGTGCGCCATAATAACCCCAGTGCCGGAGTAAGCCCTGCCGGAATAAACTCACCAAGAAACCCGCTGAATACAAATTCAGCCACGCCGCTTCCCCCTGGAGTAGGGCTTATTAAAAGGATTACCCACATCACAAGCTGACGGGCAAAAATAAGAAACTGATCTCCGCCTGATACAAATGCCATAATCAGGAAATTTACAACCAAAAACCTGCCCGTCCAGGAAAAAAATGTCCCCGCAAATGCTTTTATCCAGAAAATAAAAGGCTTTCCCTTCATTTCTTTTGACGTAATGATGATTTCATTTCCCGTTTCTGCAGCCTTTAATCTCCATTTTCTTAGAAAGGGTATTTTGAAGATGGTAAGAAGGATTAGTTTGGTCCCTCTTGGGTTAACAAAAACTCCGTATATAATTATTGTTGTGAGTACAAGAATAAATAAATAACCTATTAAAAAGATTCCCTGAGTACCAAATCTTGTATTGAGAAAAACATATTCGCCTTCAGTTGTAAATAGATATTGAGTGCCAACAATAATTATCATCAGCGGCACCATCAAAATATAAAACAACTCATCAAGAAAGGCAGTAATCAATACAATTGCCGTGGTTCTCCCCATGCTAACACCCTCTTTATTAACAATATAAAGAGCAATGGCAGAGCCTCCGATAATAGATGGGGTAATTGCTGAAGCAAACTCCCACAGCATGATTACATCAAAACTCCTTCTCCAGGAAATCTGCCCGTCAGTCAATACTCTTAAACGATACATGTATCCCACATCCCTTACCACCATCATCATCAGAGCCATGAAGATAAAAAAATAGGATTGCCCAACCCAGCTGATGCCGATAAAGGCATCCCGATCAAAACTACGGATGAACAAAAAAGTCGCAACACTCAGCCCTAAAACAATAGGAATGAGTATACGCCTGAACCTGAAATAAGAAAGTACTTTTTTGTGTTGTTTATCCATCTTCGTAATCTTGCCAAATTGCTAAGGAATTACATAATTAATTAAGCAGAAAGCTTTCTGTTTTATTAAAAATTAAATTATAATAAATAATCTCAAAAACTTGCAAAGATAAACACATAAGGTTACCAAATTATGAAACCTGATGCTTACTTAACCCTTCTGAAAAAGAATTGTTGATAACTCGTTAAAATAAAAAAACACACCAAGGGTCGGCCAATATGGCGCCTTTTTAAAAAAAGGCGCCATATTGTCTTGTTTTGGGGTTTATTTTTTTGAGTTTTTAAATTGGAATAACATTTGACCATCAGGAAGTGAAATAAAAAAAATAGCGAATTAATTCAATTAATCAAATAACATAGGAGACCCAATTTATGACAATTATCAGATGGCGCACACAACCCAGCCTTGAAAAGTTTTTGAATGAAGCCTTTGAAAATAAGGTGGAAGATAATTTCAATGAAAACTGCGGCTGCCTGCCCGACACAAACATTATCAAGTCAAAAGACCATTTCACAATTGAGATGGCAGCACCCGGACTGCAAAAGTCAGATTTTAAAATCAATGTAGATGATAAAATGTTAACTATTTCTTATGAGCCTGATGAAAAAAAGGAAGAAACATTTTCAGGAAAGTATTTAAGAAGAGAGTTTAACCAAGAGGCCTTTTCACGTCATTTTACACTTCCTGAAACCTGTGATACCGAAAAAATCAAGGCAAAATACGAAAACGGAGTTTTAAGGGTATATGTTCCCTTTGAGGATCCTGAAAAAACAAAAATTTCAAGAGCAATTAGTGTAAACTAATATCCTGACCCGCATTTCCCCGGTTTCATTAATCAATTAACAAAAGACCTCTTAACGGGTCTTTTTTTTTATTTTGGTAACAAAATATAATGCTCTGTAATATTACTTTAAATTTTAGTTTGTATTTTTGAGCCCATAGATAAATCACCCTTAAAACATAACAACCCTATGCTTACAAAACTCTCTGATTTGCATCAGATGGCTAAGGCAGCTACAAGGAAAAAGCTTGTACTTGCCGCAGCCCATGACCAGAATGCCCTTGAAGCTGTTGTCAATGCTTCCCGGAATGAAATCGTAGATGTAATCCTGGTGGGAAACAAAACGGCTATATTTGAAATATCAGAAAAATCGGGGCTTGACATTTCTGGTTTTGAGCTTATCGACGAACCCGATAATGACAAGGCTGCCTCCATCTCTGTAAAGATGGTTTCTGAAAAGAAAGCAGATATTGTGATGAAAGGGCATCTGGGTACATCAAGCTTACTCAAAGCCGTGCTGAACAAAGAATGGGGTTTAAGAAGCGGAGAACTTCTTTCTCACCTGGCTCTTTTCGAGGTACCTGTTTATCACAAAATCATTGCACTTACAGACGCAGCAATGAATATTGCACCTGATTTTAAAGGGAAAGCCTCCATCCTTAAAAATGCTGTCAACTATTTACGCAAACTGGGTATAGACAAACCCAAAGTTGCCGTTTTAAGTGCAGTAGAAACCGTTAATCCCGACATGAAATCTGCCATGGAAGCGGCTGCCCTGGCCAAGATGGGCGACAGGGGCCAATTCGGAAAGTGCATCATCGACGGCCCTTTTGCATTTGATAACGCTGTCAGTAAAAAAAGTGCAGAACTCAAAAAAATTTCAAGCTCGGTTGCAGGTGATGCTGATTTGATTATGGGAGATGACCTGGATGCCTCCAATGCCATTTACAAGACATTTATCTATTTTGCCAATGCAAGGTGTGCAGCTGTAATAGTAGGTGCTGCAGCACCTATTGTGCTTACAAGCCGAGCAGACAGTGATGATACAAAGCTCAACAGTATTGCACTTGCCGCAGCAGTAAATTAATGCATTTAACCTCTTTATATTTATCAAAACATGGAAGAAGAATTGCTGTTAGCCATTAATCCTGGTTCTACTTCAACAAAGATTGCAGTTTTCAAAAACACACGCGAGGTATTTCTTAAAACCATAAGACATTCATGCGAAGACATTGAAAAGTTCGAGAAAATTACCGATCAATATGAATTTCGCCGCAGTATAATTTTGCAGGAATTAAAAAATGCAGATATTGCTATTGAAAGTATTCAAATTGTTGTGGGGCGCGGAGGCTTGGTTAAACCGATAAAATCAGGCGTTTATGAAATGAACGAGGCACTAATTAACGATCTTAAAGTGGGGGTATTGGGTCAGCATGCCAGCAATCTCGGTGGATTAATTGCCCATGACATAGCCCAAACACTTCCCAATGCGCGTGCCTTTATTGCCGACCCGGTAGTTGTAGACGAGCTTGAAGATATTGCCAGGATTTCAGGTCATCCCGAAATCGAGAGAATTTCCATTTTTCATGCATTGAACCAAAAAGCCATTGCTCGTCAACATGCCCGTGCTGTGGCCCAAACCTATGAAGCTCTTAATTTGATTGTCGCACATCTTGGGGGTGGTATCAGTGTGGGAGCTCATTATCAGGGTCGGGTAATTGACGTTAACCAGGCCCTTGATGGTGACGGGCCGTTTTCTCCTGAAAGAAGCGGTGGCTTGCCGGCAGGAGCGCTTGTAAAACTGTGTTTCAGTGGCAAATATACTGAAAAACAAATCCTTAAAATGATTACCGGGCGTGGAGGGTTGGTTGCATATCTTGACACCAATGATGCATATGAAGTTGAGAAAAAAGCCCTGGCCGGTGACGAAAAAGCTAAGCTTATTTATGATGCAATGGCTTACCAGGTTGCAAAGGAAATTGGCGCCATGGCCACAGTTCTTAAAGGAGATGTGCATGCCATACTACTAACAGGTGGAATTGCATATGGGAAACCTTTTGTAGAAAACCTTACAGAAAGAATTCGTCATATTTCACCGGTTTACGTATATCCCGGAGAGGATGAAATGCGCGCATTGGCCATGAACGGATTAATGGTTCTGAAAGGAGAAACAGAACCCTTAGTTTACGAATAATATATATATATTTGCCTTACCGGGTTTTTCAGCAAGAGAAACAAGGGGTAAACCGACATTTATTCACAAATCCCATTTTGCCTCTGACTTCCATTGTGTAAAATATACCCTTATATCTGCTTCACTTTTCCATTGGGAATAGTAAACCTTAATATCTGCCTCGCTTTTCCATTCGGTAATATACCATATTCCTGAGCGTGGCTTTGCTTCGGATTTCCATTTTGTAATGTATGCAATGACATTGGCTTCAGATTTCCATTCTGTTATGTAAACAATATAATCTGCCTCTGACTTCCATTGTGTAACATAAACTTTCTGACCAAAAACATTTACAGTTGCAAGGAACCCAAATAATAATATGAATAACAATGTTTTCAATACAGTTCTCATGGTTAGAGTTTTAAGTTATTTCAACTTTTTTCGCATTCAATCAAAATTAATTGCAGGAATTCTCATAATGAATCTGGTTCCTTTTCCCTGCTCAGATTCAAAGGAAATGTGTCCATTAAGGCTTTGGATGATACTTTTTACCATTGCCAGCCCCAACCCCATTCCGGCATTTTTGGTGGTAAAATACGGCTGAAATATGTTTTTCTTCAGTTCCTCCGGAATACCGCATCCAAAATCCTGTATCTCAACCTTCAAATAATTTTCTTCTTTTTCGCACTTGATGTTTATGCGGGCAATGTCTTCTTTCTCATAGGCCTGTATAGCATTTTTGATGAGATTGTTAAAGACCCTCATCAATTGATTTTTGTCACCACTAACCTTTAAAGGATATGTACCTCCGGGCATGAAAGTATCAATCTTAACATTATCAAACCCTTTAAATAAATCGGTTACTTCGGGAATAAATTTTCGTAAATCAATAACATCATTTTTTGCAACCGGCATTTTGGCAAAATCAGAAAATTCAGCAGCAATTACTGCAAGGCTGTCAATTTGCTCAACCATTGTTTTCGTGAAGCGCTCCAGTCGTTCATCCCAATCATCTGCTCTATCCTGCCAGGCCCTTTGCAGGTACTGCACATTTAAACGCATAGGTGTCAATGGGTTTTTTATTTCATGAGCAACCTGTTTGGCCATTTCCCTCCAGGCAGATTCACGTTCGCTGCGAGCAAGCAACTCTGCGCTTACAGCAAGCTCATCAATCATTCTGTTATATTCACTGATTAACTGACCAATTTCATCGTTGCGTTCCCAATGAATTTTTTTGTTTGATTTGCCAAAAGTAACCCTGGAAATACTGTCCCTTATTATCTGCAGAGGACGTGTTACATAATTGGAAATGAAAAATGCTATAATTACAGAAAGCAAAAGCAAAAGGAGGTAAATATTTATAAAAGCAACAAGAAAGTATGAGATTTCATTGCGTAATTCGCTTTGCTGTGCAAAATAAGGCAGGTTAATATATGCGATCAACTGGCCTTGCAGATTTCTAAGTGGTACATATGTGGATATATATTCAAGGTTTCCTATTCTTTCATTATGAATAAACAAACTCTTTCCGCTAATTTTCAATTGGTTAAATGCTACCGGTTGTATCAACGGAGAAATCAACCCTTCGTCAAATACCCTTGGGCGTGAAGACGCCAGCAAGGCTCCGTCGGGATCAAACAAGTTTATATCGGTAAAAAATACCTGGGAAAGCCTTAAAAGCAATGGATTCAAAAAATCTCTGTATGTATAATCAAGCCATGGTTCCTCTGCCAGAATATTCTCAAGTTCAATGAGTATGCTGTGTGATTTTTCATTTATGATGGCTTCATTTTTATTTTTGTAGATATTAAAAATAAACCATGCAGAAGCACTGCCTATTGCCACCACGGATATCAAAACAATACCTATGATTGAAAATTGCAATCTTTTCTTAAAATTCAGAGAAAAGCTGAATTCATCATTGACCTTTAAAACCAAGGCCCAAATAAGTATTCCAAACAGAAATAAGGTGATGAATAAATATGAAAACGGAGCGATTCTTTCCAGTACACCCTCCCTGGGTTTGCTGACAATGATTTGCGTGTTTTCATCCCGGTTGTATAAAAGATGACTGTATGCATCAGATTCAAAAAACACAAATGTCTCATTTCCTGTATCATATGCGCTGGCATGTATGCTGTAGAAAAAAGATCCGAACTTAAGGGTCATAATATCATCCTTATATACTGCATAAGAATAGTTGCCAAGATTGCGGGATATGTCAATGCGCTCATCTACCAAAAGCTCCGGGAAGCCCAGTTCTTTTGGAATAAAACGTGCTTCAAATTCAACATATAAATTGTAAAGTATCTGGTTGTCAACATCAGATTTTATGGGGATTATGCTTATGTATGAATTCCTTCCTGTGTGGTTGTCAAGATATATAAAATGCTCGCTTATAGTTTCCCTGCCAAACTGGTTTATGAAAAAATCAAAATAATCGTCACAAACAAACTCCTGCTCAAAATGCTTGAAATACAAAATTTCTCCGGGAGCACATGTGGTAAGCTGAATATCATATTTAGCCCAGAACTCTGTAAAATAATGTGTTTTCAGATATTGTAAAATTTCCGTTTCATTATAGGGGTTTTGAAGCACAAGGTTTACCAGGATAGTATCTGTAAAAACCTCCTCTTCCATCTCCTTAAACAGAAACTCTGCAATTGGGTCCTGTTCTGATGCTAGCCTCATGGCTAAATTCATACGATTGGCCTTTTCTTTCTCATTATTGAATATTAAAAGTGAAAAAGTGCCTGCCAAAGCAAATACAAAGAATAGAATAATAAGCCTGGTAAAGGAAATACTAAAAGTACCTGTTCGCTTTTTAATGAAATAAATCAGTGATGTAAGAAATAATGAAATCCAGATAATCCAGGGTGCTTTTCCGAAAAAATAAAAAACCACACTTAAAATGATAATGGAAATAATAAGAATCGCGAATAACTCAAAAGACTTCCTGGAACCACGTGATACCAGCTCAAGCAAAATGCTTCCCAAAAAATAATATGAAATGAACAGCCCTGCAATAATCAAAAATCCAAGAACATTATAAATATCCGGCGAAAAAATAAAATTGACATCAAGGTTTAAACTGGAGTTGATAACCAGGCTCCGCAGCAATTGAATAATAAAGTCGGCCGCAAAAGCAATCAGAGCAACTGAAATAAAACAAATTAATACAGAAGCCGGTTTTTGAAGTGAATTCAGGAAGGGAAACTTTTTCCTGTGCGCGAATAAGACAAAGAAAAATACAGCTGAAAAAAATGTATTCAAAAGCAAGTCGCCCAAAGAGGGAAGCCAAAGGCTTGATGCATAATGATTTGCCGTAAACAGGATACCCTGATAAAAACATTGGGGTACCTGGAAATAAAACATCACAAACCTGGTAAATAACAAACCTGAAAATAACAGTATGACTGCAGTGACATATTTTCCACGTTCAATATTATACCGAAATATTGTATAAAGCAGATATATAATAGTTAAAAGAGCCAATATGCTGAATACAACAGATAAAAACCACAAGCTGCCGCTGGTATATACCAGCATATTTTCATCTGGCACAATTAGTGAAAAAACATATTCGCCCTTGGTATTAAAAACAGGATATCCTATGCTTTCATCCTTTTCGATTTCAAAAAAATCAGGAATTGAATAGTCTGATTGAAAGGTATTTATTAAAAATCTGTTTTTAAATCTGTAATCTTTTTTTACGAGCGAAGCCACCCAAAAGGT
The DNA here is from genome assembly GCA_007693555.1 of Bacteroidota bacterium. Lineage (GTDB taxonomy): Bacteria > Bacteroidota > Bacteroidia > Bacteroidales > UBA7960 > SKVR01. The sequence continues at coordinate 65,228 of REDJ01000242.1, forward strand.
GCTGTTTTCATGTTGCCTTCCAAGGATATAATACCAGCCGTTACCCAGATGGTATAATTCATTTTTGTTCTGAGGTATGCGAAAATGATTAACGGGCAGAGCATTGTGAGACAGGAACAATAAAGAATCTGCAGTGCTTTTAAAAAGCACTTCTCCCTTTTGATAGTATTTTTCGTTCATCGTTTTAACCCACCGACTCTCTACCGACAGAGCCTCTCCTGCTTCTATGTAGCTGAAGTAAAACTCATCCAGAAGGATCTGTGCTGAATTTTCTCTTGCTTCAAAGTCTTTCTGAAAGATATTGACGATATTTTTCACATCATATGTGCCACTTTTATTCTTAAAGATAAGCCATGATAGTAATATCGAAAGCAGCAGCAAAACAATGCTTATTTGATATTTTCTTTGAAACATCATATCCCAAATGAAAAAGATTTGCTTTTCATAATTTCCTGAAAACATATATCTGGCTCGAATAAGGATATGAGCCCGAAAATGCTTTTAAATTTGATAAAAGTCCAACACTGATAGCTCTTAATGTGCCGGTAAAACCAGTTTTTCTTGTTTTTTCAGTAAGCATGGAAACATAGAATGAGTCAAAAATCAGAGGAAGCCTTTCTTCTTTTCTGAAACCGTTTTGTTCAAAAAGCCTTTCAATTGTAGTTTCTTCAAAATGATTCAGGTGCCTTGGTACATCCCAGGCCGCCCAATTAAACCTATAAAACTTTGCATCATAAGACCTATACTCGGGAATCGCTACAATAATTAAACCATTTAATGATAACACTTCATGAAACAGCCTTATTAGTGAGTTTAAATCATGGATATGTTCGAGTACATGCCAAAGTGTTATAACATCAAATTTGGATTTGAATTGATTTGATTCCAAATCATTGTTATTACTTAAAACACTTATTCCTTTTTTACGCGCATTTTCTCGGGCTGTTTCATTGGGCTCAAATCCAAAACCAACAACATTATGTTTTTGCAAATACAGGAGAAACTCCCCGGTACCGCAACCAAAATCCAATAAAGCAATTTTTTCTTTTTTCTGGTTTATCCTTCTGATTATCTTATATTTACGTTTGAGCATATAAGCTCTCACCAGCATATATATTCTTTCAAAAATACCTCTTTGGCTGTCAGTATGCGAAATATAATCTACTGATTTATAGTATTTTATGATACTTTTTTCATCGGGTCGAGGGTTGGTGAAAACAAAACTGCAATAATTGCATTGAGTCAATGTAAATGTTTCGTTACTTACCAGGTAGTCCTCCGACTCCCCAATCCTTTTCATTGAAGGGGATTCACAAATCGGACAATTCTTAATTTCCAGCATTCACAGCAGGTTTTAATTGATTACACCAAATATATGCAATACCCTACAAAAAAACGTTCCACGTGAAACAATTTATTGTGTTTTAAAATATGTTTCACGTGGAACAAAAATTTTCAGTGCGGGTTTACGCCCCCAAGTGAATCAGTAAAACTGATATATCGCTTGGGCTTATGCCACTTATTCTTGAGGCCTGACCTACCGTACGGGGCTTAACTTTCATTAGCTTTTCACGACCTTCATAACTTATGGCCTTCAATTGAGAATAATCAAAATCGGGTCTAAGCTTTGTGTTTTCTAGTCGTGATATTTTCTTTGCCATTTCCGCTTCTCTGTCCAGATACCCCTTATACTTTATGGAAATCTCTGCTGACTCCAGGGCCTCCTGATATGTTTTATAAGGCTTAAGAGCTTCGATTTCTTTCTTCATTTCTTCTGAACATGAGACAATGTCGTGTATTTTCACCTGGGGTCTCAAAAGGATTTTTTCGGCGGATGTTTTAATTTTTACGGACGAAGATTTCCTTTCATTGAGAATGGGGTTTATTTGCTCAGGCAATAGTTTACCCGAGGCTATGGTTTCAGATATTTTGTCAATCAAAAACTCTTTCTCCACAAGTTTGTCAAGCCTTTCCTGAGTTGCCAGGCCCAGTTTAAAGCCTTTTCTTGTAAGCCTTGAATCAGCATTGTCCTGTCGAAGCAAAATTCTGAACTCAGCCCTGCTGGTAAACATTCTGTAGGGCTCTTTTGTCCCTTTTGTAATAAGATCATCTATGAGCACACCAATATATGCCTCACTTCTTTTCAATATAAACGAAGTTTCATTTCTGATTTTAAGATGGGCATTAATACCAGCCATCAGACCCTGACAAGCAGCTTCTTCATACCCTGTAGTACCATTAACCTGCCCTGCAAAATATAAATTTTCTATTTTCTTTGATTCCAGGTTAAAATCAAGTTGTGTTGGTGGAAAATAATCATATTCAATTGCATACCCGGGTTTGAGTATTTTGCTGTATTCAAAACCAGGAATTGCATTCAATGCCTTATATTGAACCTCAATAGGCAAACTTGAGGAAAAACCATTCACATAGTAATCAATGCTATCCCATCCTTCAGGTTCAACAAACAGTTGATGTCTGTTTTTATCACTAAATCTGTCTATCTTGTCTTCAATACTCGGGCAATACCTTGGCCCTCCGGCTTTTATCCTTCCGGTAAACATTGGGCTATCTTCAAACCCTGTTCTTAAAATATCATGTACATTCTCATCGGTATATGCAAGCCAGCAACTTTTCTGACTTTTAAGCGGAGGAGTATCCAGGAAGGAAAATTTTGCCGGATTTTCATCTCCTGGCTGTTCTATGAGTTTACTGAAATCTATTGTTCTGCCATCCACCCTGACCGGGGTTCCGGTTTTTAGTCTTTCGCTTTCTATTCCATAACTATTGATGTTTTGAGTAAACCCCGAACTAGGGGCCTCCCCTAACCTTCCCCCGGAATAAGAGTTTTTACCAATATGAATGCTTCCATTTAGAAATGTACCACTTGTAATGATAACAGAATGTGCGAAAATTTCAATCCCGTGTTTTGTTCTTACTCCTATTACTTTTTGATTTTTTACTATCAATTCTGTAACAGAATCCTGCCAGAAGTCAAGATTTGGAATACTTTCCAAAACCTCTTTCCATTTGGCTGCAAAAAGCATCCTGTCACTCTGTGCTCTCGGACTCCACATCGCGGGACCTTTACTGCGGTTAAGCATCCTGAACTGAATCATAGTATGGTCAGTAACTATACCGGTAAACCCTCCAAGGGCATCAATTTCTCTTACAATTTGTCCTTTAGCAATTCCACCCATGGCAGGATTGCATGACATCTGCGCTATAGTAGCCAGATTGAGAGTAATCAACAAAACTTTTGACCCCATACGAGCAGAGGCTGCAGCAGCTTCACATCCGGCATGCCCACCTCCTACTACAATTATATCATAATTAGCAAACATTCAATTATTTCTAAATTCTAAAAATTAACACTCAATAAATCAATAATGTATTCGCCAGTCTGAATTTATAAAAAATCAACAAAAGATAAGTAATAATCTTCTTTGCTTGTCATAACAGATTTCTCCTTTGGTTGTTTATCTGTATAACCAATTAAATGCAAAACCCCATGGGCAACAATCCTGCAAAATTCTCTCAGAGAACTTTCTTTCAAATCACTGGCATTCTCAATCACTCGTTCCATGCTGATAAATATATCTCCACTGATATTTCCAAAATCATCCTTGTAATCAAACGTAATTATATCCGTTAATTCATCATGATCTAAATACTTCTGATTCATTACATGTAAAAATTCATCACTGCACAGAATCACATTTATCAAACCAGGTTCTTTCTTTTCATTCATGATTATAAAAAGAATCCATTTCCTGATATCAACCTCAGGAAATGGAAACTGCTCAAAATCTTCGAAATAAAATTCGACGGATTGTGAAAATTCAGAGTGTATTTTCAATTCATGGAGTTTTGTACAAAATTACATTTTTAAAATAATTCTCCAGATGCTTCTTCCTTTCAAGTGTAAGACTATAGTTAATACTTGATATGTAGAAAATAAGTTCAATAGTACTTCCTTTGTCATAAAAGTTTAATTCGTCAACAAGCATTTTAATAACCAAAATTCCTCTTTCGCCTTTTTCATCACCTTCTGGCAGGTCGGTGATATCTTTATCAAGGTAGGATTGAAAATCAAACCCGTCTCCTTCATCCTTTACAAGAAAATGAAGCCCTTTCTGGTCAGAAAAAAAAGATATTTCAATTACTGAGTTTGGATTGTTTTGATTTCCATGTACCTTGGCATTTATAAAAGCCTCATTTAGAGCCAGTTGTATGTTGCTATAGTACGTATTTATAATGTTATATTCATAACATATGTCCTCTACAAAGGCTTCAAGCTCATGAATACCCTCCCTGGAAGACTTCACTTTAATTTGTTTTTTGTTTTCAACCATTTTATTGTTCTACATTTAGGAAATATGACTCAACCAAAGATCTGTAGTGAGGTTTGAAACCGGGAGGTAAACTCCTGAGCATTTCAATACTCCTGTTCTTTATCCTATTATACTCAAAAAAATCTTCAGGGTTACTTAAATCCCAACTTTTTGCAGTTTCCCCTACCCTCCTTTGTTCCTGCTCTCTTTCCATGTGTGCCCTTTCGTGCTCAAGAAGTCTGGTGAGTATTCTTTGCTGGCGTAATTGGGTTTGTCTTGAAACATTATTTGTCACTATATCCAATTCCGTGCGCTCCATTTCCCTCATGGTCTGATCCAGTTCTCTTGTATTTTCTCCATCACTTCTCAGTTGATTTGCCAGTTCATTCAGTCTGTTTCTTATGGCCTCCTGTTCAGCAGCCATTCTGGCAAGTTGTTCACTCATACTCATTCCTTCCTGACCTGATTCACCGGGCATTGGTTGGTGTCCTTCTCTGAGTTGATCGAGCATTTGATTCATTTGTTCCTGCATTTGCCTGAGGTCTTTAAATGAAGGCATTCCTTCTCCTGGTTGGGGATCATCACCTCCCCCTTCGGCTTGCATTTGCATTTGCATTTGCATATTTTGCATGCTTTCATTTAACAACAAGGCAAGATTGTTTACATGAGTCATTACAAATTGCTGACGACTTGAGCCAGTGTGTTTTCTCCTGTTAATCAAATGGTCGATAGCCTGATCAATATTCATATTGATTTCGGCAATTTCACGTGTTACATAGGATTGAATCTGTATTTGTCGTTTTGCAAGAGCATTCAAACTATCCTGAATCATTGTCAGGTCATTACTTATTTTCCTTTGCTCCTGAATCAGGTTGACATATTTAGGATCTCTCACATTGATTTCCCGTACATTTAGTAAAAGTTCTTCCTGGGCAAAAGATGTCTTTATAAGATTATCCAGTATTTCACGAAGAGATCTGATGTCTTCAGCAAGGTTTTGCTGTTGCATTTGCGACAACATATTCTGTAATCTCTGGTTAAGATCATCCATTCTTTGGGAGGATTCATTCTGACCTTGTTGTGAAGCAGATTGATCGCCCCGGTTCAACTGGTTTAAAATCTCATCCATCAGTCCTTTAACCTCCTCCCATAAAGAACTGGTATCTTCAAAATCATTTGGTCTGACCAACTCCTGATTTTTCTGCATCATGTCCTCAAAGAGACTTTCTATGTTCTCAAAATTCTGATTGATGTCCTCTTGTTCTTCTTTTATGCTATCAAGGTCCGAACCGGGAATATTATTTTCTGATAACTCATCCTGTCTGTCTTTTAACCTTTCAAGTGCATCTATGCTTTCTGTAAGCATTCTTTCAACCTGAAGTTGTTTGAATAACTCCAGAGCACGGTCAAGCCTTCTTTCCAGATCCTGCATTTCAAACTGAAATCGGTCAAGCATTTCAAAAACACCTTCCCTGTTGAGCTTTTCCAACTCTTCCTGTATTTGATCATACAATTGCTTCATTTCATCAGTCAGCACTTCTTCGAACAGTTTCTGCAGTTGCTCCTGTTTTTTAAGGATATTTTCATCCTGTTCCCTTAATTGTTGTTCTTTGATGCTTTTAGACTCAGTGAATTCCTTAAGTTGTTCATAGGTTTCCTGCGCTTGTTTTTGTTTATCAAGTAATTGACGAAGACTCTCCTGTTGCTCCCAGGTAATTCTGTCACTTTCAAGCATAGACCTTCTTAACTGGTCAATTTCTCTCTGAATATTGTTGATTTCCTCACGGCTTTGCCCCAGCCCTGACATGATTTGCTCGTCACCCTCTAAAGATTCTGCAATTAACTGCTCATGAGTGGGAATACTAAGAGTATATATTCTGCTACGTGAACTTTTGGGGCCGTTTATCCTGTCATTGTCTGTTACCTGAAAGAAATACTCTACAGTTTGTCCGGGCTGAAGAGCGATAGTATTAAGATTCAGATGATGATAAAAAACCTGATTCAGGTTATTTTTTTCAAATCCCAGCTGCTTACGAACAAAATTTTCGATATCATCCCCATTTTTGTTATCCTGCCTGGTGTCAAATACCCTGTAAAAGAAAGAAAGATCCGTAAAACCATAATCATCCCTGATAAGACCTTCAAAGAACAGGTGAGAAATCATTACAGAGTCCTGAAACTCCTGTATCGAAATCGTCGGAAACATATCCGGTTGAGTGTTAACAAAGTAACCCAAAGAATCTCCTGTACCACTTTCTGCGTTTTCAGTAACAATGCCATATCTGAAATCTTCAAGCGCAATAATTTTATACTCATAAACATTGCTTCTTACTTTATCGGGAGTTATTTTTTCATCACCACGTAAAAAGTAAATGTCATCTGTATCTTCTGTAAATATTTCCCACTTGAGGTTAGTACCTTCAGGAACTTCAATATCGCCAATATTGATAAAGTTTTCAGCGGGTATGCCTGTATAATCAGGATATTCGGCAACAATTGTAAAGTTTTTTATAACAGCTTTACTTTTTACATCCAAAAGATAGGGACCGAAATTAAAGTCGCCTGAAGATATGAAAAACTGAATAGGTTCATTTACCGAACGGAATTCATATTCAAACTCGTTCCTCCCGGATTGGGCCATTCTCTGAACCGTACTTCTAAAGGCAATATCAAGATGAGAAGGTATTACATTACCCTCGGTTTTAATCTGTAGTTTAAACCTTTCATTTTTTATTGCCCTGAGCGGTTGTTCGTTTTTTAAGATGAGTTGAAATGGTGCCGGTCTTTCAAACGTCTGCTCATACCTTATAATCCGGCCGGCAGATTCTTTGAAAATATAGGGAAATAAAAACCATCCGGATGCCACGATTAATGCAAGGACAGCAGCATAAGGAACATATTTCATGTTAAGCCTGAAATCTATAGCCATACCAAAGGGCAATTCTTTCAGATTCCGGGATTTTTGTTCTATACCTGCAATTAAAAGTTCTGCTTTTGAGGGATTATCATCAAGATAACTTTTTAGTTGTAAAGTATTGGTTATTTTATCATCAACTTCATTTTTAAAATGTTTTCCGATGATTTTTGCAGCATCTCCAGGTGAAATTCTTTTCCCAAGTTTTAAAATACCGGCAATTGGCCGAACAACAAATAGTATTAAAATGATTGCATTGAACAACAGAAAACCAAAGAACAATAATGCCCTGGTTAAAGTATTAAAATAACCAAAGTATTCTAATAAAACCAATACAAGGAAAACAGCTGAAAAGCCTGAAACAAACCAGAGAAGTCCTTTTATCAGCAAATCTGTGTAATACTTGCGGATAAATTTATCAAGTTTTTGCAGGAGTTCATTATATACAGATAACATAATATGCTTTATTTCAATAAATTAACCCTTATATGATAAAAAAGGTAACCTTAAATTTACAAATAAAAATACCTCACCTGACCCAAAATAACTTAATTTAGCTAAAGTCTTTTATTAATCTTAAATCAATTTGTAAAGAATTTTTTTATCAGATTATCTTCTATCCAATAAACAATTATTTTATGAATAAATTATCAAATAAGGCAATTAAAGAAAATTTAACAGAAAAAATCAGGGATTTATTTATCAAAGATCCAAGAACAAAACTGAATTATAAACAGATTGCCAAACGACTGCCTGAAGGTGATCATAAATATAAAAAGTTTGTAAACGGTTTATTATACAGCCTGGCAAAGGAAAACTTCCTAATAGAGGTTTACAAAGGAAAATTTGTTCTTAATCCCCTGGAGCAGGAGAAAATTAAAACCATAGGACCTTTTATTACCGGCATTGTAGATATGAAGCAAACCGGCAAGGCTTATATAATTACTGACGACCTTGTTGAAGACGTAAGGATTGCCCCAAACAATACACACAAGGCACTTGACGGAGATAAGGTAAAAGTTCGGCTGTTTCCCAAGCGAAAAAATGCCAAAACCGAGGGTGAAATTATCGAAATCATTAAGCGGGAAAAAACCAGGTTTGTGGGAATCATACAAAAGCACAAAAACTTTGCTTTTCTTATTCCTGACAACAAAGCCACACCTGTTGATATTTTTATTCCTCTTGATGCTTTAAACGGTGCCAAAGAAGGCCAGAAAGCTGTAGCTGAGCTAACAGAATGGCCCAATCATGCCAAAAACCCGTTTGGAAAAATAATTGAAGTTTTGGGAGACCCGGGAGTAAATGAGGTTGAAATCCATGCCATTCTTGCAGAGCATAACCTGCCTTCCAAATTTGAAGAAAAAGTGGAAAAAGCTGCTGAAGAAATTTCCGATATCATTGACGAAAAAGAAATTGAAAAAAGAAAGGACTTCAGAGAAATTATAACTTTTACCATAGACCCATTTGATGCCAAAGACTTTGATGACGCTATCTCATTCGAAGAAATTGATGAAGATAATTTCCGCATTGGTGTCCACATTGCTGATGTTTCACATTATGTAAAAGATAAATCTCTTCTGGATAGGGAAGCATATGAGCGCGCAACATCTATTTATCTCGTTGACAGAGTAATTCCAATGCTTCCTGAGCGCCTGTCAAATTATATTTGCTCCCTTCGCCCTGATGAAGAAAAATTCACATTTTCGGTGGTTTTTGAATTGAATAAAAGGGGAAAAATATCCAGTACCTGGATTGGAAAAACTATCATTAAATCCAATCGCAGATTTTCATATGAAGAGGTTCAGGAAATTATTGAGAGTGGTAATGGAGAGTTTTCCAAAGAAATAAATATAATAAACTACATTGCCCGTGAAATCAGAAACCGGCGTCTGAAAAACGGTGCCATAGCATTTGATAAAAAGGAGGTTAAGTTCAAACTTGACGAGGATGGTAAACCCCTGGAGGTTTATTTCAAAGAACAAAAAGATGCACACAAGCTGATAGAAGAATTCATGCTTTTGGCCAACAAAGCTGTGGCTGAAAAAATTGGAAAAGCGAAGGGTAATCAAAAACCTAAAACATTTGTCTATCGCATTCATGACATTCCAAATCCGGATAAGCTGAACAGTCTATCAGAGTTTGTCTCAAAGCTTGGATATAAAATGAAAACCGATACCCGTAAAAATATTTCCCAGTCATTTAATAATTTACTGGAAAAATCGGCAGGTAAAGGAGAAGAGAATCTCATTGAAACACTCACTATCCGAAGCATGGCAAAAGCTGAATATTCCACTCAGAATATCGGACATTATGGGCTTGCATTTGATTATTATACGCATTTTACTTCACCCATCAGGAGATATCCTGATTTAATGGTGCACAGGTTATTACATGCTTATTCAAACAAAACCAATGGTTTTCCTGAAGAAATTTATGAAGAAAAATGCAAGCACTCATCTGAAATGGAAAAACGTGCACAAAATGCAGAAAGAGATTCCATTAAATACAAGCAGGTAGAATTTTTAAGTGATAAGATAGGTCAGGAATTTGAAGGCGTAATATCCGGTGTAAGCAAATGGGGGGTGTTTGTTGAAATTGTAGAAAACAAATGCGAAGGTATGATACGCCTTAGCGACTTATCAGATGATTATTATTATCTTGATGAAGATAATTACCAGGTAGTGGGTTATAATACTAAGAAAAAACTCAAGCTGGGCGACCCCATTATGATTCGTATAAAATCTGCTGATTTTCAGAAAAAGGAGATAGATTTTGAGAGGGTAGAATAAAAAAAGCTGTCCTATTAATCAGGGACAGCTTTCTGTGTGACTTATACTTAATGTTAAATCAGATTCAATCTGCTGTAAAGTTCTTTTCTGTAAAGTCCGCCGATAGGCAATACTTTCATTTTTCCTTCAATTACCAAATCCGGATATTTGATAGAGAAAATCTTATTCAAATTCACAATAAATGACCTGTGAATTCTTACAAAATCTTTTTGCGGAAGAATTCTAACCATTTCCTTCATAGTTGTATGTGTTGTGTAACTATTGTCGGAGGTATTGATAACAACGTAGTCCTTAAGAGCTTCCACATAAAATATATCATCGAAATTGATTTTATTCAGTCTGTAATCAGCTCTGACAAAGATACTGTCCTTTGATTCTTTGTTTTCGATGATAGAGTGATAGAGATCTCTTTCTTTTTTTATGACCTCATCTTTTTCATGCTTATAAAGGGCCATTTCAATAGTAGTTTGCAATTCTTTTTCCTTAAATGGTTTGATAATATAGCCATAAGGTTCGGTTATTTTCGCCTTACTGAGTGTATTATCATCAGCATATGCCGTTAGGAAAATGAGAGGAACTCCAAATCTTTCCTTGATGATGTTAGCGGCTTCGATACCACTCATTTGGCCTTTCAGCATAATGTCCATCAATACAAGGTCAGGACGGTTTTCTTCAATTTCTTCAATCGCTTTTTCAGCGCTGCTTACGGTAGTGGGTACCTGATAGCCTAACTTTTTCAAGCTATTCTGTATATCCTTGGCTACGATGCTCTCATCTTCAACAACCAAAATTTTTACTTTTGCCATATCCCTGTTTTTATTTGTTTTAATAAAAAATGAAATTTAGTACTTATCCGGTAAAGTGGATAAAGAAGATTGCCTTCTTTGTTTTGCTCTGTTAATTAATTGGTTTTGTTCTTCGCAAAGCCAAATTTACAACATTTTTTTTAAAATAACCCTTTAATTATAAGTAAGATGATAAAGTGTGATTTTATCTAATCTTATTTAAGCAAATTTAACCATTACATTTTTCTAAGCAAAATGAATTAAAGAACACTCAGAAACTCAATTTTTTTGATAAATCAAGCATCCTCTCCAGTGGCACTTTTGCTTTATTTATAATTTCATCCGAAAGTTTAATCTCATATTCTTCATTTAAAATACAATTGTATAATTTTTCAAGATTATTTAGTTTCATATGCGGGCATTCATTACACATGGCACTCTCGTCTGTGGGTATAATTATGAAACTCTTATCAGGATTATATTTTTTCATCTGGTGTATAATCCCCGAATCGGTAGCCACAATAAATTCTTCATCTTTAGTTTTCCTGGTGTATTCAAGCAGAGCTGTTGTTGAACCAACAAAATCAGCAATTTTTAATATTTCTGGTTTACATCTGGGATGAGCGATAAGTTTGGCTTCCGGGTGATTTTCTTTCAATGCCAATACCCTTTCATTACTTAATACATCATGTATGCTGCATGTTCCATTCCACAGCACCATATTTCTTGCGGTCAGGTTATTGATATAGGCACCCAGGTTTCTGTCAGGAGCAAATATTATGTTTTCATCATAGGGTATACTATTAACAATACTCACTGCATTTCTGGATGTAACAATGATATCCGACAAAGCTTTTACTTCGGCTGAGGAATTGATATAACTGATAATAGTATATTTAGGCCTGGCTTTGATAAACGTTTCAAATTCATCTGCCGGACAGCTTTCTGTGAGATTACAAACTGCTTCCAAATCCGGAATAAGAACTTTTTTATCTGGAGCCAGTATTTTTCCGGTTTCTGCCATGTAATTGACCCCACAAAAAACAATAACATCTGCATTTGTTTCATTTGCTTTTTGAGTCAGTTCAAGACTATCCCCTATGAAATCGCAAATATCCTGTATTTCAGGTAGCTGAAAATAATTCCCAAAAATTACTGCTTTCTTTTCCTTTTTCAGACTTTTAATATTATCAACCAACTCTTCTGATGAATATCCCGACATAATTTTTATTTTTTATAATTTATTTGCGTAGTTGTTTTCTATTAAACGTTTTCAATTAATATATATCCAAATAATAATAATAATATTAATTTTTAAAAATAACTTAGTATT